>DAIRES010000040.1:11898-22830 GCA_036795465.1 Hyphomonadaceae bacterium
GCCGCGCATCATCGCCGCGATCCCGCATGGCTGGATGCGGCTTTCAATTCGGAACACTCGCGTATCCTGCTGATGCGTGAAGGCCAGATACTGGTCGAAGGCTCAGCTCCAGCTTCCGCACCAACCCAGATCGGCGCGCCCCTGCCGCCGGGCCGCCCTGTCCTCTGGCTCGGTTCTCAGGCTGGAATGCTCTCGCCAAAGGCCGCGCGCGTCTTTCTAGGCGAGACGGCGAAAGGCTCGCCCGTCTTCGCACTGGAGATGCCGGCGTCCTTCAGTCTCGACAGCTCGCCCATCGCGGGGCTCGGCGTGTTCGACGACTTCCGGGCCGCCGCTTCGGCCTTCGACGCCTTTAACGGAGGGTGTGCTGCAACCGCACGCGCAATCTTCGAATGGCATCGCCGCCATGGTTTCTGCTCGAACTGCGGCGCGCGAACGAAGATCGTGGAAGCAGGATGGAAACGCATCTGCGAGGATTGCGCTGCCGAACATTTTCCGCGTGTCGACCCCGTCGCGATCATGCTGGCCGTGCGCGGCGACAAGTGCCTGCTGGGCCGTCAGAAAGCATGGCGTCCCGGCTTCTGGTCATGCCTCGCAGGCTTCGTCGAGCCGGGCGAAACGATCGAACAAGCGGCCGCCCGCGAGATCTTCGAGGAAGCCGGCATCCGCTGCACCACGAAGGCCGATTATCTCTTCTGCCAGCCGTGGCCCTTCCCGTCATCGCTGATGATCGGAATGATCCTCGAAGCCGATAACGAGGACATCAAGGTCGACGAGTCCGAGCTGGAAACAGCGCGCTGGTTCACGCGCGAAGAAACAGCTTCGATGATGGCGGGCACGAACCCGGACGCATTTCCGCCTATGCATTTCGCGGTCGCCCACCACGTCATCAAGGCGTGGCTCGCGCGCGGTTAGATCGCAACCAGCTTCACATCATCCGGCAAGGGATCGATCATCTGCGCAAGGCGCGGGTCATCAAGGCGCTGGGCGTAAACGTCTTCATAGATCGTACGCAGCCAACGTTCGACGATGTTCACATCAAGCGCATCAAAGTCTTCAGCCGCGAGCGCGAGCAGCCACATCTCAGGCGGCTTGCCATTGTCTTCGAGCGGCAGCTGGTATTCGAGGCCGTCGATACGGCGGCAGCCGAGGCGCTGGTAGAAACGCAGGCGTCTTGCCTGCTCTGCCGAGCCACGATCGGCATCGACCTCGACAAGGCCAAATCGGCCAGGACCGGCAATGGCGCGGCTGGCGAGAAACAGTTGCGCGCCGATATTTGCGCCACGCGCCTCAGGGGCGACAGCGGCGTATTCGAACAGCCAGAAATAATCCTCGGTCGGAACATAGGCGACCGACATGCCGATGATCCTGTCATCGCGCTTTGCAACGAAGAAGCGGTAATCGGGCCGCAGCAGCAATTTGCGGAGGTTTGCCTCAGAGCGCTGCTCGGTCAGCTCGATCGCGGCGTGATAGATCGCGAACGCCTCGGCAAAGCCTTGCGCGTCGCCGGCCATCAGGGGCTGGATGACAAGTTCGCTCATCGGCGATCCTTTGCGCGATTCTCGATCATCGCAGCTCCAAAACGAAAATGCCCCGCAATGGCTTGCGGGGCATCCCGTATCAGACAGCTCTCAGCAGAGAGCAATCAGTTAGAAGCTGCGAACGTACGACAGCGAGTAGGCATCGACATTGCCCACGTCATAGTCGTGACGAGTCCAGTCGCCGCGGATGCCGTCTTGCGCGGTCAGGTTCCACTGGGCGCCGGCGCCGTAGGCGAGACCATCTTCGTCGCCGAACGGCGAGGTTTCGATGCGCGAGACACCGACACGGCCGAACACGTCGAGCGACGGGTTCACCGGCAGTTTGCCGACCGCGAACACGCCGATCTCGCTGTCGAGTTCGGTGCCGCTGTCGCCCTTCACGCCGAACGAGCCTTCGCCTTCAACAGCGAAGTTCGGTCCGAAGTTGACGCCAACGCGGCCGGTGATGCCGCCGAGATCAGCGCCGCCTTCGCCGTCGAATTGCGTGTAGCCGCCGGAAACATAGACGCCAGAGGTCTGGGCTTGGGCGGACATAAAGGCCGGGGCGACAAGCATCGTGGCCGCGGCGAGAGCGATTTTCAGTTTCATGGGGAAGACTCCAGTTGTTTCTGGAGCAGGTTCCGACGGAATTGCGTGATCCCGGCAGTAACACCCGCTCTGGTTTCAGTGCCGAACCGACCCGGTCGCCCTTTCGAGGCTTCCCGCTCCGGCCCATCTATCCACCCAGCGTGAGGTCGATATGCAGCCTAAATAGGCACGGGACAAACCAGTTCCTCGGAAGATCAGAATTAAGGATGATCAGGTGGCGCGATAGCCACACAAAGATGAACGGGTTTCTGATCATTACACGGATGTGGCTGAAAAGTGTCGAGGACTTCGAGAAGGCGCACGAATACTGTTGCGATACTTTCGATCACCGATTTTGCTGATTTTTCGGACGAATTCGTCACGCGCCTTGCGCGATGGAAACGCGCCAACGCCAAATCCGCTCCCCAATTATGACATTGGCGGGGCGGAGACTGTCCGTGTCCGGATTGTCATGGTGAACGCGGTCTTAGCGGCCCGGCGCCGTCGAACGGTAGGGGTGAGCCGGGAAGACGCCGAGATGGCGAACCTGGGTTGAGAAAAACCCGAGCTCCTCCAGCGCGCGCTGGACTGCCGGGTCATCGGGATGCCCTTCGACCTCGGCATAGAACTGGGTGGCGTTGAACGAGCCGCCGATCTGGTAGCTCTCCAGCTTGGTCATGTTGACGCCGTTGGTCGCAAACCCGCCCATCGTCTTATAGAGTGCCGCCGGCACGTTCCGGACCCGGAAGACAAAAGCCGTAACCCAGGTCAGCGCGGGGTCACGCTCGGGCTGGACGGCTTCGCGGCTCATGATGACGAAACGCGTTGTGTTATGGGCCGCATCCTCGATGTTCTCTGCAAGGATATCGAGGCCATAGACCTCCGCCGCCAGCCGTGGCGCGATCGCCGCCTGCGTGGGATCTCCCAGATCGCGGACCTCGCGAGCCGCGCCCGCCGTATCCGAGCTGGTCCGGGCGACAATGCCCCGGGACCGCAGGAAATTGCGGCATTGTCCGAGCCCCATGATGTGGCTGTGGGCGCCCTTGATCTGCTCCAGCTTGGCGCCCCTCAGGCCCATCAGTTGGAACCGGATCGGCATGAAATGCTCGGCGATGATCTGCAGGGGGGATGTCGGCAGAAGGTGGTGGATATCGGCCACCCGGCCCGCGATCGAGTTTTCCACCGGGATCATGGCCAGTCCGGCCTCGCCGCTGGCTGCCGCAGCGAAAACGTCCTCGAATGTGGCGCAGGGCAGCGGCTCAAGGTCGGGATAGACCTCGCGGCAGGCGATATGGGAGTTGGCGCCCAACTCCCCCTGGAAAGCGATCTTGTTCATGGGGCTTCTATGCCCCCAGCCTGCCGAAGAGGGCAACCGAAATAGGGGCTTAGCCGGTCTGACTGTGCGTCATTTCGCCGGACTTTCTCTGGTTGCTGGCATCCGGGTAAAATGCAAGAAAGCCCCGCGCGTGCGGGCGCGAATCGAGTTTTTTGGGGCCCCGCTTTTCAGGGACTGGAGCACGGTCAGACCATGAGCGATCTGGGCTTCAACAAGATTGCCTTTTGCATCCTCGGCACCGGCCTCGCGCTGATCGGCCTGAACGAGGCATCGCACTCGCTGTTCCACACGGCGCACCACGAAAAGCCGGGTTACCTGGTTGACGTTCCCGAGGTTCATGCCGGCGGCGGAGAAGCCGTGGTTGAGGGCCCGCGCGACTACTTCACCCTGATCTCCACAGCCGACGTCGCGAAGGGCGAGGAGCAGCACAAGAAATGCCTCCAGTGCCACACCTTCGAACAGGGCGGCGCCAACCTGCAGGGCCCGAACCTGTTCGGCGTTCTCGGTCGTGACATCGCTTCCCACGCCGGCTTCAAGTATTCGACCGGCAAGGGCTCGCTCACAGAGCATGAAGGCAACTGGACCTACGAGAACCTCGACCACTTCATCGAACGTCCGAAGGGCTTTGCTTCGGGCACGGCGATGAACTTCGCCGGCATCAACAGCCGCCTCACCGGCCTGCAGGATCGCATGAACCTCATCGCGTACCTGCGTACGCTGGGTAGCGAGAGCGTGCCGCTGCCTGCCCCGCTTCCGGCATCGGCCACGGCTCCGGCCGATGGCGCTGTTGCTCCGGTTGACGGTGCAGTTCCCGCCGATGGCGCAGCTCCGGCTGCTGTCCCGGGCGCAACGCCTGCCGCACCGGGCGCTCCGGCTCCGGCTGCTCCGGGCACGACGCCGGCGCCGACCGCGCCTGCCCAACCGGCGCCTGCTCCGCACTAAGCTTCTGCCGAAGCCCTATTCGGGCGTGTGACAGACGGCTTCGATGTTGTGCCCGTCAGGGTCCAGCACGAACGCGCCGTAGTATCCGGGATGATAGAGTGGCCGCGGTCCCGGCGGGCCATTGTCCCGTCCGCCGGCCGCAATCGCCGCCGCGTAGAACGCATCGACCTTCGCACGATTATCCGCAGCGAACGCGACATGGATCAGTTCGGTCGCGCGCGGCTGCTGGTTGATCCAGAAGTACGGCTTGAAGCCTTCGCCATAACCCAGATACGGCGTCGATCCCGTCTCCTCTGCCGACACGTCCATGACAACGCTGACGCCCAGAGGCTTCAACGCCGCGTCGTAGAACGCCTTCGCGCGCTGGATATCCGTGACCTTGATCCCGATGTGATCGAGCATGAATTTCTCCCTGGCCGGATCACGCCAAGCATGCGCCCCGCATCGGTTGGTGTCACGCTGCGTCGTGGAAGATGACCCCCAGCGTGTGGCGCGAGCCTGAACGGATACGGCTCACGCCATGGCGCATTTTCACGCGATAGACGCCTTTCGTCCCTCGCACCGGCCGCTCGTTCACAGCGAAGATCACAGCACATCCACGCCTGAGCGAGACGACCTCGGCGCGCGACTGCATGCGTGGCCGCTGTTCCGTCAGCACGAACTCGCCACCGCTGAAATCTTCGCCCGGCTCAGACAGGAGGATCGCAACCTGCAGCGGAAAGACATGCTCGCCATACAGATCCTGATGGAGGCAGTTGTAGTCGCCCTCGCCGTACTTCAGCAGCAAGGGCGTTGGCCTTGCCTGCCCCGCCGCGTGGCAGGTTGCGAGGAATGCTGCGTGCGCCGCAGGGAAGCGCGGCTCACGGCCCAGCGCTTCCTCCCATCGGTTCGCAAGCGGCGCGAGCCGTTCGTAGAGCGTGGTGCGCAAGTGCTGGATCGCATCGGGCAACGGATAGGCAAGATACTTGTACTCGCCCCGGCCAAACCCGTGCCGCGCCATCACGACCTTTGAGCGAAACAGCCGATCGTCATCATAGGATGCGACCAGCGCAGCGCACGCATCGGCATCGAGCAGCGGCGGCGTCATGGCGCATCCGGATGCGTCGACCTCCTTTTCGATTGCGGACCAATCCAGTCGGGCAATTGCTTCCTGAAACGCCATGTGAGCTCCTGAGCTTGCCCCTGCTCTGCCCGAACAACACCTCAAGCGCCGACGCATTTCCGACGCCGCATTACAGCTAGCGCTTGCCGCCACCGCCTGTTGCCAGCGCCACCGCCTTGCGCCCCACCGTGGGCAGCGCGGCGAGCGCGTCCTCGCGCGTCAGCCACTCGCCGGCCACCTTGGCGCGCGCCGGCACCTCGGCGCGCCAGACATCGAGCTTCAGGGCAAAGTGCGTGAACACATGGCGCACTTCACCGATCCGTTCCCACGCGAACTTGCCGGGCGCACCTTCAAGCGGGTCTTCGAGCTTCGCGTCGGTCCACACGCTGCCCGGCGGCATCATCATGCCGCCCAGCAATCCGCTCGGCGGACGGCGCACCAGCAGCACATCGTCTCCGCGCATCAAAACGAATGCAGCCCCGTGGCGCGTCGGCGTCGCTTTCTTCTCCGCTTTCACGGGATAGCGATCCGGATCGCCCTCTGCCCGCGCCGCGCACATCGTGTTCAAAGGGCAGATCAGGCAGTTCGGCTTGCGTGGCGTGCAGATCGTGGCGCCCAGGTCCATCAGCGCCTGCGCAAGATCGCCCGCGCGTCCATCTTTCGGCAGTGCATCCGCCAGTTCCTGCGCATGTGCGGCGATCAACACTTTCGCGGCGCGCCAGCCCTTTTCCGTCCCGTCAGACCCGATGGCCCGCAGGCGCGACACCACGCGCTCGATATTTCCATCGACCGGGGCGATCCGTTCGTCGAACGCGATCGAGGCAATCGCCGCTGCCGTGTACGGCCCCACGCCGGGAAGATCGCGCAGTCCTTTCGCGTCCTGTGGAAAACTGCCCTGCTCTGCCACCGCTTTTGCACAGGCATGCAGGTTGCGCGCGCGGCTGTAATAGCCGAGCCCGGCCCACGCCGCAGACACATCTTCCCACGATGCCGCCGCCAGCTTCTTCACATTCGGCCAGCGCTTGCGAAACGCATCAAAGTACGGCGTTGCATGGGGAATTGTCGTCTGCTGCAGCATCACTTCCGACAGCCAGACGAGGTAGGGATCGGGCTTCACCCCGGCATCCCGCGCCTCCGGCCCCACGCGCCACGGCAGCACCCGCGCATGGCGCCGGTACCAGCGATCCACCGAGGTGAGCATCTTCCTGAGGCTGTGAGTGACCATGCTTTTAGACAACTACCTGTGCGGGCCCATTCCGACGAAACCCGAATGCTGGCAAGAAGAGGCATGACCATCGACTGGGACAAGCGCGAAAGGGAGTTGGAAGCCGAACGACGGTTGGCCCAGACGCGCGCGGTTCCGGTCTATCGCCCCGCCAAGCCGATGGGCGCCGCGCTCAACCGCGCCCTGCGCCCCATTCTGAAGGAAGCCGGCCCCGCCCCGGAAACGCTCCAGTCCCGCTGGACCGAGATTGTCGGCATGAAGCTGGCCGCCATCACGGAGCCGCTGCGGGTGTCCCGCGCAAAGGGCGGTAATGTACTTCACCTTCGCGTGCCCTCGGCCGCCGCGCCGATCATCCAGCACGCCACGGATCACATCCTGGAGAGGGTAAACCTCGCTTCGGGCTCCAGGATCACCTCGCTGAAGCTGGTCCAGACCGCGCCGCCCAAACAGCTGGCGCTCGTCATTCCGCGTCCGTTGACGCCTGAACAGCGCAAAGCGCTGGTCGAGCGGCTGGCCCCGGTCCAGAGCAACGCCCTGCGCAACGCCCTGTCCCATCTGGGCGAAGCGGTCATGACGGGCCAGCGCAAAGGCTGACCGCCTCATCGGAAACGTTGACCGCAGCCCCGCCTTTGGCCAAAACCGGCTGGAATAATGAGGGACGCTCAATGTACGCCATCCGCCGCCTGCTCACGCCGGTGTTCGCCGCCACGCTCGCGCTGGCCGCGGCCTGCTCCGAACAGAAGCCGCAGGCCACGGCCTTCACGCCGGTGCCCGTGACGCCGGTGCTGGGCGACGTTCCGATGGGCGATGCGAATGCGCCGGTCACGTTGATCGAATACGCGGCGCTGAGCTGCCATGTCTGCCGCGACTTCGCCAAGCAGGTCTTCCCGCGCCTCAAGTCCACTTACATCGACACCGGCAAGGTGAAGTACATCTATCGCGACTTCCCGCTCGAATATGATCCGGCCACCGGCAAGGCGACGGACGGTCTGGGCGTGCTCCTCTCGTCTGTTGCGCGTTGCAAGGGCCCGGAAAAATTCCATGAAGCGGTCGACGCCATGTTCACCGCGCAGGCCGACCTGCTCGACGCCGCCCGCACAGGCGAGGCCGGCCCGATCATCGCCCGCGTCGCCGGCGACCTCGGCCTTTCGCGCGAGGAGACACGCACCTGCATCGACTTCCAGCCTGAGCTGAACGCCTCAATCAAGGCATCCCGCGATGAAGGCGCCGCGAAAGGCGTCAAGGGCACGCCCAGCCTGTTCATCAATGACGAGATGCTGACCACCAGCGCCACCTGGGAAAACGTGTCCGCCGCGATTGAAGCGAAGCTTGCCGGGGCATCCGGAACTCCTGCCGCGCCTGCATCGGTTGCACCCGCGCCGGCGACGCCTGCATCAGCCCCCGGCGCGACGCCACCCGCTTCGCCGCCGACCTAGCGCGCCGGATGCGCTTCCCCGGGCTAGCCATCGCCGCCGCCGGACTGTTGCTTGCCGCCTGCGAGGTTCCGCGCGAGCGGGAACCCTATTCGACGGTTGAGATCACGCCCTTCCTCGGCCAGCCGGTGATGGGCGATCCCAACGCGCCGGTGCTGATTACCGAATACGCCTCGACCACCTGCGGCCATTGCCGCGCCTTCCACGAGCAGGTGTTTCCGGAGCTGAAGGCGAAATACATCGACACCGGCAAGGCGCGCCTCGCCTGGGTCGTGATGCCGACACCGCCGCAGGCCATCTCTCTGGCAGGCGCCGCCATCGCGCGTTGCGCCGGCGAGGACAAGTTCTTCGCCGCCATCGACGATCTGTTCGACCACCAGAACGAGATCATCGAATCCGGCCGCAATCCCTGGCGCCTGCAGAAAAACCTGCGCGAGCTTGGCGGGCGTCATGGCCTCAACGCTGACCAGGTCGACACCTGCATCGACGACAAGGCGCTTCTGGAACTCACGCGGAAATACGTCCAAGAGTCGCCCGCCTTCGTGACCTCGACGCCTACGTTTCTGATCGGCGGGGAAGACGTCGACCAGACGATCGACGCGCTGTCCGCCGCCATCGACGCGGAACTCGCGAAAGCCGCGCCCCGCTAGGCCCGCATCGCCCCGCTGGCGACAGCCATTGACCCCGCCTCCCGCCCCCCTTAGAGCCAGCAAAAGCCCGCATTTTCAGGGCGAACTGGAACCCTGACTTGCACCTGATCGGCCTCAAGATCGCGGGCTTCAAGTCCTTCGTCGATCCGGTGGATGTACCGATCGAAGAGGGCCTGACCGGCATTGTCGGTCCCAATGGCTGCGGAAAGTCCAACCTGCTCGAAGCGTTGCGCTGGGCGATGGGGGCAACCTCGGCCCGCGCCATGCGCGGCGGCGAGATGGATGACCTCATCTTCTCCGGCTCTGAAGCCCGCCCCGCGCGCGAGATGGCGGAAGTCACGCTGCAACTCGACAACCGCGACCACGGCGCGCCTGCCGAGTTCAACGACGAAGACACGATCGAGATCCGCCGCATGCTTCGCCGCGGCGCCGGCTCGTCCTACAAGATCAATGGTCGCACAGTCCGCGCGAAAGACGTGCAGCTGCTCTTCGCCGATGCATCGACCGGGGCCAACTCCCCCGCCCTCGTCCGCCAGGGGCAGATCAGCGAGCTGATCGGCGCAAAGCCACAGAACCGCCGCCGCATTCTCGAGGAAGCCGCCGGCATTGGCGGCCTCGCCGCGCGCCGCCATGAAGCCGAGCTGAAGCTCAAGGCCGCTGACGAAAACCTCGCCAAGCTGGCTGACATCATGGCCGAGGTCGAAAAGCAGGCGAACGCCCTCAAGCGCCAGGCCAGCAAGGCGCGGAAATATCGTGTGCTGTCGGAAGAGATCGCCGCCCTCGAAGCCCGTCTCGGTGCGGCCCGCTGGCGTGGCGCCGTCATTGAAACAACCGAAGCCCGCGCCGCTCTCGAAGACGCGAAGTCGAACGAGCAGAAAACTGTCTCGACCGTGACGCGCGCATCGACAGCCGAACTAGAATCCCGCGCGGCGATCGAGCCCCTGCGCGCCGCCGAGTCAGACGCGGCAGGCAGGCTCGGCGTCATCAAGTTGCAGCTCGCCCGGCTCGAAGCCGAACGCGATGCGGCGAAGGAAGCCCTCGCCCGCCTCGACCGCGACATCACCCGCCTGCTCGAAGACACCACACGCGAGACCGTGCAGCGCGACGACGCCACAGCCCGCGCCGAACGCGCGACGCAGGCCTTGGCGCAATTGCCGCCGGACGACCCGGCAGCGCAGAAGAAACGCGAAGCCGAACTCGCCGCTGCCGTCGATGCCGCAATGGCCGAGCTTCAGACATTCGAGCAGGAAGCTGACCAGCGCCGCACAGCGCTTGCCCGCGCCGAAGCCGAAGCCGCCGCCGCGCAGGCCGCGTTCAAGCGAGAGGAAGAGCGCCACAGCCGCCTCGTCAGCGATCTAAACAATGCGCAAAAGGAAATCGCGGCTCTCGGCAATGCGGCGAAACTTGAAACCGCGTTGAAGGATGCCCGCGCGCGTCATGCAGACGCAGAGAAAAAAGCGCAGGACGCGCAATCTGCTCTCACTGCTGCGCTGCGCGCAGTTGATGATGCCCGCGCGCTCGAAGCGCGCCTGACGCCTCCGCTTCTCGCCGCCGAGCGAAAGCTGGGCGAACTCGAATCCGAACTGAAAGGCCTCGACCGCCTTTTGCGCATGACGGCGCCGACCGCCGCCCCGCCCGTGATGGATGGGGTCCGCGCGCCCGGCCTTGAGCGCGCGCTGGCGGCAGCGCTCGACGACGATCTCGACGCCCCGGCGGATCCGACCTCCCCGGTCCACTGGTCGGGTCAGCACGGTGACGCCACCGCGCGCCTGCCCGAAGGCGCCGAGGCGCTGAGCGGTCTGGTGGAGGCCCCGCCCGAACTGCACGCACGCCTCACCCAATGCGGCCTCGTCGATCGCGCACGCGGAGCATCGCTCGTCACGCAGCTGCAGACAGGCCAGAGCCTCGTCAGCCGTGAAGGCGACCTCTGGCGCTGGGACGGCTTCGTGCGCAGTTCCGATGCGCCGCTGACATCCGCCGAAAAACTCGAACAGCGCGCCCGCCGAGACGCCCTCAAGCCGGAGATCATCGCTGCGCAATCCGCGCGCGATGCCGCCGCCGCAGACCGCAGCAAGGCCTCGAAGCAACTCACCGATGCCGAAGTCACGCTGATGGCCGCGCGCCGCAACGTGCCGGAAC
>DAIRES010000232.1:0-4784 GCA_036795465.1 Hyphomonadaceae bacterium
TCGCTGAACATCCCGTTCAACGAACGCTCGGGCTACATCAACGCCTTCGGCTTCACCAAGATCGGCTCGATCGCGGTGACGACCGGCGGCGGCAACTGGTCGGCCGGCGTCGCGCTGCAAGGCGACGACTTCAACAACCCGGAATCGACCAACACCAGCGAAACCGTCGGCCTCGAAGGCCGCGCCACCTGGGCGCCGATCTATGATCGCACGCCCGATGGCATCACGGTCCTCCACCTCGGCCTCAACGCCCGCGTCCGCGACAATGGCGGCGGCCCAGATGCCACGACCAACCGCGGTCCTGGCTTCCGCTACCGCGCGCGTCCGCAGACCGGCTACGGCGACCGCTTCGTCGACACCGGCTCGACTGCTTTCGCGCAGGACACTTTCTACGGCTTTGAAGTCGCCGGCCAGATGAACGAATTCGGCTTCTCGGCCGAGTACGGACAGCTGCAGGCCAAGCCGCAATCCGGCACGTCGCTCGGCGCCTTCGAGCCGACCTTCCAGGGCGGCTATGTCGACTTCTTCTGGTCGCCCACCGGCGATGGCCGCGTCTATAACGGCAAGGACGGCTCCTTCAGCCGCGTCGTGCCGAAACGCACCCTCGGCTCCGACGATGGCATCGGCGCGATCATGCTGGGCGCCCGCTACGACTTCCTCGACCTGACCGACGGGACGATGGATGGCGGCGAACAGAAAGGCGTCACGCTGCAAGCCACCTGGCAGCCGCTCGCCTTCCTGAAATTCCAGGCCGACGTGTCGCACCTCGACATCGACCGCCCGAACAGCGCGCTCAGCGGAACAGCAGACGTTGTCACAATACGTTCGCAGATCGAGTGGTAATCACCACTCGCACAGGGACTGAATAACCCTCACAAGTTTTGACTGGAGAAAGTCATGTTGAATCAGCTGACTAAAGGCTTCGGCCGCGCCGTTCGCGCCGCCGCCGTCGCCACCATACTCGCGGGCGGAACACTTGCCGCCCACGCACAGGAAATCACCGGCGCAGGCGCCACCTTCCCCGCCCCGATCTACACGAAATGGGGTGAGCAATACAAAGCCACCGGCGCTCCCGCCCTCAACTATCAGGGCGTCGGCTCCGGCGCTGGCGTGACGCAGATCATCAACCGCACGGTTGATTTCGGCGCATCGGATACCCCGGTCGCTTCCGAGCGTCTGGCCTCGAACAACCTGCTGCAATTCCCGGCCGTCATCGGTGCGGTGGTTGTGGTCGTGAACATCCCGGGCGTTGACGGCAACGCTCTCAAACTGACGGGCCCGGTGGTTGCGGACATCTATCAAGGCCGCATCCGCATGTGGAACGCGAAAGAGATCAAGGATCTCAACCCGGGCGTCACTCTCCCGGCCGTCGCGATCGCTCCCGCCTATCGCGCTGACTCTTCTGGTACGACGAACATCTTCACCTCCTACCTCGCGGCGGTGAGCCTCCCCTTCCAGACCAACATCGGCACGGCCAACTCGGTTCCGTGGAAAACCGGCGTCGGCGCTCCGGGTAACGCCGGCGTTGCTGCTGCCGTGAAAAACACCAAAGGCGGCATCGGCTACGTCGAGTACGCCTACGCAACCGAGAACGGCATGCAAACGCCGCAACTCGAAAACCGCGCGAAGAAATTCGTGAAGCCCACCATGGCCGGCTTCAACGCCGCCGCGACGCAAGCCAACTGGGCTGGCGCCGCCAACATGGCCGCCTCGATGATCAACATGAGCGGCGACACGACCTGGCCGATCGTCTCGGCCACCTACGTCCTCGTCCCGAAGAACCCCTCGGATCCGGCTCGCGCCGCGAACGTCCTGAAGTTCTTCGACTGGGCCTTCAAATCCGGCGCCCCGGCTGCTGACCAGCTCCACTACATCGCCCTTCCGAAAGCGGTGCAGGACCAGGTCCGCACCAAGTGGAAAGCGATCTCCGCCAACGGCCAGGCAGTCTGGAAATAAAACAAGGGACTAGAAGGGCGGGGCGAGAAATCGTCCCGCCCGGTTCCTTTGTGCTGCAAGACTCAATAAGAGACGTGCATTCGGGGTGCTCAGGGGCCTGATGATGGAAACGACAGCAGCGACAAAATCGCTGATCGGCACGCGCAAGCCGCACTTCGCCGACACCAGTTTCAAGATCAGCCTCTTCGCTGCCGGCGGCATCGTCGTCGTCGTCCTCGCCTCCATCCTCCTCATCATGTTCCTCGGCGGCCGCCAGGCGTTCGAGACCTTCGGCATCGGCTTCATCTGGTCGACCGAATGGAACCCCGTCACCTCGATCTACGGCGCCCTGCCCGCCATCACCGGCACGCTCATCACCGCACTGCTCGCCATCTGCATCGCCTGGCCGATCGGCTTCGGCATCGCCTTCTTCCTCACCGAGCTTTGCCCCCGCGCCCTGCGCGCACCGCTCGGCATCGCGATCGAGCTGCTCGCCGCCATCCCCTCGATCGTTTACGGCATGTGGGGCTTCTTCGTGCTCGCGCCCTTCATGGCCGAGAACGTGCAGCCCTGGCTCACCGAAACCTTCCAGTGGATCCCGCCGCTCGGCGACAGCTTCTTCTGGTTCTCCGCCGCCCCGCTCGGCGTCGGCCTGATGACGGCCTCGCTCGTCCTCGCCGTGATGATCCTGCCCTTCATCGCCGCCACCACGCGCGACGTGATGCTCTCCACCCCGCAACTGCTGAAGGACGGCGCCTACGCCATGGGCGCAACCCGCTGGGAGTCGCTCACCGGCGTCGTCATCCCCGCCGTGCGCGGCTCGCTGTTCGGCGCCGTCTTCCTCGGCCTCGGCCGCGCGCTGGGTGAAACCATGGCCGTCGTCTTCGTCATCGGCAACGCCACGCGCATGCCCGACAGCCTCTACGCCCCCTCCGCCTCGATCGCCTCGGTCGTCGCCAACAACTTCCCCGAAGCCGAACCCGGATCGATCCAGCTCGCCGCCCTGCTTGGCCTCGGCTTCATCCTGTTCGTCGTCTCCTTCGGCGTGCTCGCCCTCGCACGCCTCCTCCTCCGCCAGGAGCGCATGGCATGAAGACGCTCACCCCGCAGGTCAAAGCCCGCTACTTCCGCCGCCAGGCGACCGACCTCATCATGGGCGGCCTCTGCGTCTTCGCAGCCGTCATCGGCCTCATCATGCTGGCGCTCATCCTCTGGATGCTGTTTTCACGCGGCCTCGCCGGCCTCTCGCTCGACGTGTTCACCAAATCCATGAGCTCGACCGGCACAGGCGGCGGCCTCGCCAACGCCATCGTCGGCTCGCTCATCCAGGTCGGCATCGGCTCGATGATCGGCGCGCCGCTCGGCATGATGGTCGGCGTCTATCTCTCCGAAGTCGGCAAGACCTCGCGCTTCGCCTCGCTCGTCCGCTTCGTGAACGACATCCTGCTCTCGGCCCCGTCCGTGCTGATCGGCCTGTTCGTCTATCAGATCGCCGTCTCGCCGTTTAAAGGCTTCTCCGGCATCGCCGGCGCCATCGCTCTCGCCCTGCTCGCCATGCCGGTCGTCGCGCGCACCACGGAAGACATCCTGCGCCTCGTGCCCCAGGCCTATCGCGACGGCGCCATCGCCCTCGGCAGCCGCGAGAACGAAGTCGTCCGCAAGGTCATCCTCCCCGCAGCCTTCGGCGGCATCCTCACCGGCATCCTCCTCGCCGTCGCCCGTATCGCGGGCGAAACCGCGCCGCTGATCTTCACCTCGCTCGGCAACTCCAACTGGTCGACCGACCTCACCAAGCCGATGGCCAGCCTGCCGATCGCGATCTACCGCTACGCCGGCTCGCCCAGCGCCGACCTGATCCAGCTCGCCTGGACAGGCGCACTGCTCATCACCGTCGGCGTCCTCCTGCTCAACGTCGTCTCACGCGTGTCGCTGGCCGCCCTCAAACGCGGCCAGGGCTGACACGCCGCTCAAGTGGACAACGCGGCCTCATCCCGCTAGCCAAAGCGGGATGAGCACGCCCCAGAATACACCCGCGTCCGCCCGCGCCCCCGGCATCAGTCTGAAAGTCGCCAACAGCGGCCCGGTCACGTCGGCCACGCGCATCAGTCTGCGCCAGATCAACGCCTTCTACGGCGCCAAGCAGGCCTTGTTCGACGTCAATCTCGAAATCCCCGACAACGCCGTCACCGCCTTCATCGGCGCCTCGGGCTGCGGCAAGTCCACCCTGCTGCGCTGCCTCAATCGCATGAACGACACGATTCCCAACGCGCGCGTCGAGGGCCAGATCCTGATGGACGGCGTCGACGTCAACGGCGCGGAGATTGATCCCGTCTCCGTCCGCTCGCGCATCGGCATGGTGTTCCAGAAGCCAAGCCCGTTCCCGATGTCGATCTACGACAACGTCGCTTACGGCCCGCGCACCCACAGGATCGCGCCCACCAAAGCCGACCTCGACGCACTCGTCGAGAAATCCCTCCGCCGCGCCGCGCTGTGGGAGGAAGTGAAAGACCGCCTCGGCAAATCCGGCCTCGGCCTCTCCGGCGGCCAGCAGCAACGCCTCTGCATCGCCCGCGCCCTCGCCGTCTCGCCCGCCGTCATCCTGATGGACGAACCCTGCTCCGCCCTCGATCCCGTCGCGACGGCTCACATCGAGCAGCTGATCGAGGACATCCGCAAGCACACCTGCATCGTGATGGTCACGCACTCGATGGCGCAGGCCGCCCGCGTCAGCCAGATCACGGCCTTCTTCCACATGGGCCAGCTGATCGAAACCGCCCCCACCGACCAGCTCTTCACCGCCCCCAAGCTCGAACAGACGCAGGACTACATCACGGGAAGGTTCGGCTAGG
>DAIRES010000233.1:0-4773 GCA_036795465.1 Hyphomonadaceae bacterium
CCGCCGTGGCTAGAACGGAATCTCGTCGTCGAATTCGGGGCCGCGGGAGAAGTCTTCCTGGGCGCCTTTGCCGGGCTTGCCTTTGGGGCCTGCGTTGCGGGCGGGGGCGCGGTCCTGGTTGTAGCTGTCGCCGCCACGGTCGCCGCCGCCTTCGTTCTTGCCATCGAGCATGGTGAGCGAGGCGTTGAAGTTACGCAGGACGACTTCGGTCGAGTATTTGTCGTTGCCGTCCTTGTCCTGCCATTTGCGGGTTTCGAGGGCGCCTTCGATGTAAACCTTCGAGCCCTTCTTGAGGAACTGCTCGACGATGCGCACGAGGCCTTCGTTGAAGACGACGACGCGGTGCCACTCGGTCTTTTCCTTGCGTTCGCCCGACGCCTTGTCGCGCCACGTTTCGGACGTGGCGATCGAGAGGTTGGCGAGCGACGAGCCCGAGGGAAGTTGCTTGATTTCGGGATCCCGGCCGAGATTGCCGATGAGGATCACCTTGTTGACCGAGCCGGCCATATTCGTCTCCGTTTGCACTCCGGCCCCGGCCGCCTTTCGCGTACCGCTCCGGTTCCTGACACAGGACGGGCACCCTAGGGCCACCCGCCTCTCCACGCGACCTGCCGAACCGCCGTTCGCGTCACCTACCTGTGGAGGCCTTGGGGATTCCACAGGTAGGTGAAGCACGCACGGTTGCGCCTGTTCACGATGTGTTCTTTCATAAATCCGATGCCGACGCAAGCTATCAAAGCATCAAGACCGGCTCTCGCCCTGCCCTCCGCTCCCAATGCGGATGTGAGTTCCCAGCCCCGGGACCATATCCGCCAGCCCCAACCGGAGGTGGGCGAGGGCCGTGATGTCTTCGATCACGGAAAACCCGCAGCTTCGTTTCCCTGGCGCACGGCTTCGTGCGTCGATCTGCGTCCGGCGGGCCCTATGTTCCCGGCAGACAATCAGAAGAGTCGCGGCGCATCGCGCCCCGCACCGTGGAGAACGCACATGAAGCTCGTCCTTGCCAGCGCAATGACCGTCGCCCTGCTTTGCAGCACTTCGGCGCTGGCGCAGACGCCCACGCCTGCACCCCAGGCGCCGCAACCGTTTGCAACCGGGCCGTCGCTGGGCGTGACCGCGGATGGCAAGACGACGCCGATCTCGTCGAACGTGAAGGTGTATGGCTCGGTGGTGAGCGCGGAGAGCTGTGTCTATGACCCGGCGCGCAAGCTGATCCTGACGATCAATCGCGGCGCGACGCAGAAGGAAGTGCCGAACGACGCGTGGGTGTCGTTGCACAATCCGGACGGGTCGGTGCATACGCCGCGCTGGATCGGAGTGAACCGCAACGGGCTGGTGCTGAACCAGCCATTCGGCAGCGCGATCCAGAACGGCAAGCTCTACATAACCGACAGCGATGGCGACACGGCGGACGGCGCCAAGCGCATTTCGGTGGTGCGGATGTTCGACCTGAAGACGGGCGCGCCGGCAGGCGAAGTGGCTGTGCCGGACTCGCCGTGGTTCAACGGTATTGCCGTGGCGAAGGACGGGACGATCTATGCTTCGCAGACGGGCAGCGCGGACGGCGCGACGCCGCAGCGCATCTACAAGGTGACGGCGGATGGCAAGTCTTCCGTGTTCATCGAGGGTGCGCCGCTTTCTCGACCGAACGGCGTGGCGATCGACAATGACGGCAACATCGTTGTCGTGAACATGGGCGACACCGGCGTGCTGACCTTCTCGCCCGACGGCAAGCTGGTGAAGACCGAGCAGTCCGCGCAGGCGGGGAGCGATGGCGTGGTGATCCTGAAGAACGGCACGAAGCTGGTGAACAGCGTGACGCTGGGCGGCGTGTCGCGCATCAAGCCGGGCAAGAAGGCGGAGCTGGTGGCTTCGGGCATTCCAGGCGCGGCGTCGGCTTGTTACGACACGGCGGGCAAGCAACTGGTCATTCCGATGAACCAGAACAATGCGCTGGCTTTCCTGAAGGTGCAGTAGGCCGAACGGTTAACGCGATCGCGCGTTGCGCGAGTCGTGTGAGGCCGTCAGGACACGGATGTTCGGTTGACCTTCGGGTCAATGGAACTCACATGCGCTAAGTTCATTACTCCAGCGTTCGATATGAGCACTGGAGAAGGCTATGGCCAATATTCCTCTTATTGCGGCTGGCGTTGCTGGCGCACTTGCCGTTGCGGGCGTGAGTTTCGCTGTTGGCGCGGCTAACCCGCCACCGAGCGCTATTGAGCGCATGGAAGATGGCGGCGAGCCGGTGAAGCTGGCTTCAGTCGACCGGGATAACAGCGCGTCCAAGGTTGCGGCGGCTGAGCGTCGCGCGATTGAAGCAGAGCGCGCGGCTGCAGCGAAGATTCAGTGTGAGCGCGATCGCCAGCGTGCGTCCAACCAGGGCGCGGTTGTCGGCGGCGTTGCCGGCGCGGTGATCGGAAGCCAGGTGGCCGGCAGCGGCGCGAAATCCGAGGGCGCGGTGATTGGCGGCCTCGGCGGCGTGCTGGCGGGTCGCCAGATCGCGAAGAAGGACCATCGCTGCTAGTCAGCTAACAGATACGACGATGCGCCGCCCCGATGTGCTTCTGCGGGGCGGCGTTTTCGTATCTAGCGCTTGGCTTTCCGCTCGACGCGGACGGAGGCTGCGGCGCGTTTAGGCTTTTGCGCGGCTTCACGCTCGCGGCGGGCGACGCATTTCACGCAGAGGCAGTTTTCCTTGCCGATGAAGGCGTTGAAATAGATCTTGCCGTAGTCGTAGGTGATCTCCTCCCCCGGCTCGATGGCGCGGAGGGATTTGACATAGATCCGGCCGCGATAGGTGTAGTCCACGGCATTGGGGCGGCAGGAATGGTTGGCGTAGCGGCCGAGATTTGAGCGCGGCGAACCATCGAGGGTGAACTTCTTGTTCAGGTCGTAGAGATAGCGCGGCTTGCCGGGCATCCTGTCGGCGGCTTCGTTGGTGATGATGCGGCCGGTGTATTCGAAGATGCGGGTGTTCTTCGGGATGCGCTGGGTCGCGAACATGCCGAGGCCGGTTTTCGAACGGGCGATGCGGAAGGGGTGCTGGGACATGCCGTGGAGTTAGCGAAGGATTCGCGGCGGTTCAATTTCCCATGTCGTCTCAGATGGAAAATGAGGTCAACCGCGCTTGCGCGTGTTGCTCCACGCGATCTGGATGAGGCCGACGGCGATGGCGATGAAGCCATAGACGGCCCATTGCCGGTCATCGACCATGAAGCTGCGCTCGCCGCCCAGGGCGTCCATCGGCTGGTTGAAGGCGATGTTGAACGACTGCAGGATCCATACTGTGCCGCCCAGAACGAGGAGCAGGCCCAGCAAAGTGCTGATTATCCGGCCGACAATGTTGAATAGAGCGCCCATGGGCATGTCTCCTGTTGAAAGGCAGACTAGCGCACTCTGGCCCGTGCAGGCAGCCCGCCGGGAAATGAGCGCCTTTTGGGCAACGCGGGATGCTGCCACTTCCTCGTCAGCAATGACTCAGTGACGCGGTTGCGCTGGCGGCGTCGGGGGCCATATTCGCGCGGCGGGTGAAAGATTGGGCTGAGTGGAAGACAGCGGCTATTGTTCCGCTTATGTTCTTGGCTCGGCAATCGACTCAGCTCACGTCCGTCTGGCAGTAAACTTCGATCAGCTCCCCGGGTTAGTTCATGTCATCCGAGCCTAACGCCATCCGCGTGCGCGGCGCGCGCGAGCACAATCTGAAGAACATCGACGTGGATATTCCGCGGAACGAGCTGGTGGTGATCACTGGCCTGTCCGGCTCGGGCAAATCCTCGCTGGCGTTCGATACCGTCTATGCCGAGGGGCAGCGGCGGTATGTGGAGAGCCTGTCGGCGTATGCGCGGCAGTTCCTGGAGCTGATGCAGAAGCCGGATGTGGAGCGCATCGACGGGCTCTCTCCCGCGATTTCGATCGAGCAGAAGACGACAAGCCGGAACCCGCGCTCGACCGTGGGGACGGTGACGGAGGTTTACGACTACATGCGCCTGCTGTGGGCGCGTGTGGGTGTGCCGTATTCGCCGGCGACAGGGCTACCGATCGAGGCGCAGACTGTCTCGCAGATGGTCGACAAGGCGATGGCGCTTGGCGAGGGGACGCGGTTCCACCTGCTCGCGCCGATGATCCGGGGCCGCAAGGGCGAGTACCGGAAGGAGTTTGCCGACCTGCTGAAGCGCGGCTTTGCGCGTGTGAAGGTGGATGGCGAGTATTACGAGCTGGAAGATCCGCCGAAGCTGGACAAGAAGCTGAAGCACGACATCGACGTTGTCGTGGACCGGATCGTCATCAAGGCCGGGATGGAACAGCGGCTTGCCGAGAGCTTCGAGACGGCGCTGGGGCTGGCCGATGGGATTGCCGTCGCCGAGTTCGCGGACAAGGTGAAGGAAGGCGAGGAGCCGAAACGGCTGACCTTCTCGGCCAAGTTCGCCTGCCCTGTTTCGGGCTTCACGATTCCAGAGATCGAGCCGCGGCTGTTCTCGTTCAACAATCCGTTCGGCGCGTGCCCGGCGTGCGATGGCCTTGGTGAACAGCTGAAGATCGATCCGGCGCTGGTGGTGCCTGAGCAGGACAAATCCTTGAGCGAGGGCGCGATTGCGCCGTGGGGCAAGTCGGCCTCGCCGCTGCAGGAACAAACGATCAAGGCGCTGGCGAAGAAATACAAGTTCTCGATCGATACGGCGTGGAACAAGCTGTCCGAGCGCGTGCAATCCATCATCCTCGACGGCACGGGCGAGGAAGAAGTCGACTTCGTGTTCGACGACGGGATGCGCC
>DAIRES010000234.1:0-1607 GCA_036795465.1 Hyphomonadaceae bacterium
GCGCGCACGAGCAGTTCGAACGCATTGTCGAGCGCGGCGGAGTCCGATCCGCTGGGCTGGATCACAGGCTTCACATCGTCGCCGTGCTCGCCGAACACATCCGAGACCATCTTGATCTCGTGGCTCTTCATCCAGTTGATGTTGCCGGAGATGGTGTTGATCTCGCCATTGTGCGCGAGCATGCGGAAGGGTTGCGCTAGGCGCCATTGCGGGAAGGTGTTGGTGGAATAGCGCTGGTGATAGATCGCCACCGCCGAGATGAAGCGCGGGTCTTTCAGGTCGAGATAGAAATTGTCGATGTCCTCGGCGAGGAACATGCCTTTGTAGATCAGGGCACGCGAGGAGAACGAGCAGAGATAGAGGTCAAGGTTCGCGGCGCGTGCGCGGTTTTCGATGCGGCGGCGGCAGATGTAAAGCGCGCGCTCCAGCTCCGGCGGGTCGCGACGCAGCTGGTCGGTGAACAGGATCTGTTCGATCTCCGGCCGGGTCGCGTTGGCTTTCAGGCCGATGATCGAGGTGTCGATCGGCGGCTGACGCCAGCCATAGATGTAAAAGCCGAAGCGCACGACTTCGGTTTCGATGATCGAACGGGCCTTTTCCTGCTGGGCGAGATCGGTGCGCGGCAGGAAGATCTGGCCGAC
This sequence comes from Hyphomonadaceae bacterium, assembly GCA_036795465.1. Taxonomy (GTDB): domain Bacteria; phylum Pseudomonadota; class Alphaproteobacteria; order Caulobacterales; family Hyphomonadaceae; genus UBA7672. The sequence continues at coordinate 642 of DAIRES010000234.1, forward strand.
GCAGATCTGCTTGTCGCTGGCGATGGTGTGGCCCATGCCGCGTACGGCGTCGCGGAAGAAATCCTGCGGAACGTCGACGCGGATGCCAGCGCCATCACCGGTCTTGCCGTCGGCATCGACAGCGCCGCGGTGGAAAACGGCCTTGAGGGCGCGGATCGCCATCTCCACGACTTCGCGTCTTGGCGTGCCGTCGATCTGCGCAACGAGGCCTACGCCGCACGAGTCCTTCTCGTCGGCGGGGTCATAGGCGTTGGCGTCGATCAGCGTGTCGCGCTCGGTCGTGTATTTGCGGAGCCAGCGTTCGCCGGGAGTTTCGGTCAGGAGTTCACGTGTCATCAGAAACGCTCCTCGCCATGCTGGCGGTGGGCATCAGGAAAGTCGCGATAGAGTGCGGCCTGGAAGTTCTGCACCAGCGAGTTGACGCCGTAGTGTGCGCCCTCGACGGGCTCATCGCGTCGCGAAGCTGCGGTGAAGGCCTCGTCGAGTTGCGCGAGATTGTGCGTCTCGATCAGGATCTGGAACTCGCCGAGGCCCGGCATGCCAAGTCCGAGCTTGCGGCGCAGCAGGCGCCAGCCTTCGATCTTGCCGCCGGTTTTGAGGTTGCCGAGATAGCCATCGAGCGCGGCGACAAACTGGTGATCGCGCACGCCGGGCTTCAGGTCGCAGGAGATCTGATAGACATCCATCATGCTACTCCGCGGCGATGCGCGAGGCTGTCGCCTTCGCGCGGAGGTAGGCGTCGATGGAGGAGGCGGCGTCGCGGCCTTCCTTGATCGCCCATACGACCAGCGATGCGCCGCGCACGATATCGCCCGCTGCGAAGACGCCGTCCATCGACGTCATCATGCTGCGGTAGTCGATCTTGACGCCGCCCCAGCGGTTCACGCTCAGGGCTGTTTCGGAGAACGCGGCGGGCAGGTCTTCGGGATCGAAGCCGAGCGCCTTGATGACCATGTCGGCTTTCAC
>DAIRES010000234.1:1707-4771 GCA_036795465.1 Hyphomonadaceae bacterium
GCGCTGCGGAGCTGGTCGGCTGCGGAGAGGCCGGCGGGGCCGGCGCCGATGATGCCGATCGACTGGTTCAGTTCGCGCACCGGCTTGATCGGGCGGACCCAGCCTTTTTCCCAGGCGGTGTCGGTGATGTATTTCTCGACCGCGCCGATGGTCACGCTGCCATGGCCGGACTGTTCGATCACGCAGCCGCCTTCGCACAGGCGATCCTGCGGGCAGATGCGGCCGCAGACTTCGGGCATGTTCGAGGTGGCGGCGGAGAGTTCGTAGGCTTCCTCGAGCCGGCCGTTTGCGGTGAGCATCAGCCAGTCGGGGATGTTGTTCCCGAGCGGGCAGTGGGTCTGGCAGAAGGGCACGCCGCATTGCGAGCAGCGCGAGGCCTGATCGTTGGCCTTGGCGGCGATGTAGTCGGCGTAGATTTCGTGGAAATCGCCGCGGCGCTCGGAAGCGTCACGTTTTTCGGGCGTTTCCTGCTCCACCGAGATGAAGCTGAGCATGCGCTGTTGAGCCATAGGACGCCCCGCCGGATTGTTCGCGAGCCGTTTCCATAATGCCCACGGTGGTCGGTGCAATCGAAAATTGCGCCAACAGGAACCATATGGTTCTTTATCGATGCTTTTCGGTCAGTCGCTGGGCGGCATGCCTGCTTGCGAGGCGGTATATAGGTACCAAATAGCTCTTATGTCGCCGGTAACTGGTTTTCCATGGTCCGGGTAGAGACAGTGTTCAGGCATAACGAGCGCGGCGGAGCGTCATGGACACCACAACCATCCTGCAGGCGATCCTTCTGGGTCTGGTCGAGGGTTTGACCGAGTTCATCCCCGTGTCCTCGACCGGGCACCTGCTGCTGACGCAGACCGCGCTGGGGCTGACCTCGCCGTTCTGGACCACGTTCACGGTGGTGATCCAGCTGGGCGCGATCCTGGCGGTGGTTGCGCTTTACTTCAGCAAGCTCTGGCGCGTGCTGATCACGCTGCCGACGGAAGCTGCGTCGCGGCGGTTTGCGCTGTCGGTGATCATTGCGTGTGTTCCAGCCTTTGCGGCCGGGTTCCTGCTTCATGATTTCATCAAGACCTACCTGTTCTCCGGGCTGGAGCTGATCTGCTGGTCGCTGGTGATTGGCGGAGTGGTGCTGCTGCTGATCGACAGGCTGGCGCCGGCGCCGGTGGATCATGACGCGATGAACCTGCCGCTGCACAAGGCGGCGATCATCGGGCTGTTCCAGGTGCTGTCGATCATCCCGGGCGTGTCGCGTTCGGGGTCGACGATCGTCGGGTCGATGCTGCTGAAGATCAACAAGCGTGCGGCGGCGGAATTCTCGTTCTTTCTGGCGATCCCCATCATGGTCGGCGCGTTCGTGCTCGACATCTGGGAGAGCAAGGACTTCCTCACAAGCGACAACCTCGGAATTATCGCGGTGGGTTTCGTCGCCTCGTTCGTGTTCGGCCTGGTCGTCATCAAGGTGATGCTCGACTTCGTGCAGAAGCGCGGCTTCGGCCTGTTCGGCTGGTGGCGGATTCTCGTCGGCGGAGCAGGGCTCGCCGCGATCTATTTCGCAGGCTTTGGCGGCTGATCAGCCCTTGCCGGTGATCGGGCGGAGGACGCCGCGGATCACGAGGGCGCCGAGGAAGGCGATCAGCGTGATATCGAGCCACTTGGTCACGTCGTTCAGGGGGCCAAGATCGAAGCCGGCGATCCAGCCGGTGAGCGATACGTTGAAGGCCTTGAGCAGCGTCCCGACCAGAAAGACGCCGAGAATGCCGAAGGCGGCGTCGCCCCAGAGGCCGAACACCGATTTGCCTCTGACGATCTTTCGCGCGGCGAATCCGACCAGCGTTGCGATGAGCAACCAGAGCGCCAGAACGCCCAGATTCATGCCGGAATATTCGATGGCCAGCTTATCCATGGTCCCGCTCCCCTGACCGCCCAACTCATGTGAAGGCTAGCGGCGGTAGAGCAGGATGCAAGGGCAGAAGCGGCAGCGTCTTACGCGTCGACGCGGGACGCCTCGTCGACGTGCGGCGGCTGGAACTGGCCGTGGGGGCGGTGGCGCCAGAGATAGGTCGGGGTGATGGCCTCGACCGATTCAAGCGAGGTGATGCCGAGATCCGCGATCGTGTTGGCGCCGGGGGCGACGACGTTGTCGAGCTTCAGCAGCTGCACCTGGTCGCCCGTGATCGGCGGGCCGAAGAACGGGTTCAGCTTCGAGAGAGCGCCGACGATGTAGCCCATCGGCGCGGCGACCGGGATCGGAATGGGGAGAAGCATGCGCGGGCGATCGATCGTGCGCGTGATGTATTGCAGCAGCTCTTTCATCGTGTAGGCGCGCGGTCCGCCGAGTTCGAACGTCTTGCCGGCGTGTTGCGGCTTCAGCGCGTTGGCGATCGCGTGGGCGACGTCGCCGACATAGATGGGCTGGAATTTCGTCGAGCCGCCGATCAGCGGCAGAACAGGCGTGAAGCGCGCCATGAGCGCGAAACGGGTGAAGAAGCCGTCTTCGGGGCCGAACAGGATGGACGGGCGGAGGATGACGGAAGAGGGGATCGCCTCGCGCGTTGCAGCTTCCGCTTCGGCCTTGGTGCGGGCGTAGTTGGATTTCGATTTCACGTCGGCGCCGATGGCGGAGACGAGCACATAGTTGGCGATGCCGGCTTCAGCGGCGAGCTGGGCGATGTTGGATGCGCCGAGCGATTGCGTGCCGTTGAAGTTCTGCGAGCCGCGCTCCGACAGGATGCCGACGAGGTTGATGGCTGCGTCGGCGTTTTCGAGGGCGCGCTTGATCGAGGCGCGGTTGCGGACATTGGCCTGGACCAGCTGTACCTGGCCGACATCGCCGGCCAGTTTCACGTCACCGGCCAGGTGCGGGCGGCGGGTGGCGACGCGGACGCGCCAGCCCTGCTTGCAGAGGGCGCGGACGACATGGCGGCCGAGGAAGCCGGAGCCGCCGAAAACCGTGACGATCTTGCCAGTCATATGCGTATTTGATCCCTTTTGGGGGTGGTCCGGGGTGTTGGGGCGATAGACCAGAATCGAGGGCGGAAGTCCATGCGGCGGGTGGCCGTGGGGC
>DAIRES010000041.1:0-15296 GCA_036795465.1 Hyphomonadaceae bacterium
AGTCCCTTCCACCAGCCGCCTCCTGGGCTCTGATTCCGGATCAGGTCAGGCAAGCATTCCGGCTGCCGCGCTGTCGTGGGCGGATTGCTCAAAGACTGACTCATTAGCACCTTACTCGAACGCGATTCCGCGATCGGTTAGGGTGCGCAGCGCCGGGGCGATGCTGTCGCGATAGCGTCGCCAGCGGTGCATGGACGATGCGTAGAGCGGGCGGCGGACCTGGCTGGCGCTCGCGGTTGCGACGGGGGCGGCGTTTTCGTGGAAGGCCAGGCACTGGTCTTGCCAGTCGAGGCCGCAGAACGCGACCATGCGCCGGGCTTCATGGTCGAAGTTCGAGACCAGCTCTTCGTACCAGACCTCAGTGAATCGATCGGCCTGCAGGTGCTGGCGGAAGCTGGCGATCAGCGCGTCGAAGCGTGCATAATAGTCGGCGGTCCAGCTCAGGTCATAGGCGTATTGGTAATAGCTGAACGAGGTTGCAAACAGCTGCCGATAGTTGCTCAGCACCGTGTCCGCTGGATTGCGGCGCAGGCAGATGACGCGGGCATCGGGCAGGGCCTTGAGGATCAACGCCGCGTAAAAGAAGTTGAGCGGCATCTTGTCGACGAAGCGCGGTGCATCTCCAACTACGCGCCTCGCGCGTGTCACATAGCGTTCGCCAACCGCCGCCAGATCGACTGTCAGGCTGGCGTTCAGCGTTTCGGCATCCAGCACGTGTCGCGATGAAGTGCCGGCGGCTCGCTTCAGCTCCAGCGCGAAATCGCTGAGTTCGCCAGCCGACGCAACATCGCTGTGACTTGAAAGGATGCGATCAAGAAGCGTCGTTCCTGTTCGCGGCATGCCCACAATGAAGATCGGCGAGCGATCGGCATGGCCCGATCCAGCGGTCGTTGCGCTCGCGGTTGCTGCGGCGGCGGCGAAGACGCGGTCGAGTTCATCCGGTTCATGGGTCGTGCCCTGACGCTTCATGGCTTTGGCCTTCTCAAGCCAGGCCATGGTCTGCGACGGGTCGCCGAGGTCTTCGTAGGCCTTGGCGAGCGCGTGGCCGATATGAAGCCGGTCATCGGCGTCCGTGAGTGACGGGAACAATGCTTCAAGCGCCACAATGTCGTGCTGCCCGGGTGTCTGCTTCTGCATCAGCACCAGCGATGACCACGCGCGCACATTGCCGGGCTCGATCGCGATGGCTTTCCTGAAGGCGGATTCGGCAGATGTGAAGTCACCCACGAATTGCTGGGCCGCGCCCAGATTGTAGAGGAATGACGGATTGCCCGGCTCAATGTCCGTAGCCTGACGAAAGAAGGGGGCCGCTTCGCTATGCAGGCCCAGCCGGCTGTGGACGACGCCTATCGTGTCGAGCGTCCGCGCTGACAAATTCCCGAGCGCCGCTGCAGCCCGTGCGTCGTCCAGCGCGCCCTCGCGATCGAACAGGGCAACGCGACTGCGTGCGCGCTCCGCCAGATAACGGGCCTGCGAAGGCGCCAGCGTGATAGCGCGATCGAAAAGCTCACACGCCTTGCGGTGGTTCTCGTGATCAGCTGCGAGAACGCCCAGCAGATAGAATGCCTGCGCGTTTTTCGGGTCGGCTTCCAGAACCAGCATACACGCAGAATGCGCTTGCCGGTAATCGTGCGAGGCGAGAAAGCCAGCCGCGTCGGACAGAAGCCCGGTCAGATCTGTCTGCATGTCACCGCGAACCTTTGCGCCCAAGTTTTGTGCGTTCGCGATCCAAAGCGGACACTGCTTTGGCATACGGCTCGCTTGGGGCGACGACAGCAGAAACCTGATTGCTCCTGTGTTCGGTGCGGCCACCCTTCAGTCCAGTCATTTATGTCTCTAGCGGACGGATAAGGGAACTATTCATGCAAAGAAACCTGCTGCTTCGCACGTCCTGTCTTTTTGCGGTCGCCGCGATAGGCTTTGTCGGTAGCGCCGCCGCCCAGCAGGCGCCGTCGGCGGATTCCGACTCCGATGTGGTTTACATCACCGCGACGCGCCGGGAGGAAACTGTCCAGGATGCGCCGATCAACATCGCCGCCGTAGGCGAGGCTCAGATCGAAGAGCAGGGCTTCTCGGATCTGGCGGACGTGCTCGCCTATGTGCCGGGCATCAACATCGTCGATCGTGGTGGGCGGCAGGGAAACCCCATCATTGTGCGTGGCCTGAACGCCGATCCGATCGGCCCCGGCGACGGCAACAACAATGGCGGCGGCACGGTGGCTACGTATATCGGTGAGATCCCGATGTTCGTGGATCTCAAGCTGAACGACATGCAGCGCGTCGAGGTGCTGCTGGGGCCGCAGGGTACATTGTACGGCGCAGGCACGCTGGGCGGCGCAATCCGCTACATCCCGAACCGGCCTGACTTTGCAGGCGACTCGCTGTCCGTGCGCGCTGGAGCCTACCAGTATTCCGAAGCGGGCAGCCTCAGCTCGGAAGCCGGCTTCACCTTCAACAAGGCAATTGCCGACAATTTCGCCATTCGTGGATCGTTCGACATTCTGAATGACAGCGGGTTCGTCGATCAGCCGTATGTGGTGCGCGAGATCGGTGTGTCCGAGCCCGATCCTGATTTCAACGATCCGGCGGACGTCGCCGCCAACCTGCGTCGCGTTGAGGATGCAGACAGCGAGGAAGTGCTATCCGGCCGCATCGCGGCGCGCTGGGCCCCTCTGGATTGGCTGGAAGGCACGCTGACATACTATTATCAGGACTCGGACATCGGCGGACGCCGGATTTCCAGCAAGCGATCCACAGTGCCGGCTGGCGACTACGACAACGCCAAGCGGGTTCTGGAGCCCAACACCATCAAGAACGAATTGCTGGCGCTCGAGATTACAGCCGATCTTGGCTTTGCCGAACTCACTTCGGCGACCGGCTTCAGCAAGTTCAAGGACAACGGCCAGCGCGATCAGACCGACCTGCTCATCACTCTGGAATACAGCTACGAGACGTTTCCGACTTTCACCTCCTTCACGCATGAAGAGGGCGAGGAAGAGCGCATCAACCAGGAGATCCGCCTCGTTTCCACGACGGAGGGGCCGTTCAGCTGGATTGTCGGCGGCTTCTACAACGAGCTGGAAAGCGCCGGGTATTCGGCTGAGTACACGCCAGGCTATGCGGACTTCGCCGGCTTCGATCGTCCGGACGATCTGGAGTATTACTCGCAGGCTCGCTCAAAGCTGGTCGAGCGCGCGATCTTCGGCGAGGTTGCCTACGAGATTACGGATAGCCTGAAGCTCACGGTCGGCGCCCGCGCTTATGACTACGACTTGAAGGCATTCAGCGCTGTCGACTTCCCGTTGTTCGATCCGGACTTCGTGCCGGTGCCGGTCAGCGCGATCGGCAATCAGCCTTTCGATCCCGAGTTGGGTCAGAAGGATGATGGTGTCCTGGGTAAGGTCAATCTTGCCTGGAAGGTGAACCCCGACCTGCTTGTCTATGCGACCGCCAGCCAGGGCTACCGGATCGGCAACTCCAACGGTCAGGGCGAATGCGGGCCATATGATCCAGACGCAACACAGGGCGCCTGCGCCCTCGCGCCGGGCCAACAATACGGTCCCAATCCCGGAGACATTTCGGCGCGTGATGAGCGGCAGTACACGGCCGACAAGACCAACAACTACGAGATCGGAGCGAAGTCGACTTGGCTTGGCGGGGACCTGATCCTCAACGGGGCAGTCTATTTCATCGAGTGGGTCGATCCTCAGGTTGCGTCCGCCACCGTGAACGCGTCGATCCCGATCACCGTCAACGCAGATGGCGCGGAGTCGAAAGGCGTCGAACTTTCGGGCAACTGGAAAATCACCGACCAGTTCAGCGTGCGCGGCAGCTACAGCTATACGCAATCGGAGCTTACGGCGCCTGTTCCCGACCTAGTCAGGACGATCACGCCGCCAGGCTTTGGCACTGCGTTCGAAGATGGCCAGTCAGGAGATCGCCTGCCGGGGTCGCCCGAGAACCAGTTCTCGGTCTTCGCGACTTACAAGCAACCGATCTGGGACGGTGAGCTGGCGTGGAATGTTGGCTACGCGTGGCAGGGTGACGTGCTCTCCCGCGCTGGCGGCCGCGGCTCCAGCCTCACGCTTGATGCCTACGGCATGGCTAACGCGTCGGTTGTCTATGATGCGGGCAGCTGGAAAGGTACGCTGTTCGTCAACAACCTGTTCGACGAGTACGCTGAGACTGGCGTGACCGGCACTTCGCTTTTCAACCAGACGGTCGATGGCGCGAATGTTCGCTCGTACTACACGAACATAGCTCCCCCACGCGCCATCGGCGTGCGTTTCAGCTGGGACGTGTTCTAGCCGATCGCGATGGGTTCAGGCGGGCGGTCAGCTGTCTTGGCTGGCCGCCCCTCGAATCACGAGACTTATCCGTGTCAGTCCTGAGCCCGGCAAAATAGCGCAGCAAACCAGCTGAAATCGCTGGTTCGCGCGGCACTAGCCGACGACGAAGCGAGCGCTATTTTAGCGCTCCGGGGTTCGGTTGTATCCGCTCCACAAGTCGTCAGTGCCCAGGGGTGGATATCAATGGAAGGCGAACAGCCTAACCGGCCAGTCTTCCCCGCAAGGGACGGGGTAGAGATGCCCGCGCTCGTGCAGGCCAAGGACTGGTCAAAGACCCCACTCGGCGCAATGGATACATGGCCGCCGGCGTTGAGGCTGTCGCTGGATATCGTCCTGTCGTCCGGTTTCCCGATGGCGCTGCGCTGGGGCCCAGAGTTCGTCCTGATCTACAATGACGGGTACAAGCCGATCCTCGGCGTGAAGCACCCGTGGGCGCTCGGCCTGCCGGCTCGCGAAGTCTGGGCGGAAGTCTGGGATCAGATCGAGCCGACGCATCTTGCGGTGCTGAGCGGGCGGCAAGGCGCCGCCTTTGCCGAGGATTTGCCGCTCCGCCTCAAGCGTTACGGCGACGAGTGGGACGATGGCTATTTCACCTTCAGCTATAGTCCTATCCCCGATCCAACAGCGCCAAGCGGTGTCGGCGGTATCCTGATCACCGCTGTTGAAACGACCGAGGCCGTCAAATCGAAAGCGCGCGCAAGCGAAGAGCGCGACCGGTTGTGGACCCTGTCGGAAGACATGCTGGCGCGCGCGGACTACAGCGGAAACATGTCTGCGGTGAACCCCGCATGGACGAAGGTTCTCGGCTGGTCCGAACACGACCTTCTGACCAATCCCTATGCCGATATCATCAATCCGGAAGACGTCGGCGCCACTGTGGCAGCGCTGCAGGTCATGGGCGCGACAGGACAACCGACGCGGTTCGAGAATCGCATCCTCAGCAAGGATGGCGTCTGGAAGCCCATCGGTTGGACGGTCTCGCCCGAACCGGATGGCGTGAACTTTATCGCAGTCGGGCGGGATCTTGCAGATTACAAGGCGCGCGAGGCGGAGCTGCTGCGCACTCAGGAAGCCTTGCGCCAGTCACAGAAGATGGAAGCGATCGGTCAGCTGACCGGCGGGATCGCGCACGACTTCAACAATATGCTCGCCATCGTCATCGGCGGAATAGATCTTGCGACACGACGGTTGAAGCGCGGCGAGGCAGGCGCCGAGCAGATGTTGGAAGGTGCGCGCGAAGGCGCAACGAGAGCGGCCACGCTCACACAGCGCCTTCTGGCGTTCTCGCGCCAGTCGCCGTTGTCGCCAGAGCGGCTGAACATCAACGACATCGTAGCGGGCATGTCGGACCTTCTGCGCCGAACACTGGGCGAGCCGGTTGCCTTCGAAGCAGTTCTGGCGGGCGGTCTGTGGCGTTGTAGCGTGGATCGCGCCGGTCTGGAGAGCGCCATTATCAACCTCGCGCTGAATGCGCGTGACGCGATGCCGTCCGGCGGCAAGCTTACGGTAGAAACGTGCAACATGTTTCTCGATGAGCGTTATGCCAATCGCGAGCTGGGCGTCGCGCCGGGGCAGTATGTCATGGTGGCCGTAACGGATGTCGGCGTGGGTATGACGCAGGATGTCATCGAAAAGGCGTTCGATCCCTTCTTCACCACCAAGCCGGTCGGCAAGGGCACGGGCCTTGGCCTGTCCATGGTGTATGGCTTCGCCAAGCAGTCTGGCGGGCATGTACGCATCTATTCCGAGGCGGGGCGTGGAACGACGGTAAAAATCTACCTGCCCCGGCACTTCGGATCGACAGAGGAAGAGGTTGTCGTAACACAGGCGCAATCGCTCAACCCGACCATGGGCGGGGAAACCGTGCTCGTGGTGGAGGATGAAGAAGGCGTCCGTCGTATGAGCTGCGAAGCGCTGAAGGATCTTGGCTATCGGGTCTATGAAGCCTCTAGCGGGGAAGAGGCGCTGAAGGTTTATGACGCTGTCGGAACGGTCGACGTCGTCTTCACCGATATCGTTATGAGCGGCATGACGGGTCGCGAGATGGCCGACCTGTTGCGGCAGAAAACGCCGGGGCTGAAAGTGCTTTATACCACGGGCTACACGCGCAATGCCGTTGTCCACAACGGTGTGCTGGACCATGGAGTGGCGCTGCTGACCAAGCCTTTCACGATAGAAGATCTTGCCCTGAAATTGCGGGCAGTGCTGGAAAGCGCTTGATACTCACAACATCCGGTCTTCGCTTTTGACGGCGAATGACTGTAGGAGCGTAAGGCGATTTGCGCGGTAAGCCCGTGCGAGCGCGACTGGAAAACTGACAGCATGAAGTCGATGATGCGCGTAAGCGTAGAACACAGCGTATTTTGCGGAGCGAGGCTCTGATGGCGGATCGGGGTGCTCTCGCGCTGCCTCAGGTGGTGCGTGTTGATTGCGCTGTTGGAGTGGCAACCGCGCGGATCGCCGAAGCGTTGGCGACGAACGACGTGCTGGCGATTGTCTCAAGCGACTACCGCGCGCGTGACGTTGTCGCGGCGCTGTCTGGCGCCGCTCCCAATGCACAGGTCATTTTCTTTCCGCCAAGCGACGCTCTGCCCGGCGATACGCAGCCGCCAACGGCCGCCAATGTGGGCCAGCGACTTTCTGCTCTCAGGAGGGCGCGTGATGCGTTCCGGAGTGAAGGTCGCGGGCGCCTTGTGTGTGTGACCACGGCGGAGGCCGCTTCCGAACTGCTTCCGGATCCGAAGGCGTTTGATAGCGCGCTTCCGCGCTTGCGTGTGAAAGACAAGCTGGACGCCGTCGCATTCGCAAAGGCGATCCGAAATCTTGGATACTTCGAGGATGACCGTGTCGACGAGCCGGCCGAGTATGCGATCCACGGGAAAGTTATCGACATTTTTCCGGCGGATGCGACCAGCCCTGTGCGTGTGGAGCTGTCGGAAGGTGTTGTCGCGCGCATTCGCGAGTTTGACTCCGTCAGCCAACGCGGCCTGCGCGACCTGCCGTTTCTGGAAACGGGGCCGGCGGTAGAGCCCGAAGTGACCGGCAAGGGCAAGACGCTGTTTGACTACTTTCCGGGCGCCATTGTCGCGCTGGATCACGGCGTGGCGGGAGAGCGCGCGCGGTTCCTGTCACTAGCGGCAGATGCGGTCGAGGCTTCACGCGGAATGCCGGCGGCGCCGCGGCGCAAGCTGGTGGCGAAGTCTGCATGGGACGCCGCTCTTAAAAGCAGAAGCGTCGTTGACCTGACCGCCGGGCAAGATGAGCGTCGCGTGCGTTTCGGAGCGGCGCCAAATCCCGTGCGGGCGATGAATGCCGAAATCACGACTGCGCTTGCAGAAAAGGCGCGCGTGGTGATCGTCGGGTCGGCGCATGATCTTCGCTTCATCAAGAAGCGGCTCGGCAAAGCGATCGCGACTGCCGCTAAGGCCGTCAAAAGCTGGAACGATGTCGAACGCGGTCCGCGTTCGCGGGTGGCGCTGCTAGAAATGAAGGTGGATCAAAGCTGGCGCGAGTCGGGCCGCCTAGTTGTCGCGGCGCAAGACGTGCTGGGAAGCAATGCTGGCCTTGCGGCTGCGGCGCCCGACGCGGGCGGACATCTGCTCGAGATCGGCGATGTATGTCTGGGCGACGTAGTCATTCACGAAGATCACGGCGTTGCTGTGATCGCTGGGCTGACCCACAAATCCTCGGCGGCCGGCGAGAAAGCGCCGGGCGAGGCGATCGAGCTGGAATACGCGGGCGGCGCGCGCCGATTGATCCCGGTGGAGGAGGCAGACCGCATCTGGCGCTACGGCGCCGATCGATCTGCTGTCACACTGGACAATCTTGACGGCACGAGCTGGCGCAAGCGTCGTCTGGTGATCGACAAGGCCATGACAGAAGCTGCAATCGACCTCACACGCATTGCGAAAGAAAACGCCAGGCGCCGTGCGGTAAAGATCGACCCGGAAGCGGCAGTTTACAATGAGTTCGTGACGGGATTTCCGTTCTCCGAGACGCCCGATCAGACGCGGGCGATCAAGGCGGTCCGCGACGACCTCGCATCCGGCAAGCCCATGGACCGTCTCGTGATCGGCGATGTCGGGTATGGCAAGACTGAGGTCGCACTGCGCGCCGCGGCGCTTGTCGCGCTAGCGGGCAAGCAGGTTGTTATCGCGGCGCCGACAACGGTGCTTGTGCGGCAGCATCTGGAAACCTTCCGCGCAAGGTTTGAACGCACGGGCCTCAAAGTCGCTTCGCTGTCCCGGTTGTCCGATGCGGCTGAACGCAAGCGTGTGAAGGCGGGTCTCGCGAATGGCTCGATTTCCGTTGTGGTCGGAACGGGCGCAGTCGCGGCGAAGGACGTGACGTATGCCAAGCTGGCGCTGGTGGTGATCGACGAAGAACAACGCTTCGGCGCAGCTGATAAAGCGACGCTCCGCAAGTTGGCGGTCAACGGGCACGTATTGAGCCTCACGGCGACGCCCATTCCGCGCACGCTGCAGAATGCGCTACTCGGCCTCAAGAAGATGTCGGTGATCGCAACGCCGCCGGCGCGCCGCCAGCCCATCCGCACGATTGCTGGCGTATTCGATGATTGGCGCGTGCGAACCGCGCTGTTGCGCGAAAAGGATCGCGGCGGGCAGAGCTTCGTCGTCGTGCCGCGCATCCAGGATATTGAAAGCATCGCCGCGAAGCTCGAGCGGCTGACGCCGGATCTGACACTTCTCAAAGCGCATGGCGAGATGCCGCCAGCCCAGATCGACAGCGCCATGGTGCGCTTCGCATCTGGACTTGGCGACGTCCTGCTGGCCACGAACATCATCGAGGCTGGTCTCGACGTGCCGCGCGCGAACACGATGATCGTATGGCGCGCGGATCGCTTCGGTCTCGCCCAGCTTCACCAGCTTCGTGGCAGGGTGGGGCGTGGCAACAGACGCGGCCATATCCTGCTTACCACCGAGCCCGGCGCAACGCTGGCGGAGTCGACGCGAAAACGCCTTCGCACGCTGGAATCGCTCGATCGTCTTGGCGCCGGCTTCGCCATCAGCGCGCGCGATCTCGACATCCGTGGCGCGGGCGATCTCGTAGGCGACGCCCAGAGCGGGCACATGAAGCTGATCGGCATCGACCTTTATCAGCATCTGCTCGAACGCGCCGTACGTGAAGCGCGAGGCGAAAAGCTTGAGCGCTGGACGCCGGTCATCAATGTCGGCCTCGGCGGACGTTTGCCGCCCGACTGGATCCCCGAAACAGACACGCGCCTGTCTCTCTATCTGCGACTGGCCCGGCTGATGTCGCGCGCAGAGTTGGATGCGTTCGAGGATGAACTGGTTGACCGCTTCGGCGCTGAGCCGCCAGAGGCCGCCGTATTGCTGCGTATGGCGAATGCCCGGGTGCTGGCGCGGCAAGCGGAAGTTGCGAAGGTCGAGGCGGGCCCTCAGGCCATCGCTTTTACGCCGCGCGTTCCAATGGCGCGACGTGCCGCCGCTGCGGGCTTGCGCGCAAAAGGCGAACGCCTGTTGCTCGACGCCTCGATTGCGGCTCCCGTGGATCGGCTGACGCGAACGGAGAAGGTGCTGAAGCTGCTGGTGAAAGGGCGGAAGAAAGCCTGAACCGGCGCCTCAGCGCGACCGGCCTCGCGCCTGCACGTTCCAAATATCGACCAGCGTATCGCCCCGAACGACGTGATAGAAGTCGTAAAGGTTCACGGTCGGATCGCAATGCGGAACGGCCAGCGTAACGATGTCGCCAATCGCAACTTTCTGATCCCCTGAAACGATCAGTCCGTGCTCATCGCCCATGAAATGGAAAGGCGCGCCCGCGGGAGCGCCCGACAGAATGGACGGCGGTCCCCCGTCCGTCGCCATCGCCTTGAAGCCTGCATCCAGCGTTGCGAGGCCGGGCGTGTTGGCGCTCACGACACGCGCGTCAATCTGAAGCGAGGTTTCATACGGCTGTTGCGTTACGCCAGCTCCCGTCAGGTCGCATTCATTGTACTGCCGGTCCATGAAGACGTAGGATCCAACCTGCAGCTCATTGAAGACGCCAAGATCGGCATCAATCCGATGCGTGCCCGTGCCTCCGCCCGTGATCACAGGTGGCGCCATTCCGATCGCCGTAAGTGCGGCAATGACTTCCCCGAGATAAGCGGTACGATCCTCGATGGCGGCGCGGCGCTCGGCATAGCTTTCGACATGCTGCTCGCGCCCGCAGTAATACTGCACTCCGAGATAGCGAAGCGATTGCGCTGCCAGGATGCTCTGGCCGACCTCAACGGCCACCTCGGGAGATGGCACGCCCGTCCGGCGAATACCTGGATCGATATCGATCAGAACCTGAAGCGGCTTCCCCGCCGCCTTGGCGGCTGCATCAAGAGCGGCAACGTTCGTGGCGTTATCGACCGTAACGCGAAGATCCGGGACCCGTGCGTTGAGCAGCATCAAACGTGCAATTGCAGGTGCGGACACCACAGGCGACGTGATGAGAATGCCTTCCACGCCGCCATCCGCCATGGCTTCCGCTTCGCCCAGCTTGGCGCAGCAAACGCCAACCGCGCCTGCCGCGACCTGCTTCTGTGCGATGTCTGCGCTCTTGTGTGTTTTCGCGTGAGGCCGCAGCGCGATCCCACGTTGCTTCGCGAACGCGGCCATCGCGGCAATGTTGCGTTCAAGCATATCCAGATCGATCACCAAAACCGGCGTATTGAACGACTTGCGGCCACCCTGCTGGCCGATCAAGTGCGCGTGAAGGTCGCGATCGTTCATGACTTTGCCTTGATGTCGAACAGCTGGGACAGGTGAGCGTTGGCGAATTTTGCGGGCGGATCGATGCCATCGCGAACAGCGCAGAACTCAGCTGCTCTCGGATAGAGCGCGTGAAGATCGGCAGTCGTAAGCGTATGTCGCTTAGCCCAGTGCGGCCGGCCGTCATGAGCCCGGAAAATCTTCTCGGCCTCCGCAAAAATCTCACGCCAAGCCATGCGATGGTATTGATGCATCGAGATCGAAGCGCCCACGCGCCCGTTGAAAGGGCTCAGCCATATGTCGTCGGCGGCAACGAGGCGGAATTCGAACGGAAACGCTACGGGCAGTTTTTTCTTGCGGATCCAGGCAATTACTTCGCGTAGCGCGGGCCAGCCGTTGGCGCGCGGGAGTTCATATTCCATCTCCTCGAACTTCACGGTGCGGTCGGATGGGAAGATGCGATAGGCGGGTCCGACGCGGCGCCGTTTCATCTGCTTGGGCAGAAGGCGGCGCTGGAGGTGCGAGGTCATGAAGGGGAAAGTCTTGCAGATATCGCACACACGGCGGAAGGCCGTGTCGTCCATGTCCTTCTGCTCGCGCATGTCGCCCTCTGACGGCTTCGGATGCAGAATCTTGAGCATTGCGAGATCAGCATAGGGGAACACAAAGAACTCGACATGACGGTTCTCCGCCGCCAGCTGATCCCAGCGTTCTGCGATCTCGTCGAGTGGATAGACTTCAAGTCGCTCTTCCAGATGATAGGCTGGCAAGACGTCGATCTCGATGCGCGTGGCGATGCCGAGCAAGCCAAGCGATAGGCGTTGCGCCTGGAACAGGTCGACATTCTCCGTCGCGCTGCATGAAACGATCGAGCCATCATGGGTCATGATCTGGAACGACCGCGCAGCCGTCGACAGCGAGCCAAGCGTTGCGCCTGTGCCGTGCGTGCCGGTCGCGATTGCGCCAGCGAGGGCCTGTGGGTTCACGTCGCCCTGATTGATCAGAGATGCGCCCCGCTTCCAGAGCACATCCGTCAGCTTGTCGAGAGATGTGCCCGCTGGAGCTGACGCCCGTGTGCAATCAGCGTTGACCTCAATCCCGCCTTCCATGTCGGCCAGCGACAACAGCGTGCCGTTTGTCTCGCACAGCGGCATGAAGGAGTGGCCAGCGCCGACTACGCGAACCTTTGCCGCCTCACGCACGAGCTTCGCGAGCTCTGCTTCGGTGCGCGGGCGTTCGATCCGCGCTGGCGCAGCGGAAACGCTGCCGGACCAGTTTGACCAGTTTGACCAGTTTGCCATCATTCTTCCTCAAGGCTGATGCCGGCGAAAAGAACCGCGGCTTCCCGAAAAATCTCGTCGCGGGGAATGCGGTCTTCCTCGATCAGCATTTCATCGATCGCGTAACCGAGCTCGACTGACATACGCAGGCGGCGCCACAGCGTCTTGCGGCTCATGCGAGGCAAAAGCGGTGCGTATGCTTCCAGCATTACATCCGTGACCTCGCGGTGGGATTCAACGCGGACATGCGTGAGTTGAGGAACCGCGCGAAGAGCCCGCTCTATCCATACGCCGCCTGGTTCGATCGCGGTCACGTCAGCGGTAGCTCGCAGCAGGTCTTCGGTATGGGTAGAAAGAGCTTCAAGGCCACCGGACTTGTGCGTGTCCAGCCAGTCGAACAGCGCCTTGTTCTGGCGATCCATTAGGCGGCGCCCCAAGGCTTCAAGAACGGCGTACTTGTCCTTGAAGTAGCGGTACAGGGTGGCTGGGGAAACGCCCGCGCGTGCCGCGATCATGTTGGTCGAGATACGCTCGATGCCTACCTCTGCGAGAAGTCCGCCCGCAATGTCGAGCAGGCGTTCGCGCGTCTGCACAGCGCGCTCCTGCTTCGGCGCGGATCGCGGTGCGGTCGGCTTTCGCTTGGCTCGCTTTGCTATTGCCACGATCAGCCGCTCGTTCGGGGCGTACGATGGCGGGTCTGGTGCAGCCCGAAAGCCAGCACAACCGCGCCGACAAGACACGCGCCGCCGAACAGGATAGCGCCGCGTGAGTCAGCGTCGGTCACAAGTATGGAGGCAAAAAATGGCCCAAAGCTGCCGCCAAGCACTTGCGCCCCGCCGATCAACACAGCGGCGCGGCGGGTTGGATCGGCTTCGATCACCATCGGCACGAGGAACGGCAGGACGAACAGCCACAGGAATCCGAATGCGCCAGAAAGAACGAGGAATGCTTCGGGTCCCGGCAGGACGTAGAAACCGATCAGCACGCCGACGTTGAGCGCCGCGCTGATCACCGTGGTCCAGAGCCAATTGATGCGCCCGGCCAGAAGTGTTGCGGCGGCTCCGCCCGCCACCTGGCAGGCGAGGGAAACGGAAACAGCCGCTCCGGTGATGCCGGGATCATGGCCAGCCTGACGCGATAGTGGTTCGGCAAAAACCCAAACGCCGATGGTGAACGCTGAATAGAGAAAGGCTGAAACAAGAGCGAACCAACCGCGCACGCCGGGCAGGGAGCTGTTGCTTTCTGTTTTGGGAAGGGGGGCGTAACTGCTCGGTATGAACAAGGCGATCACGGCGGTCACGACACAGAACGCGCCCAAGGCAAACCACCCACCATCTGAGCCATAGGTCGGCACCACGGTCGCCGACAAGGCAGTGGCCATGCCGAACTGCGCAAGCGTTTGCACGGTAAGATAGACGCCCGACCATCGTTCCGGCGTAGGCGTACGAGCGATGAGCGCGATGGTGATCCACATCAACACGCCGCTGGGCAGGCCCGCCAGGCCGCGCACGAGCGTGATCGTGTCACCTTGCACATAGGGCGTCGCGATGTCGATCGCGGCCAGCACAAGAGCCATCGCTACCGCGATGGCTTTCAGGTTCCTGGGTTTTAGGGCAGCGCCTGAGATGAACGCTGCCAGACCCATTGCCAACAGTTCGGCTGTCGCGGCCTGTCCAATCTGTGCGTTGGACAGGCGTCCCTCATGCGCGAGCGTGCCAAGCAGCAAGGGTTGAAGTCCGGCGATCATGATGGCGGCAACGCCGACGAACATGACCGCCGAGAACTGGAGCGTCGATGGGCGCGAGCCGATCCATACGCCTGCGGGTGCGTCTGTCATGACGGATGACCGAGGCGAAGCCATATCTGGAAGGCACGCATGAATCGCTCCCCGGTCGTCGATGCATAAAGTTAGTCATCGCTCGCTTTTGTTGGCAAGGGGGTGCCGGCGAGGTGTTGATTGTTCCAGACTGCGGCGCGGTCGATGGCGGCGGCCAAGCAAAGGTTAAGTGAATCCCGGTTGCGCGACCCCAGTCCTGCTCGAAACGCACTATATCGCTCAATCAGCACGCGAGCTTTCTGTAAAACTAGAGGTTTTCGTGTGAGGTGCGCTCTGGGCGGCGAACGGACAGGCTTGAAAACTTTGATCGTCATACGCTGCGGAGAGCGGCTTTGTGCGCTTGACCGAGCGGCGGTGCGGGAGGTCGCGCCGCTGCCCGAGCTGGCGCACCCCCCTACCTTGCCTCCGAGTGTGGAAGGCTTGATGAACCTGGGCGGCGAAGCAATCGTTGTGGTCGATCTCGCCAGGCTGCTGGATGTGGTCTCGGACGCGACGATCGATCCGATCTACCGCCACGTTGTCGTTTTGGCAGGCGCCGATGACTCCATCGGGCTGCTAGTTGATCGCGTGGAAGATGTCCGCCGCATCAATCCTGACTCCATAACGCCGGCCGATGATCACTCCAGTCTCAACAACTGCGTCATCGGCCATGTGGAGATCGCCGACTCTACTGCACACCTGCTGGATGCTGGCAGGATATTCCTGGCGGCTGAGAAGGCGCGGTTTGCTGACCTTCGGCAGGCCGAGCAGGCGCGGCTGGAAGGGTTGGGAGGATGAGCGGAGTCTCACCTCTTGAGCACCTTAAACGGCTGATCATCGATCGGACCGGGCACTACTATTATATAGACAAGGAAAAACTTCTCTATGAACGCGCCCGTGAGCGGATGCGAGCTCGGGGGATTGCGTCGCTTGAGCAGTATGTGGGTGAGCTGGAGCGGGCAGGATCTGGCGAGTGGCGGGCGCTCGAAGACGCTATCACGGTGGGGGAGACGTACTTCTTCCGTTACCCGGACCATTTTGCGGCGCTACGCGAGGATGTGCTGCCACGGCTGATCGAGGCGCGACGGGGTGTTCGCAGCCTGCGGATCTGGAGTATTGGCTGTTC
>DAIRES010000041.1:15396-17075 GCA_036795465.1 Hyphomonadaceae bacterium
TTCAGGTCGATGGTGCGGTTTGAACGGCAGAACATTCTCGATCTGTTGTCGCCGACGCCTCCGCTGGAGTGGACGGCTTTCGATCTGATCCTGTGTCGGAACGTGCTCATCTATTTCTCGCCGGCGCAGGCGATTGAAATAAGCAATGCGTTGTCGAAGCGGTTGTCAGGGGATGGCGTGCTGTTCCTTGGGCACGCCGAGGCGACGTTGGCATCCAACCCCGCGCTGTGGCACGGGATGCAGAGCGCGGCGCCTACCGAGTTCAGTTACGCATTGCAGCCGCTGGCTTCTGTGCAGCCCTTTATTCCTCTGCCGTTGCCGCCGTTCACGCCGATGCCGACGTTGATTGCACAGCCGGCAGTGGATGAGGCCGCCGATCGGCAAGCAATCGAGAAAGTTCAGCAACTGGCTGATGCCGGCGCCTATGAAGCGGCTGAGCAATTGTGCCTGCAATTGATCGCACGGATGCCGACGTCATCCAGATTGCAGTATTACGACGCGATCCTGCGGCAGGTATCGGACGATGCAGCGGGGGCCGAGGCCGCACTGCGTCGAGCGCTTTATCTCGATCGTGGTTTTGTGCTCGCACACTATCGTCTTGGTATGCTGCTGCTGAAGCAAGGGCGCGCGGTTGAAGCGCGACGGTCCCTGCTGACTGCTGCGCGACTTGCCGAAGCGGCGCCTTCAGCAGATGCGTTGCCGGAAGGGCATGGCGTTTCGGCAGGCGAGCTTGGCGTTGCTCTGCGTGGCCAGCTTGCAGCGCTCGGAGAGGCTGCATGAGTTCGCCCAGGCTTTCCGAAGTGGGACGGCGACACGCCTTGCTGGTTGCGCGTGCGCGCCGGTTAGCGCGACCGCGAACGATTGCCGAGCCCGTTCCTTCAACGCCTTGTCTTGTATGCGATGCGGGTGGAGAGCTTTACGCTTTGCCGCTTCTGCAAATGGCGCGGGTTGTTCCGTTTGTGCGCGTGGCGCCTGTACCGACGACCAACGCCGCGCTCATGGGCGTGTTCGGACGCGCCGGCATTTTCTATCATGTCTATGACCTAGCCCGCCTCGTAGGAGCCGGAGACAAGGGCGCGCGTGGGCATCTGGTGATGATGCGAGGCGCGCCGCCGATTGCGCTGTGCGTCGATGAGGCCATCCGCGTGGCCGATCTCGTCACGCTTTCACCGGCAGAAACGTCGCAGATGCGCGCCAACCATCCGGCGGTCACGGGCTTTGCGCGCCCGCTGCAGTCGGGACTTTTCAGCGAGCGGACGATTTCGCTCATCGATCCAGACAAACTGGCGCCGGGGCATGCTCCGGTGCGCGTGGGAGGAGACTAGCGTGAGTATCAGCAGCCGCCTGTTCATCGGCTTCGGCATCGTCATCATTCTGATGATGGGCCTTGGATTGTATGGCATCAGTCAAGTGTCGCTTGTGCGCGACAACATGGAACGCGTTGTCGAGCGCGACTTCGCGATGATCAGCGAGCTCAATGCGATCTATGAAGGGCAAGCCGAAGCCACGGCAGCCACGCAGGATGCGGTGCGGCTGGGCATGGGCGGCAATCCTCCCATCGCCGAGATCGACAAGGCGGAAGCCACCTATCGCGAGTCGATCACCCGGATGCGGGATGCGGTTCGTCGTGCCATCGCGCTGACCGACGAGTTCAGCGGCACGGCTCTTTCGGCTGAACG
>DAIRES010000041.1:17175-22632 GCA_036795465.1 Hyphomonadaceae bacterium
CAGGCGATCAGCGACATCATCCTGAGCGTCAACGATATCTCCGAACGCTCTCACCTATTGGCGCTGAATGCTGCGATCGAAGCGGCTGCGGCTGGCGAAAGCGGGCGCAGCTTCTCTGTCGTCGCTTCGGAAATGAAAGTGCTGGCAGATCAGGCCAAGGACGCAACCAATCAGGTTCGTGCAATTCTTGGCGACGTGCAGCGCGGGATCAATACCTCGGTCATGTTGACTGAGGAAGCCGTGAAGCGGGCGAGCGCCGGCAAGCAGCGGACGGAGACCTCGCAACGCACGATTGGCGAGATCACGCATCGTTTCCAGGAAAGTGTGCAGACGTTTCAGCAGATTGTCGCTTCGACCAACCAGCAGCAGCTGGGCATCGAGCAGGTGATGGGGGCCTTGCAGAATATCCGGCAAGCAAGCCAACAGACCGCCGCGGGAACGCGTCAGCTGAATGACGCCGCCGGCAATCTCAATGGATTGTCGGAGCAATTGCTGGCCCTTTCCGGTCGCTACAAGATCTAGCGGCTGATAGGAGACGGAGGCCGCATGGCCGATATCCGGGAACAGCTTCTGGCGGCGTTCGAGGTCGAGTACCGCGAGCATGTCGACGCGATCCGCGCGGCGCTGGAGCAGGTGCGCGCAGGGCAACCGGCGAACATGCGCGAAGCGTTCAGGCGCGCGCACTCGCTGAAAGGCGCCGCGCGCGCCGTTGACCTGCCGCCGATCGAGGAAGCCGCGCACGCAATGGAGGCTTTGTTCGTCGAGGCGATGGACGCGGGAGGGCAGGTGTCGCCAGCAACACGCGCGCGATTGCTGCACTATCTTGACGATATCGAACGGCAGGCTGCAGCTCTCTACAAGCGTGATGTTGTCGCTGCCGAGACGGATGCAGCGCCAGCAGAACCCGCCACCGAGTATCTACGGGTCAACGCGGGGCGCGTGCAGCAACTGTTCGCATCCATGCACGACCTGTCGGCCAACCTCGACATGCTGGATGTCGATGTGGATGAACTACGCGATATTCAGGTGCGTGCCGACGGGCTGGCGCGAATGCTGGAAAGGCCGGGTCATAATCCAGCGGATATGAGCAGGGTCGCGCAGGAGGCGCGGGCAATTGCACGAAGCCTTGCAGCCGCCTTGCGCGTGCAGAGGGAAGTCGCGCGAGGGTCTGTCGCGGCGGGGATCCGGTTGCGCGGCGAGATCGAACGTGTCGCGCTTGTTCCGGCGTCGACCGTGTTTGCCGGTCTGGAAACAATGCTGCAGGACATGGCCGATGAGACCGGCAAGCGCCTTGATGTAAAGATCGAGGGGTTGGATGCGCAGGCGGACAGGCTGTTGCTTCAGGCGCTTCGCGATCCGGTGATCCACCTGCTGCGCAACGCGGTGGCGCACGGAATGGAGACGCCGCTTGACCGGCATTCGACCGGCAAGCCGGAGCGAGGCGAGATTGGGCTGCGCGTGACCGCGCGCGCTGGCAAGCTTGAGATCGTGGTGCATGACGATGGGAGGGGGCCGGACCTTCGCCGCATCCAGGAGGTAGCGATTCGGCGAGGGATGCTGGACCCGCTGGCCGAACGCGATGCCGCGCCAACGCCGGAGCGGTTGCTGGCGATAGTGTTCGAGGCGGGGTTCTCCACAGCTGACGCAGTTGATCGGATAGCTGGGCGGGGGATGGGGCTTTCCGTAGTTGCGGAAGCCGCGCGCCGTGCAGGCGGCGGAGCTTCGATGCGCAGGCGTATGCCCTATGGGACCGAGGTTGTGATCTCGACGCCTCTGTCAGCGGCGCGGCAGCCCGTATTGCTGGCTTTTGAAGGGGAGCAGGTTTACGGCCTGCCGACGCGTGCACTCGAGAAGGTGCTTCGCGTTTCTCCGGAAGCCCTGGAGCGGTTGGACGGGCGCGAGGTCATTAAATTTGACGCTGGTGGGAACCAGCATGTGGTTCCGGTCGTTTCTCTTGGCTTGGTGCTCGGCGCCGCGGGGATGGTTGGAGATAATACGGATCTCGTGAGTATAGCAATTCTGCGCCTGGGGGATCAGCGCCTCGGCGTTCGGGTGAGCGCTTTCAGCGACGTCCGGACGGCGACGGTTGT
The DNA here is from genome assembly GCA_036795465.1 of Hyphomonadaceae bacterium. GTDB lineage: Bacteria > Pseudomonadota > Alphaproteobacteria > Caulobacterales > Hyphomonadaceae > UBA7672. The sequence goes on from DAIRES010000041.1 coordinate 19,266, forward strand.
TGCGCTGACGCATCCGGATGTGGATGACCTGGTGCAGGGCGCTGTGCATCTCGAGCAGGACCGGGTGGCGGTCGTCATCAATCCGGAAGCGTTGATGCGGCGGTATGTGCGCAATGAGCTGGGGCTGAGGCCCTCGGCAGTGCAGGTTGCCGCGCCGGTGAAGGCAGCTCGGCGAACGATCCTGATCGTGGATGATTCTGTGACGACGCGGACGCTGGAGAAGAGCATCCTCGAAACCAACGGTTTCGACGTGATGATGGCCGTGGATGGCGTTGATGCGTTGAACAAGCTGCGTGGAGCTGCGGCGCTGGTCGACCTGATTGTTGCTGATGTGGAAATGCCGCGCATGGATGGATTCCAGCTTCTTTCCGCGCTCAAGAGCGACAGGCAGCTGGCTGGTATTCCCGTGATCATGATGACGTCGCGGGCAAGCCCGGACGATGTGCGGCGCGGCATGGAGCTTGGGGCGGACGCATATCTGGTGAAGCAGACATTCGACCAGCGCGAACTGCTCACGACGATCGGGCAGCTGTTGTGACGCCGGAGCCCGCCAGGGTCAGGGTGATGCTGGTCGAAGACAGTCCCACCGTGCGCATGCTGCTGTGCCATATCATTGATCGTGACCCGCGCTTGCAGCTTGCGGCAGTGTGCGTGAGTGCCGAGGAGGCGCTGGAATCGATTGGCCGGGTGGCGCCGGATGTGATCTCGATGGATATCCGGTTGCCGGGGATCGATGGACTGGAGGCGACACGGCGGATCATGTCGACGCATCCTACGCCGATCGTGGTGATCGCGGACAGCGTGCATGATGCGACGCTGGGGATCGCGATGAACGCGCTCAAGGCGGGGGCGCTGACGGTGGTGGAGAAGCCGGCGGGGCCGGGAGCGTGGGCCTATGACCAGATCGCCACCATGATCGCGACGCAGCTTTACATCATGAGCCAGGTGCCTGTGATCCGGCGGCGGGATATCGGCATCAAGAAGCTGGCGGCTCGGCAGCTGGGGGATGTGCCGGAAGCGCGGGCGAACATTGTCGGGATCGCGGCGTCGACGGGCGGCCCGCCTGCACTGGCGGCGGTACTGGGCGGACTGCATCGCGAATTTCCCGCGCCGGTGCTGCTGGTTCAGCACATGGGCGCGCCCTTCATGGAGGGCTTCGCCTCGTGGCTGGGCGGGCAGACCGGGCTGCGGGTCAAGCTGGCTGAGGATCGCGAGATACCAAAGGCCGGGACCGTTTATGTAGCGCCCGGAGACCGTCATCTGGAGCTGGCGCCGGGGAATTTCCTGAAGCTGACCACGGAACCGCCGATTGCCAGCCAGCGGCCGGCAGCCAACGCGCTGTTTCAGTCGTTGGCTCGTGTCGCAGGATCGAAGGCGGTCGGCGTGCTGCTGACAGGCATGGGCGAGGATGGCGCGCGTGGTTTGTTGAAGATGCGGGAAGCTGGCGCGTTCACCATTGCAGAAGATGAGACGACGTCGGTTGTCTATGGCATGCCGGCCGCAGCGGTGCGTATGGGTGGCGCGAGCGTATCGCTGCCGCAAGACCTGATTGCCGCGCGGTTGACGCAGATCACAGCGGAGCAGTCGCGATGATCGCTCCCGCATCCCGACCAGCCCGCATTCTTATTGTCGAAGATTCCGACGTGCAAGCCATTGAGCTGAAAGCTGTCCTTGAGGCTAACGGCTACGATGTGATCCGAGCAGGCAGCGCCGAGAGTGCGCTGGACGTGCTGAACACAGATGTGCCGGACCTGATTGTCGCCGACTACCAACTCCCGAACATGGATGGTCAGGAGCTGACCCGACAGCTGCGCCTGAATGAACGGACACGTGCGGTTCCGATCGTGCTGATGACCAGCGACGCGGCGATCGGAGAACGGGCGGGACTGGAAAGCGGCGCTGACGTTTATGTTCCCAAGTCACGTGATCCCCAGCCGCTTCTGCTGCGGGTCGGAGCGTTGCTGCGCGGACGTCGGCACAATCGTTCGGAGCCGGGCGCGCAGTTCAGGCGTGGCCAGCTTTTGATCATTGATTCAAGCGCGACCAAACGGTTGCAGCTCCAGTCCGTGCTGATGAAAGAGGGCTATCTCGTTACCGCAGTTTCCGGCCCGGAAGAGGGCGTAACATTCGCGAACGTGACCTCTCTCGATTGCGTCATCATCAACTTGCTGGATGCGAAGTTCGATGGCGTTGAAGCGTGTCGGGTACTGTCCGCTATGCGCGACAAGCAAGCTTCTCGCGACGATTCACGCCAGCCATTTTTGGTGGTCGGTGTTGGCGAAGGCAGGTCTGCCAATGAAGGCCTTCTGAGAGCCGCGTTCGCGGCCGGCGTGGATGATGTCGTTTCGTCCGCCTCGGACACAGAGTTGCTTCGTCTAAGGTTGCGGGCGCTGGTTCGCCGTCAGTTGATGACCGACGAGGCCCAGCGCCTGGACGATGAGCGGCGATCGGCGCGGCAGGCGCTGGAGCAGTTCCGCATTCTCGTCGAGGGCGTCACCGACTACGCGCTCTATATGCTTGATCCGACCGGCAAGGTGTCCACGTGGAATGCCGGAGCTGAACGCATCAAGGGCTACCGTGCAAGCGAGATCATCGGAAAGAGTTTTTCGGATTTCTACACGCCAGAGGATCGCCAGGCTGGAGAAGACACACTGGCGCTGCGCAAGGCGCGGGAAGAAGGCCGATACGAGACGGAAGCGGAGCGCGTCCGCAAGGATGGCACGAGGTTCTGGGCTCACGTGATCATTGACCCAATTTTCAGTGACGACGGAAAGCTGCGTGGATACGCAAAGATCACGCGCGACATCACAGAAATGAGGGCCGCCACCGAACAGTTGCAGGCGGCGCGGTCGGCGCTGATGCATGCGCAGAAAATGGAAGCGATCGGCCAGCTCACAGGCGGTATCGCGCACGACTTCAACAACATGCTGGCGGGCATCATCGGCGCGCTGAGCATTGTGAAGCGTCGCATCGAAGGCCAGCGCTATGACGAAGCAAACAAATTCATCGAGGCGGCGCAGACCTCGGCAAACCGGGCAGCCTCGCTGACTTCGCGCCTGCTGGCATTTGGGCGGCGTCAATCGCTGGATATCAAGCCTGTAGATGTGAACGCGGTTATTGCCTCGATGCGCATCCTGCTCGACCGCACGATGGGCGAGAATGTGACGATCGAGACGGATTTCGAATCCTCCGAACTTTGGGCATCGACTGACGTAAGTCAGCTGGAATCGAGTATCCTGAACCTCGCAATCAACGCGCGCGATGCGATGGCGGAAGGCGGCTCGCTTCGGATCGTGACCCGCACGGCGCCGCCAACGGCGGACGGCGATCCGATGATTGCGATCAGCGTACGTGATTCCGGCGAAGG
>DAIRES010000042.1:0-17158 GCA_036795465.1 Hyphomonadaceae bacterium
AAAGAGCACCGCAACATGGCCGACATGATGAAGAAGCTCGGCAAGGGCGGCATGAAGGGTCTTGCCGGCATGCTGGGCGGAATGGGCGGCGGCTCGCCGGGGCAGGGCCCGCAGGTGAACCAGCAGCAGCTCAATGCGCTGAAGAATCTGGGCGGCGGCATGGGTGGCGGCATGGGCGCGCCGAAACTACCAGGCCTTGGCGGTGGTGGTCTTCCGGGTCTCGGTGGTGGAGACAAGAAGAAATGAGCACGTCTCCCGCTGACGAACTGAAACGCCTGCGCGCCTCGATCGACAATATCGATGCAGCTGTCGTGCACATGCTGGCCGAGCGCTTCAAGGCGACGAAGGCGGTGGGCGAGCTGAAGGCCGCGCACAACCTGCCGCCGGCCGACAAGACGCGTGAAGCCGAACAGATCGCGCGCCTGCGCAAGCTGGCCAAGGACGCCGATCTCGATCCGGATTTCGCCGAAAAATTTCTCGCCTTCATCGTGACGGAAGTGATCCGCCATCACGAGAAACTACAGGGCAAGGGCTGAGGCCCCGCCTGATCACGAACATCCACCCAACGACCAAACTGAAAGAAGAGAGTTCTAAATGTCCCTGAAAATCCGTCTCGCGCGCGGCGGCTCCAAGCACCGCCCGTACTACAACGTCGTCATCGCTGACTCGCGCTTCGCCCGCGACGGCCGCTTCATCGAGAAGATCGGCGCCTACAACCCGCTGCTCGCCAAGGGCGATGAAAAGCGTTGGACCATCGACCTCGAGAAAGCCAAGGCATGGCTCGCCAAGGGCGCAACACCGACGGATCGCGTTGCCCGTTACCTCGGCCAGGCCGGCCTCGTGAAGTGGGAAAACGGCAACAACCCGGAGCGCGCTGTTCCGGGCGAGAAAGCCAAGGCCCGCGAAACCGAGAAGAACGAGAAGGCCGAAGCACGCCGTCAGGCTGCTGAAGACGCCAAGAACGCCCCGGCCGAAGAAGCCGCTGCCGAGTAGTCGGTGGCAGGCGTCACCATCAGAGATGCGGCGCAGGCGGACGAGGCCTTCATCCTCGCCCTCAACGCCGCATCCACGCCCGCCGTGGGCGAGATGGACGCCTCGGAATATCGCGAAATCGCCACGCAGGCGCATCGCGTTCTTGTTGCAGAAGCCGGCGGCGTCCCCGCCGGCTTCATGATTCTGATCCGGCCCGGCTCGGCCTATCCGAGCGACAATTTCGGCTGGTTCGAAGAGCAGTTCGACAAACACCTCTACATAGACCGCATCGCTGTCAGCAAAGCTGCGTGGGGGGCGGGGGTTGGCCGTGCGCTTTACGAGGAAGCGATGCGGATTGCTGCGGAGCTGGGCGAGAAGCGGCTCACCGCAGAGGTCAACGAACAGCCGCCCAATCACGAAAGCATGGCCTTCCATGCAAAGCTTGGCTTCCGCCATCTGCTTTCCCGGACATCGCCGAGACTGGGCAAGGTCGTCGCCATGCTGGAGCGTCCGCTTTGAGCGACAAGCCCAAGCTGATCGTGGTGGCGCAGATCACCGGCGCGTTCGGCGTGAAGGGCGAGGCGCGCGTGCGCTCGTTCACCGAAAATCCCGAAGATTGTTTTTCCTACGGGGCCCTGCTGGATGAGTCAGGCGAAGTGGTGCTGACGCCGGTGAAGCATCGGGTGCTGAACGAGGGGTTTGGCGTCACGGCGAAGGAAAACCGCCAGCGCGAGGAATGGGAAGCGATGCGCGGCACGCTGCTGCACGCCGCGCGCGAGGCTATGCCGGAGACGGACGAGGAAGAGGGCGAGATCTATGTCGCCGACCTGCTGGGCATGGCCGTGGTGCATGTCGATGGCCGCACGCTGGGGCAGGTGAAGGCGGCGCACGATTTCGGCGCGGGCGATCTGATCGAAGTCCAGCCCGAGACGGGCGCGTCTTTCCTGCTGCCGTTCACCGAGGATGTGTTTCCCGAAATCGACATGGAGGCGCGGGTGCTGCGTGCCGATCCGGACGAGGGATACCTGCCTGACGGCCTTCAGCGGCAGAAGTCTGACGGACGCACGAACTGATAATACAGCGTCGCCGCCTTGTCGTTTGACTGGCGGAGATTGCGGCGGATGGCGCCTTCGGCGCCGGCGTCGTGCGGATAGGCGTAGAGCTGGTCCGTCAGGTAGGCGACCAGCTCGCGCGGCATCACGGCGATGTTGCGCCGGGTGTCGAACTCCGTGTCGCGCCAGACAACGAGGCAGGCGCCGTTGGTTTTCGGCAGCGGGAAGGCCTCGGGCGGCATGGCTGCATCGAGCACGCGCGCGCGCGGGAAGGCGGCGCGCAGGTTGCCGGTCAGATGGCGATCGGCGCCGACGATGGTGCCTTCGTCGAAGCCGGCTTTCTTCAGCTCCGCCGCCCACTCCTTCACGGGCGTATAGGGACGGCAGCCGCCTTCCTGGCACATGGCGATTTCCATCTGCCATTCGACGAACCGTCCGCCGGCGACGAGCAGGGCGAAGGCGATCACCACGGCGCCGAAGGCGCGGATGGCGACAGGGAATTCGCCGCCGCGCTTCACATGCAGGAACAGCCAGATCGGCGCGGTGAACAGCACGGGCATCATCCAGTGCGCCTTGTAGGCCTGCACGCCGAGCGCCACGCTGATCAGGTAAGCCACCAGCGCAAAGAGCGTGGCCCGCATGAACAGGCGGCGCCAGGCGAGTTCGTGCGGTTCCTCATCCGTGTTGCGGCGCTGGAAGATCGGATAGATCACCGGCAGCCACAGCGTCCAGAACAGCATCATCCAGAACAGCGACAGGGGCAGACTGAATTCCAGCAGCGCACGGCCGAGCTGTGCGGCTGCATTGCCGGCGCGCTCGAAATAGGCGCCATCGATCTCCCACGAAGCGACGTACTCGCTCCACACGTCGGCGAGCGAGCCGATATGGGTCGACACCCAGACCGCGTAGGGCAGGTAGATCAGGCCCGCGACCAGCAGGGTGATGCCGATGCGGGGAACCGTCATCGCATCGCGAAAGAAAGGCGACAGCACGATCGCCAGGATCAACGCGACCGGGAAGACCACGAACAGATGGTGGGTCAGCAGGCCAATGCCGATTGCGACGCCGAAATAGACCCAGTCGCGATAGCGCCGCCAGGTGAGGATGCGGGTGACGGCGTGCAGGCACAAGGACAGGCAGGCCATCAGGGCGACTGCGCCGAGCAGGTCCTCGTGCATCGACCAGCCGACCTGGAAGGTCAGCGCCCAGGCTGCGACTGCGGACGCGGAGACGGCGGGCCGCACCAGCACGTTGCGGGCGGCGAGATAATAGAAGGTCAGCGCCACGAACAGCAGCGTGTATTTCACCGCGAACACGATGGGGGGCGAGAGCATGCCGCCCATCACGGCGAAGGCGTGCAGCCAGGCCAGCATGGGCGGCTGGCGGGCTTCGTATCCAACCTGCAACGATTGCGAGAGCAGCAGCTGGTCTGCTTCCTCGATCGTATAGACGGGCGCGATGAAAGTGCGGATCGCCCAATGAATCAGGCAGAACGCAAAGATCGCGAAGATGATGGCGGACTTGTCGAGGCGCAGGAATGCTTCGAACGACGAGCCCTGCTCGCGCGGCGGCTTGCGACGGCTTTTCGCAGCCTTGGCCGACTTCTTCGACTGCTTTGGCTGCCGGATCGGCTGCTTCACGCGTCTTTTCCACTCAACAAACGCCAGAGCCAGACGTCCGGAACCGATGGGCCGGTCAGCGCGAGGCGCGCGGATCGTTCCATTCGGCGGCGATGCCATAGCCACCCCGCCGCACAAGCCACATCATGCCGAAGAGGTCCACAAGCCCGGCGCCGAAACGACCGAGAAAGCCGTATTTTGATACGCCGTGTTGCCGCTCGCGGTCGGCCACCGGCTCCTCGCGCACGTCCCAGCCCGCGCGTTTGACCAGCGCGGGCAGGAAACGATGCATTGCCGCAAAGAACGGCAGGTCCTGGAAAGCGCGGCGGCGGATCAGCTTGAAGCCGCAGCCCGTGTCGGTGGCGTCGTCGCGCAGGCAGAAGCGGCGGATGCCGTTGGCGACGCGCGATTGCAGCCATTTGAAGCCCGAGTCGTTCCGGCTGGTGCGGCGGCCGCAGATGATGCCCAGGGCGGGATTTTCGTCCTTGGCGGCGATCAGGTCCCAGATCCGGCGGGCGTCGGCTGGATCGTTCTGCCCGTCGCCGTCCAGCAGCTGCACCCAGTCGCCCACACAGATGCGCAGGCCGGTGAACAGGGCGGCGGATTTTCCGCGCCGTTTTACGTGGGTCAAAATCTTGACGCGGTCGGGCCGGGCGGCCTGGGCGGTGACCAGTTCGGCGGCGGTTGCATCGCTGGAGCAGTCGTTGACGCAGACAATCTCGTAATCGACCCCGTCCAGCGCGGTGTGTACCTCGTCGATCAGGGGTTGGATGTTGCCGGCCTCGTTGAAGAACGGGATCAGCACGGTGAGGGCGCGTCGCGTGGAGGCGGGCGGGTCAATTCCCAAAGCGGCGATCCCTGCAAAAGGCGCGAGAAGCGGCGCCGGAACGTAAGGCTAGGACGTCTAGCATATCCGCTGCCGCCCGGAAGACGCGGCGGGGCTCCCTACTGTCGCGCCCCTCAAGGCGGGGTTTCCCTGATCCCGCTGTAATTGCCGCTAGGACAGGAGTGTCCTTGACGTTCGCGTCTGCTAGACTGTGTCAGGGCAGGCCGAAGAGCCGCCGTTTGAGGGTAATTCAGGAGACGCGCGCATGGCCGATACGGCAACAGCGCCTGATACCGCCAGTGTTGGCGTGGAGGCTTTCCGCAAGAACGGGATTCCCAAGGGCGGTCGGCTGCCCAAGGCATCGGAAATCGACCTGTCGAATTTCGACATCAGCGACCCGGAATTCTGGCGACGCGACGCCTTCTGGGACTACTTCACGCGGATGCGGAAGGAAGATCCGGTCAACTGGTGCCCGGATAGCCCGTATGGCCCCTACTGGAGCATCACCAGCTACAAGGACATCATGACGGTCGACACCTCACACGGTGTCTTCTCATCCGAAGGCGGCATCACGATCGTCGACCAGGACGAAGACTTCCAGCTGCCGATGTTCATCGCAATGGACCCGCCCAAGCACGATCTGCAGCGCAAGACGGTGCAGTCGATCGTCGGGCCGGACAATCTGAAAGGCTTCGAAAGCCTGATCCGCTCGCGCACTTCGGAAATCTTCGACTCGCTCGATGTGAGCCAGCCGTTCGACTGGGTCGACAAGGTGTCGATCGAGCTGACGACCATGATGCTCGCAACGCTGTTCGATTTTCCGTTCGAGGATCGTCGCAAGCTGACGCGCTGGTCGGACGTGGCGACGGGCCGTAACAACCCGGACATTGTGACCAGCGAAGAGCAATGGCGTGGTGAGCTGCTGGAATGCCTCGGCTATTTCACGCGGCTATGGAACGAGCGCGTCAACACAGATCAGAAGGGCGATCTTATCTCCATGCTCGCGCATGGCGAGCACACACGGAACATGTCGCCGCAGGAATATCTCGGCAACCTGATCCTGCTGATCGTCGGCGGCAACGACACCACCCGCAACTCGATGACGGGCGGCGTGCTGGCGATGATGCACAAATGGCCGGACCAGTGGCAGAAGCTGAAAGCCGACCCCTCGCTGCTGCAATCGGCTGTGTCGGAAATCATCCGCTGGCAAACGCCGCTGGCGCACATGCGCCGCACCGCGCTGCAGGATTACGAGATCGGCGGCAAGCAGATCCGCAAGGGCGACAAGGTGCTGATGTGGTATGTCTCGGGCAACCGCGACGAGACGCAGTACACCCGCCCGAACGATCTTTGGATCGAGCGCCCGATGGTGCGCCGCCACCTGTCATTCGGCTTCGGCATTCACCGCTGCGTCGGCAACCGTCTCGCCGAACTGCAGTTGCAGATCCTGTGGGAAGAAATCCTGAAGCGCTTCGATAACATCGAAGTACTCGAAGAGCCCGAGCACATCCCGAGTTCCTTCGTGAAGGGCTACTCGAAGATGATGGTCAAGGTGACGCCGAAGGCCTAGCCGCCAGATCGCTAACCTACGGGCGCCGCCGAGCAGTTGGCTGCCGGTTGCGTCACGCGAGAATAGCTGCGGCCGATCCAGGCATTGTGTTCGGGCTCCCACGTCGCCCTGGCGAAGTTGTCCGACAGGCCGGATGCGGTTGCTGCCCACGTGCCGACATCGATCATGTAGTCCTTGCCCGTGATATTCACCGGCTTGGTCTTCGTGTGGTATTCGATGTGGCGATAGACCGGCGCGCAGGGGTGCAGCTTCACAACCTCCTCCATCGCGAAGGCGGTTGCGCGGTGATCCGGGTGGTCGCGCGGGTTCAGTTCTTCGTCGAGTTCGGCGATGTGCAGTTTCAGGCCCGAGCCCGCGACCCGCTCTGATTCAACGATCGCGTTCAGCGTATCGACCAGATCCTGCCAGCCTTCATAGCGCCCGCTCATTTCCACCGTTCCGGAAGTCGCCGCTTCGCCCGAGCGCAGCCGCGTCAGTGATTCCGGATGCGGCGTATAAACCGAACCATTGACGATGTTGCCGTCCGGCAGGCGCAGGAAATACACGACCGCGTTGGCGTAGGCGTAGCGCTGCACGCCATGCCCGCCGCGTTCCACCTGCGCGCCTTGCATCTTCGCGCCTTTGCCCACGGATGGGTCCGCCGCATTGGCCATGAAGCGGACGGCGCGCAGCGCGCCTTCTTCGCGGGCAAGATAGTATGGCACAGGCTCACCGCCCGCGCCCGCGCCGGCATCACCTGCTGTGACGTGGATGAAGACCGCCTTTTCCTGCGGCTCATCCATGCCGTGATAGGCCTCAGGGTTCATGAACAACTGCCAGTCGTCCTGGTGGGCGACCGTGAAGATGCTGACCATGGGCGGCGAAGGCGTCGGCGCCTCCGGCGCGGTGGGCGCCGACGCACAGGCGCCGGCAGCCGCAAGAAGAACGCCAGATAGAACGTGCTTGATCATCATCGTCTCCTTGCCGCCTTCGTCTGCGTGATCGATCAGCCAGCCCACACGGCCGGCTTGCGGCCGATCCAGGGTTGGGCTGCTTCGATCTCGTAGGCGAGTTCGAGCAAGGTTTTCTCCGCCCCATTCGCGGCAGAGAACTGGATGCCCACAGGCAGGCCGCCGGTCGTCCAGCCAAGCGGCAGGCTGATTGCGGGCGCGCCCGAGATGTTGTGGATCAGCGTGTAGCCGACCTCGTGCAGCAGGCGCTCGCGCAGCGTATCGAATGGCACGTCGCCGCGCAGGAAGCCGAGCGGCGAGGGCGGCGAGGTGAAGACCGGTGAGATCACAACGTCGAAGCCCTTGATCCATTCGTCATAGGCGGTGGCGGCGGCCAGCAGGCGCGTCTGCAGCGCTTCGATATCGGCGGGCTTCAGGCTGGCGGCGTTGGCGGCCATGCGCAGCGTGAAGGGTTCGACCATCGTCTCGTCGGCTTTCTTGCCGAGCAGCTTTTCGACGCCCGCAACATCCTGCGCGGCGCCGAGCGACCAGTAGGCGAGGAAGTCATCGCCGAAGGTCGGCGCGGTCGGCCATTTGGTCGTGCCGGTGATGGTGTGGCCTTGCGCTTCGAGCAGCTTGGCCGTGGCTTGCAGGATGCCGCCGACTTCGGCTTCCGGCTCCGCGCCGCCAAAGCCGGTCGTCAGCACGCCAACCTTGAGGCGCGCTTTGCCGGGGCCAGTGACCACGCCGACCGCCGGGAAAACGGCGCCGCCGCCAGTGGCTTCGCAAGCGGCGAAGAAGCCCGCCGTATCGCGAACCGTGCGCGAGACGACGCCTTGCACGGCAAGATCAAGCGGGCGTGCGCCGGGTTGTTCGTCGATCATGCGGCCGCGGGAGGGCTTGAGGCCGACAAGGCCGTTGTTGGCGGCCGGGAAGCGGATCGATCCGCCGCCATCGTTGGCATGCGCCATCGGCACAACGCCTGCAGCCGTTGCGGCAGCGGCGCCGCCGGACGAGCCCGCGGTCGAGCGCGTCGTGTCCCACGGATTTTTCGACGGCGCGAAGGCGAGGGGCTCGGTGGTCGGCAGATAGCCATTCTCGGGCGCTGCGGACTTGCCGATGCAGATCAGGCCGGCGGCAAAGGTGGCGGCGACGAAGGTGTCGTCCTTTTCAGCAGGCGGCTGGCCAGCCGTGGCGGCGGAACCGAAGCGCGTGACGACGCCAGCGACGTTATCGAGATCCTTGATCAGGAACGGCACGCCAGCGAACGGGCCGGTGACAGCGCCTTTCGCTTTCTCACGCGCCATCGCGAACGTGTCGGTGACCATGAAGTTGATCTGCGGCTGCACGGCTTCGGCGCGCTTGATCGCTTCTTCCACGGCTTCGGCGGCGCTGATCTCCTTGCTACGGATCATCGATGCGAGCTGCGTCGCGTCCGGCAGGTCGTGGCTCGCCTCGGGAACGGCTGCGGGCGTAACCGCTGCCGGGGCGCAGGCCGCGAGGCCCGTGCCATAGACTGTCGCCAGAAGGCCCCGCCGTGTCAGCCGCATCCGTCTCTCCCTTGGATATCGTTTTGCGAATCAATCGCAGTTGACGCCATCCGGCGCAAGCGGCGCCGCTAGGTCAGCACCGGGAAATGTGCGTGCTTGCGGCGCGTGGTTCGATCAGGCGGGCCCGATCAGGTCCCACGCATTGCCGCAGATGTCCTCGAACACCGCGACCTTGCCATAGGCCTCGCTTCGCGGTGCTTCGCGGAAGCGCACGCCTTCCCGGATCATGCGCGCGTGATCGCGATCGAAGTCGTCGGTTTCCAGGAAGAGGAAAACGCGTCCGCCAGATTGATTGCCGATAGCGGCTTCCTGTTCCGCGCCGGTCGCGCGCGCGAGCAGCAACGCCGCGCCGCGTTTGCCCGGCGGCTCGACGACGACCCAGCGCTTCGCCTTGCCCATGTCGATATTCTCGACAAGTTCGAAGCCAAGGCAGCGCGTGAACCAGTCGATGGCTTCGTCGTAATCGCGAACGACAAGGGCAAGCTTGGCGATACGCATCAGGAAAGCCCGTGAATGTTGCCGTGGACATCAACCGACATGATCTCGGCGGCCGGCGCGCGTGGAAGACCGGGCATCGTCATCAGGTCGCCGCAGATGGCGACAACGAATCCCGCGCCTGCCGAGAGGCGCACTTCGCGCACGTCGAGGACATGGCCCTCGGGAGCGCCCAGCTTTGTGGGATCGGTCGAGAATGAATATTGCGTCTTGGCGATGCAGACCGGCAAACGTCCAAATCCCGCAACCTCCCATCGCTTCAGCTGCGCGAGAATCTTCTGCGAGGCTTCGACGCGGTCAGCCCGATAGATACGCCTGGCGGTGGCTTCGATCTTCGCCAGCAGGGGCAGGGCGTCGTCATAGAGCACATGGAAGTCGTCCTGCTTCCTCGCCAGGGTTGCGATGACGGCCTTGGCCAGCTCCTCCGCGCCTTTGCCGCCTTCCGCCCAGTGGCGGCACACATAGGCCTCTGCGCCCATGCTCGCGACGATGCGCTTGACGGTTTCCACTTCCGCCGCTGTGTCGCTGGCAAAGTGATTGAGCGCGACAAGCACGGGCAGGCCATAGCTGCGCAGGTTCTCGATATGGCGCTGGATGTTGACCGCACCGCGCGTCAGCGCCTCGACGTTCTCGGCGCCAAGATCCACCTTGGCGACGCCGCCATTCATCTTGAGCGAGCGGATGGTGGCGACCAGCACCGCTGCTTTGGGGCGTAGGCCGGACAGCCGGCATTTGATGTCGAAGAATTTCTGCGCGCCAAGGTCTGCGCCGAACCCCGCTTCCGTGACGACGATGTCGCCCAGCTTGAGCGCAGTGCGCGTAGCGATCACGGAGTTGCAGCCATGGGCGATGTTGGCGAACGGGCCGAGGTGAACGATCGCGGGCGTGTTCTCGATCGTCTGCACAAGGTTCGGCTGGATCGCATCCTTCAGCAGAACGGCCATCGCGCCATCCGCCTTGATGTCACCAGCCGTAATGGCTTTCCGGTCACGCGTTTCGGCAATGATGATGCGCGCCAGCCGCGCTTTCAGATCCTGCAAGTCTTCCGCGAGGCATAGGATCGCCATCACTTCGGATGCGACGGTAATGTCGAACCCGCCTTCGGCCGGCGTGCCGTTGGCGACGCCGCCCAGTCCGGTGATGACGCCGCGCAGGCTGCGGTCATTCACATCGAGCGCGCGACGCCAGCGGATACGGCGCACATCGATGCCCAGCGCATTGCCCCAATGGATGTGATTGTCGACCATCGCGGCCAGCAGGTTGTGCGCCGCCGTGATGGCGTGGAAGTCGCCCGTGAAATGCAGGTTGATCTCGTCCATAGGCACAACCTGGCTATAGCCTCCGCCAGTCGCGCCGCCCTTCTGTCCGAAACAGGGCCCGAGCGACGGCTCGCGCAGCGCGATGACGGCTTTCTTGCCAAGCCGGGTGAGGGCGTCGCCCAGCCCCACGGTCGTCGTGGTCTTTCCTTCGCCCGCAGGCGTCGGGTTCATCGCCGTGACAAGCACGAGATCGCCATCGGGCCGGTCGCGCAGCTGTTTCAGATAGCTGCCGGCGATCTTCGCTTTCGTGTGGCCATAGGGAATCAGCGCGTCCGTCGGAATGCCCAGCTTCTCGCCGATCGCCGCAATCGGCATCAGGCGCGCTGCACGCGCAATATCACCATCGCTGTCCATGAAGGCCCCGTCTTGTGTGACGCGATCTAAGCGGGCATCGCCCCGGCTGTCACGCTCCAGTCAGGCCCGCCTCACAGGATCAACGCCGCTTTTGCGCCGCATTGGCTTCGTTTAATCCCCGGACGACGCAGCCTATGGATTGACCGATGAAATTCGCATCGCTTGTGTTTGCCGTAAGCCTTGGCCTCGCCGCCTGCGCCACCGCTCCGGCAAACGACTCTGCCTTGCAACAAACCGCCAGCCTCATGGTCTCCATCGGCCAGCACGGCGAAGGGCTGGGTCTGGAAGACATCAACGATCTCTCCGCCCAGCTCGACGAACAAGTCGCCGCCGCGCCGAACGACCCCTATGTGCTGAAGCTTGCTGCTCAGTCCCGGCGCGCGCTGTCGGATTACTCGCAGGACCGCGCCCAGCGCGTTCATCTGCGCCACACGGCGCTCACTGAGTTCGACAAGGCGATCACGCTGTCGAAGCCCACGGACCCGCCACGCACCGTGCTGCTGAATGGCGAGGCGTCGAGCGTCGATTTCAGCGACCTCGCAACTCTGCGCGCAGACCTGTTCCATCATGTCCAGACCGACAGGTAGCTGCGGCCCCTGAATCGCATCCCGCCTCACAATGCCCGCTCATCGCCCATGTTGCGCCGCATTGCGGGTCGCAGACTTGGGCCGGGCTGATCTGGAGCATGCGCATGAAATTCCGCACACTCGCGTCAGCCGCCACGGTCGTCTTCGTCGCTCCATCGGCGTTTGCCTGCCCGGACGGATCGCTGCAGGAAACCGTCAACCTGATGGTCTCCGTCGGCCAGCATGGCGAGAGCATCGACGTAGATGAAACATCGACCGCAATCGATGATCACGCCGCCGAATGCCAGACGAACCCCTACGTGCTGAAAGTCGCCGCGCTCGCCCGCGCGACACTGGCCGATGCGGCTGACGACAGGATCGATCGCGTGAAACTCCGCGAGCAGGCGCTGGCAGATTTCGACCGCTCCGCCAGCCTTGCGTCAGTCGGCGCGCCGTCCGAGCTGGTGATGATCAACGGGCAGGCGATGGCCATCGGTTTCAGCGACACGGCCGAACTACGCGCCGCCCTCGTCGCCGCGCTGGATGAAGACCGCTAGATCTCCCCAGCCTTCGCAATGCGCTGCAGCTCGCGGCCGATGACCATCTGCTGGATCTGCGTCGTGCCTTCGTAGAGGCGCAGGATGCGCACATCGCGATAGAAGCGCTCCACGGCATAGTCCGCGATATAGCCGGCGCCGCCATGCACCTGCACGGCGCGGTCCGCCACGCGGCCGACCATCTCCGTACACCACATCTTGGTCGCCGCCGCGATCAGCGTGGTTTTTTCCTTCGCGTCGTATTTGCGGACGCCATCCATCACCATCGCGCGTCCCGCCGCTGCCTCGGCGTAGCTATCGGCGACCATGCCCATCACCAGCTGGTGTTCGATGATCGGCTTGCCGAACTGCTTCCGCTCAGACGCATAGCGCGTCATCTCTTCGACCAGCCGCTCGGCAATGCCGACGCTCAGCGCAGAGATATGCAGGCGTCCCCGATCAAGCACGCTCATCGCCACCTTCATGCCTTCGCCTTCCTCGCCAAGGCGGCTGGTGATCGGCACGCGCGCATCTTCGAAGATCACGTCACAGACATTCGCGCCTTGCTGGCCCATCTTCTTCTCGGGCTTGCCGATGGTGACGCCCGGAGTCGCGCGCTCGACGATGAAAGCCGACAGGCCCTTCGGTCCCGGCGTGTTCTGGTCCGTGCGCGCCATCACTGTGAAGATGGTCGCCTTGTCGGCATTGGTGATGTAGCGCTTCGCGCCGTTCAATACATAATGGTTGCCATCGCGCACGGCCTTCGTCTTGACGGAGCCGGCATCCGATCCCGCATCCGGCTCGGTCAGCGCGAAGCTGGCAATCGCTTCGCCGGTCGCGAGTCTAGGCAGCCACTCCTGTCTCTGGTCGTCATTGCCGAACATCACGATGCCCTGGCTGCCGATGCCGACATTGGTGCCGAAGGTCGACCGGAAAGCAGGCGAGGTGCGACCCATCTCGAGGATCACCAGCGCCTCTTCCTCCATGGTGAGGCCAAGGCCGCCATACTCTTCGGAGATCGACAGGCCGAACAGGCCAAGGTCTTTCATCTCCTGAACGATCTTGTCGGGGATGGCGTTGGTTTCCGACACGAGTTGCTCGTTCGGCCTGCAAACCTCGTTTACAAAACGCCGTACGGTCTCGATGAGCTGCTGCCGCGTTTCCAGATCGAGCGCCATTTTGAGTCTCCCGTGTGCGTGAATTGTCTCGCACGCGCCGCACATTTTTATCAACAGCGCCGTCAACAGTTTCCACAGGCCGCCAATATTCTCGCAGCGCGGGATTTGTGAGAGCCTGTTTGTGTTCAGAGAGGAGACCGTCGCGGGTCAAGCAGCTGAATGTCCCCGCTGGTAAGCCCGATTGGACGGGTGCTGAACAAGGGGAGCAACGAGCACCGGAAGCGGCGTCGCGCTCTGCAAGAGACGAAGTCGCGCTCAGGCGGGTCCAAAACCGCTGGAGTCCTCGAGAGGGGATAGATACGGACACGAGCGTGGTCTCAGCCGCGCGGACGCATGGAAGCGGGATGTCATGTCCCGGAGTCGTGTGAACGCCGAACCAAGACGCTCAAGGCTCAGCTTCGCCGGATGGCGTCGAACGAGCGGTCCCTGATCAGGACCAGGCTGTGATGGCCGCTGCTCGAAGGACGAACTGGCGGACAACCATGGTGTCGCCCCGGCCCTGTGAAAGCAGCGGCCGGGGTCGCCATTTCAGGCCCCGCGTTTTGGCCTCTCCACCCCTGCTCATCCATCGTGCAATGCGTGAGGAGAGGGCCGCCGCGCCCGCGCTAGTACAGCACGTCCATGATCGTCTTGAGGCCTGCCTGCATCTCCTCGACATGCACCAGCCACCCGGCCAGCTTGCCGAGCTTTTCTTCGCTCAGTCCCGCCATATCGTCTGAGTCGATGAAGGTGCTGCCGATGCGCCAGGCCGCCTTGAGGTGCGTGTCCGCATACTCCGCCGTATCGCGCAGGCTCTTCATGGTGTTGTCGTCCAGGGCGGTCGCCAGTTCCATTTTCCGCACGAGGTTGTTGTAGGAATATTCCGCGGGGGAGTATTCGTTGACGAAGTCCTGGAACCTGTCCGCCGCGCGCTTCTCCATCGCCGCAAAGGCTTGCCCCTCTTTCACGTCGGCGGCCTTGGCGGTCAGCGCGGGCGTGGTGCGCCTGGCGAGATACTCGTTCGCCTTCGTCTCCGCCTCATGCTCCGCCAGCAACACGGTATGCACCGCGTCAGCGTCAGACTTGCGCCCCATGGCGTCGAGCACGCGCACCGTCGCCGCCTTCACCCGGAAGTTCTTCGGATCTATCGCGAAAGCGGCGTCCAGATCACTCAGCGCCAGCTGGTATTTCTTCAGGTTGTAATAGGCGAGCGCGCGTCCCTGCAGGGCCGGAATGTCCTTTGGATTCGAAGCGAGAAACCGCGTCAGGTCCTGTACGGCCGGCTCGTCCTGCCCGATCTGCGCATAGGCATCCCCACGCTGCGCATAGAACCGCATGTCGTTCGGATCGATCGCGATCGCGGCAGTCAGTTCAACGGCGGCCTCCTTGTAACCATTGCCGCGCACGAACAGGACGGCGCGCACGAAATGCGCGGTGGCCAGCTTTGGATTCGCGCCCAGCGCCCGCGTCGCATCATCCCACGCCAGCCCCGACAGCGGCCCGATACCAAGGTTCGCCAGCGCGCGCGCGCGCAGCAGATGCGCCTGCGCATTGCCCGGCTCCAGCATGAGGACGCGGCTGGCGAGATGGCCCGCCCGCATGCGTTTCTCGCCGCCGGGATCATTGGCCATGTCGATGGCCTGACCCTCGACCAGCATCTGCGCCGCCGTCGGCGGCTGCAGCGCTTTCAGCCGCGCCGCGTTGGTCGCGCCGCCATCCTTCAGGTTCTGCAGCTGGATGCGATGCACCAGCGCATGCCGCTTCAGGTTGTTGTCGCGGTCCTCCAGCTTCAATCGTTCCGTCAGCGCGCCAACATGCTTCGGCTCGCATTCCAGCACGCGGGTCAGTTCGCGATAGCCTTCATACGTTTTCCAGTCGTCGGCTACGGTCGCCGCATTCCGAACCCGGTCGTCCAGCGAACCCCAGGCCCACCCGCAGCCATTGAAAACACCCTCGCGGAACATGCGAACCGAATATGCGCCGTCATTGCCCTCCACCTTTGCGAAGTCCGCCTCGGCCTCTTTCTTCTTCCCCGCGCGCGCGTAGCACTCGCCCCGCTTGAGCCACGTCGGTTGCGACGGCCCCCCGATCTCCAGCGAACGCGTCAGATAGGCGATGCACGCTGCGTCGTCCTCGGCATAGAACGCATTCATCCCGGCTTTTTCTTGTACCACCGCATCGTTCGGCCGCTGGCTCGCCGCCTCCGCATAGAAGGGCAGGGCCAGGTTCACATAGCCCTCATCGCTCAGCTTCTGTGCAAGATAGTAGGTCGCCACCGGCTCATCCGGGCGAAACGCCAGTATCTCGTTGTAGAACTGGTCTGGCTGTCCCTCGCCAACATAGAAAGCCAGCTGGTTCGTCACGGTCGGCTCGTCCGGCCGCACCATCTGCGCCCGTCGCAGAGCCAGCTTGATGTCGTTGGCCGGCGCCTTGCGCGTGAACACGGCGATCTGCTCGGCGATGTAAGCGTCCGCCTTGGCCTTCGCTTGCTCAGGCTTCCAGCCATCCGGGGTCGGCGCGATCTGCGCAGCGGCAGGCATGACGCAGCAGGCCGCCACGGCGATGACCGCAATCAATCGAACGACCACCTGCATGTAATTCCCGCCCCGAACTGCGCCTCAGGTCTAGCTGCGTTGCGCTTACCCGCCAAGAACATGCAGCAGGATAAAACGCCAAAACAGAAACGCCCCGCACCCGAAGGTACGAGGCGTTTCCCTGGCCTGTGCGCCTGGGATTATCTCATGTGGTTACATGTTATTTGATGCGGATCGTCGCCGTTCCCTGCGCGCCCGTAACTTCAAACGAGTCGCCGGATTTCTTGCCGGTGGGGTACGCCGTGCATTCTTCCGCCGGCGAGAAGTTCGACGATGTGCAAAGCTTCTCGCCTTCAATGCGCCACTTGCCGGTCACCTGGCCATCCATCGCGGTGAAGGTGCCGTCGGGCTTGTACGTCACGTCGATTTCCATGCCGCCGGCTTCCATCACCATTCCCTTGGTGGTGAGTTCCTGCAGCGTGGAGGCTTGTTGCGCAAACGCCGGAGCGGCGAGGGCCGCGACAGCGAGGCAGGCAAGGATGCGTTTCATGTGTGTTGCGCCTTACTTGTTGATCGTGACGGAGACTTCACCCAGCATCGGGTTCGTCACCTTGAATTCGTCACCCGGCTTCTTGCCGGCGGGATAGGCGATGCAGTTCTCGCTCGGGCTCATCGAGTTGACGGTGCAGAGCTTCTCGCCGTCGATGCGCCACTTGCCGGAAATCTCCTGGCCCATCGCGCTGGTCGTATAGGTGCCGTCCGCCTTGTAAGACATCGGCAGCTCAAGGTCCGTACCCTGCGCATTGGCCTTCACGACCGTGCCCTTGGTGGTGACGTATTCGAGCGTCGTCTTGTCCTGCGCGAATGCCGGCGCGGCGAAGGCCAGCGCAACAGCCGCGAGTGTGATTGCTGTCTTCATGGGGGAGGTCTCCGTCCTCTGTTTATTCGCTGCGCGACCAACCCCGCGCAGCGCCGGAAACTTATCCGTTTCGCGTGACGCTGCAACCGGGGGCGAGCAGTGCCGCTGCATGTTGCCTGCCGCGTCCGCGCCTGGTTTTCCACTTTACGCTTCAGGCAGCCGTATCGGCGTGCGCATCGGCATTTAGAAGCGACGCCGGCCAGATTTCCGCCGGGGGCAGGGTGCGCCGCGTCGGCCAGGCGCGCAGCGAGCAGATATGGTTCACCCCGTCCTGCGTAAAGCGCTGGATGTGATCGGTCTGGAGGTCGCCCTCAACGCCTACCGAGACGCCATGGTGGTGGGCCATCTCAACGGCAGAATGGATGCGCGCGAACACGTCCGTCTTCGGCCCGTGCGGGCCCAGCGCGCCCGTCGGCAGCGAGAATCCGATAGCCGCCGGTTTCAGGTTCAGCACCGACGCCACATCCGGCTCGCTCCAGTTCAGCCCGATGGCGACATGGGGAATGCGCGGCTTCAGAACGCGCAATATGTCTTCCAGATAGATGCGCGGATAACCGGGCTCGACACAGCTCACGCGGATCACGCGATAGCGCGCCAGCGCCGGATCGAACTTCGAAATCACGCCCATCAGGCGCGACAGGCTCTGCTGGCTGTTCAGGCTCGATACGTGAAGCGCCACGCCAACCAGCGCCTTCTTGCCGCTGGCGAAAAGCTTCCGCATCGCCTCTTCCGAGGCTTTCAGCTTCAGCTCGTCCATGTC
>DAIRES010000042.1:17258-22526 GCA_036795465.1 Hyphomonadaceae bacterium
TCGAGATCGGGCGAGCCCAGGAAGAACGCGTTCAACTCCTTCGATATCCGATGCGCGGCTGCGTCAGCCAGCATGCCGGTGAATGTGCCGAAGACCAGGAGAAAGCCATCGGCTCCCGCGATCAGCACGTCTTCGGCGGCGATGCGCTTGGTGATGAACTGGCGTGCGACCTGCGCCACGCGATCGCGCTTCTCCGTCCAGCGCTGGGCATAGCTGGCGCGGATCGCCTCCAGTCCGATGAACTGGAACTGTGCGACGTCGATCGTGTTCCGGCCGTTGGCGAGACGGCGGATACGCTCGGCGAGGTTCAACCCGCCACGGCTTTCGCTTTCAGTGTCCATGCACGTCATGCGGCAGTCTCCTGCCGACCCCTTCTTCGTGCGCAAAGCGTCACAAAAGGCCGTGGGAAAACGATTAAATCGGACGCGCGAATTGGGCCGATAAATGCAGTGCTAACCAAGGAATGGCTGCCGCCTCGTCGCTGACCTGCGAATTTCTCCGGGCCTGCCCTGCGCCGCCTTTTCACCGGCGTGGCGCAAGGCGCGGTCCCAATGCGGCGTCACGTCCTGCCGAATGGCCTGTTTTCAAGGGGAATCCGCGTTTCAGGACGCGCAATCAGCGGTTGAAGCTGAGGGGCATCCCGCGTAGTTTCCGCGCGCTTTCCGGAGACTTGAATGTCCTATCGCCTGTTCGGCGCCGAGACCTCGGCCTATTCCACCAAGATGCGGTCCTACCTGAAGTACAAGGCGTTCGCCTTCGACTGGGTGCCGCGCACATCGGAAACCGAGGACGAGCTGAAACGCGTCTCGCGCTTCGGCACGCTGCCCGTTCTGGTGACTTCGTCGGGCTTCGCCGTCCACGACACCACGCCGATGATGGAAGCGCTCGAGGCTGACAGCCCCGAACCCTCCGCCACGCCCGCCGACGCCGCCACCGCCTTCCTTGCCTGCGTGCTGGAAGAATATGCCGACGTCTGGCTCGCCAAGGCCGCCTTCCACTATCGCTGGACCCGCAAGAAGGACCAGCGCCTCGCCGCCCAGCGTTCGATCGAGGAATACTATCCCTCTGGCGCCCCGGGCGAGCGCAAGGCGACCGAAGACCTCGCTATCGAGAACATGACCGGTCAGCTCAAGACCATGCAGCTCGACGGCGAGCTTGGCCCCGTGGTCGAGAAGTCGTTCAAGAAGTTCATCAAGCTGCTCGACGATCACCTGAAGAAGCACCTCTTCATCTTCGGCGACCGCCCCTCGATCGCAGACTTCGCGATCGCTGGTCAGCTCATCCAGATGATGAAGGACCCGACGCCCGCGAAGATCATCGAGAAGGACGGCGAGTTCGTCGCCAAATGGTGCGAGTTCATGTCCGCGCCGACCGCGTCCGGCCCTTTCGCCGCGCTGGATGATCTGAAGGAAACGCTCGCGCCGATCTTCGCTGATGATCTCGCCGCGTTCTTCCTGCCATGGGCTGCCGAAAATCTCGAAAGCTCGCTTGCCAGCGCAGAGACCTTCACGGTCACGCTCGGCAAGGATGCGCTCACCCTTGCCCCGCTGCGCTCCGCCGCCCGCTCCTTCCGCGAGCTGCGCCGCAAGTTCGTGACCGGCCAGACGATCGAGGCCCTCAAAGCCTTCACCGACGAAACCGCTGCCACATCGTTCCTGCAGCGCCCGCCGCGCCAGGACCAGAAGCCCGATCAACGCCCGCAGCGCACCGAAGCGCCCGAAGGCGAGACCGCGGCTGAGGAAGCCACCGAAACCTCCGAAGCCGGAGCTGAACAGCCGCGTGATGGCGAAACCGCCGATGAGGCCAGCCGCAAGCGCAAGCGCCGCCGCCGTCGCCGTGGCGGCCGCAACCGTGGCGAGGGCGAAGGCGCCTCCGCCGAAGCAGGCTCCGATCAGGAAGGCGACGACAACGCTTCAGGCGATGACGCCGGTTCCGACGATGCGGGAGAAGAATCCGTCTCCGCCGCTTCCGACGACGACGCCCCGGACGCAGACGTCAAAGACTGACGCCCGTCCGGAGCGCGCGCCATGAACGAGATCCAGATCCTGCTAGCTTCGCCAGCCACGCTGGCGCTGCTTGTGGCGAACGTTGTTCTCTCGATCGCCGCGTTCAACAACGCTGCGCTGGTTCACCGCCTGCTGTTCGACATCAATCGCATACGTCGCAACAAGGAATGGTATCGCGGCATCACGTCGGGCTTCATCCACGCCGACCCGTTCCATCTCTTCATGAACATGCTGGCCCTCTATTTCATGGGCCCGTACCTTGAGCTGACAACCGGCACGGTCGGCTTCCTCGTCATCTATTTCGCAGCCCTGCTGGCCGGCTCCGCCTGGACCTACATGGAGCACTACCGCGACAGCAATTATCGCGCGCTCGGCGCATCCGGCGCCGTCTCCGGCATCACCACCGCGGCGGCCGTGTTCTTCCCGTTCGCCGAAATCCGCCTGTTCTTCGCGCTGCCTATGCCGCTCGGCGTGTTCGCGATCTGCTACATCGTCTTTTCCGCCTGGGCCTCGCGCAGCAACATCCGCGACGGCATCGGCCATGGTGCGCACCTTGGCGGCGCGCTCGCCGGCATAGCTATCGTCTGCCTGTTCTGGCCCGAAGCGCCGCAACGCGCGTGGACAGACTTCATGGCCACGCTGCCCACCTCGCTCTGATCCAAAAGAAAAAGCGGCGCACTCCGTTGGGAATGCACCGCTTCTCTTTGGCAGGATCCAGACCAGCCCATCCGGGGGGAGGGGAGAGGACCGATCGGCTCACCGCCGGGTCTTTCAACCAGATTATCAGATCGGAACGCCCAACCTGATTTTCAAGTGGTTGGTTCTCAAGCGCCTCCGTTAAGCAGCCGAAGCCGAGCGGATTTTTGTCGCACCGCCTTCGATCACTTGCGGAGACGTTGCGTCACCGATCGCGATCTTGCGCGGCTTCATGGCTTCCGGCAGCTCACGCTTCAGCTCGATGCGCAGCAGGCCGTTCTTCAGCGCGGCGCCACTCACCACGACGTGATCGGCAAGCTGGAAGCGGCGGATGAATCCACGCTCCGCAATGCCGCGATGCAGGAATTTCCGGTTCGCTTCGCTGCCGTCTTTTTTGCCGACGACGATCAGCTGGCCTTCCTTCACTTCAAGGTCGAGGTCGCCCTCACCGAAGCCTGCAACGGCCAGTTCGATCGAGTACGCATTCTCGTCCTCGATGGACTGCTCGATATTGTAAGGGGGATAGCCCTGCGCGCCATCAAGTCGCTGTGCGGTGTCGATCAGGCTGGCAAGCCGGTCGAAGCCGACGACGGTGCGGTAAAGGGGGGAAAAATCGAACGTGCTCATTGGTCTGTCCTCTTCAAGCAACAGGACCGATCCGTTTCGGGGATCGGCGGTTTCAAATTGAAGACCGTTCTCGGCATTGCCAGATGGCCAACACCTCGGTCTCCAAGGCCCGCATGCGCAGCGCCTCGGCATTCGAGTTGGGAATGCAGTCCCGGGTGGTCAAGTGATCCTGAATGGATAATGTCATCGCCCGGAACAGGGCGGGATTTGGCTCTGGAATCAGGCCGCTGCAGACGGGAACCGACAATGAAACCAGGCCGCGTTTTGTTTGCCCTTGCTGCTTTCGCCCTGATGGCGAGCTGCCGGGATGATGACGCAGGCCCTGTCCCCGGCCCGATCGCCGAGGCAAAGGCGGAAGCCGCAGCCGACAGCCTGACCGGCGCGATAGCCGGCGCGTGGCGAACCGAGGCGGAGAAGGCGCGGGACCCCTGGCGCCATCCCGCCGAAACGCTGGCCTTCTTCGGCGTCAAACCGTCAGACACGGTGGTCGAGATCGCTCCGGGCGGCGGCTGGTACACGGCCATCCTCGGCCCGTGGCTCAAGGCCGGCGGCGGCAAGCTCTACGCCGCCCATGTCGATCCCGCATCCTCCGCCAACGCACAGGCGAATGTCGACGCCTACAAGGCCGCGTTCGTCGATCATCCCGAAACCTATGGCGACATCACGCTGACGGTCGGCTCGCGCACCAGCTCCGGCCTTGCGCCCGATGGCAGCGCGGATGCCGTGCTCACCTTCCGCAATGTCCACAACTGGATGGCCGGTGGTTACGCCGACAAGATTTTCGAAGACGCCTTCCGCGCGCTGAAACCCGGCGGCGTCCTCGGCGTCGAGGAACATCGTCTCCCGTCCGCGCGCGATCAGGATCTCACCGCCTCAACCGGCTACGTCCTCGAAAGCTATGTCGTGCAGCTGGCGCAGAACGCCGGCTTCGTGCTGGAAGAATCGTCCGAGATAAACGCCAACCCGAAAGACAATGCCGATCATCCGCTCGGCGTCTGGATGCTCCCGCCCAACCTGCGCGAACCGCAACCCGGCTCCCCCGAGGCCACCGGCTATGACAAGGCGAAGTATCAGGCCATCGGCGAAAGCGACCGCATGACCCTCCGCTTCCGCAAACCTGCCCCGGCGCCTGCCCCTGAAGCTGCCACCGCGCCAGCCGCGCCCGCTGCACCGCCCGCGCAATGAGCGCGAAAGAACGCACGCTCAAACTGCCAGACGGCTCCACCGTCTCGGCCCTCTGGCAAAAGCCAAAAGGCGCAAAAGCCGTTCTCGTCCTCGCCCACGGGGCAGGGGCGGGCATGACGCACAGACACATGGCCGCCACCGCCGATGGCCTTGAAGCGCGCGGCATCGCCACGCTGCGCTACAATTTTCCCTACATGGAAAAAGGCTCGAAACGCCCCGACAACCCGCCCGTCGCCCACGCCGCCATCCGCGCCGCCGCCGCTGACGCGGCGAAGCTGGCAGGCGACCTGCCCCTGTTCGCAGGCGGCCGCTCCTTCGGCGCCCGCATGACCTCGCAGGCGCAGGCCCTCGAGCCTCTGCCATCCGTCACCGGCCTCGTCTTCTTCGCTTTCCCGCTGCACGCCCCCGGCAAGCCCGGCATCGAACGCGCGGAGCACCTGTCGTCGGTGAAAATCCCGATGCTCTTCCTGCAAGGCTCGAAAGACGAATTCGCCGATCTCGACCTGCTCAAGCCGGTGACGGCCAAGCTCGGCAAGCGCGCCAAACTCCACCTGGCCGAACACGCCGACCACTCTTTCCACGCTCCTGCAAAGTCTGGCCGCAAAGACCCCGAAGTCCTCGCCGAAATCCTCGACGCCGCCCACGACTGGATGCTGAAGCAGTAGAAGCTTCAGGCGCCGCTCCAGCCCCACCATCGCCTGTCATCCCGGAAGCGCGAAGCGCTATCCGGGACCCATTGTGCCAGCACGACACT
>DAIRES010000043.1:0-2934 GCA_036795465.1 Hyphomonadaceae bacterium
GCGCTCGTAGGGTGCATCTTGATGCACCACGCCACCGACGCAGCTCTGACGGCGCTCACCACGAAGCGGCGCTTCAGTTCGCCACCACCACCCACACATTGAGATACGCAGCAAAGGTCAGCCAGGCGAGATACGGATACTGCATCATCGCCGCCAGCCTGCTGTGTTTGCCAAACTCGCGGATCATCATGAATACCAGCACCCACAGCGCCGCGATATCGATCAGCGCCGCCGTTGCGAGATGGTATTTGAAGAACAGGAAGCTCCAGCCAAGATTGGCGACGAGCTGCAGGAAGTAGAGACCGAGCGCACTGTCCGCCCGCCGCCACGTTCCGCCCGCGCGCCACACCATGCAGGCGCTGATCGCCATCAATATGTAGAGTACCGGCCAGACCAGGCCGAACACGAAACCCGGAGGCGTTCCCGGCGCCTTGTTCAGCGCCGCATACCACGGGTCAGCCTCTCCGGCGGAGGCGAGGGCGCCAAGCGCCGCCACCAGGGCGGTCGCCGCGATGATCGCGATGAAGGCAAGGATCGTCGCCTCGACCGGGCGCTCGGTCCTGGCGGCTGGGGCGGGGGCTGGCTGGGTCATGTCTGGCTCCTGACGCCCGTTGCGGGGCGTCTCGCGAGTCAGTTAGGCGCGGAAAGCGCTTGGTCTAGGGGGAATACGCCCTCCCGGCGGTGGCGCCTTAAGGGCAGGACTCAATTGCTGTGCGCCATTTCACCGCACATTAAGCAGAAAGGTGCTACTAGCGCATAAGTGCCGGCAATCGCCAAACGCCGGTGCAGCAAAGGGATGGGTTGGTAATGCTGCTGAGCGCTTTCACGAAAGACAAAAGGGCGACTTCCGCTGTGGAATTCGCGCTGATTGCGCCATTTCTGCTCCTGCTGGTCGCGGCGATCCTGGCTTACGGCTCGATCTTCGCCACATCGCTCAGCCTCCAGCAGATCGCTGCCGAAACCGCGCGCGCCACGATTGGTGGTCTCAGCGACGCCGAACGCAAGACGCTGGCCCAGGCCAAGCTCAACGCAATCGCCGACGATTATCCGCTGCTCGATGTCGCCAAGGTGACCTTCAGTTTCGACGCCGGCACGGGCAAGGAGCTCAGCCGCATCACGCTGAACTACGACATGGTGAACCATCCGGCCTACACGCTCGACAAGCTGCTGCCTCTGCCAAGATCGCCGATCAGCTACAGCCTCATCGTCACAGACGGCAATGGGGTGACTTCATGATCCGATTGCTCGATGACCGTAGCGGATCAGTCATCACGGTCTTCTCCTTCAGCGCCATGGTGTTGGCGGTCCTGACCGCCATCGTGATGAACCAGATCTCGTTCTACATGGCGAAGCGAAAGCTCCAGTCCGCCGTTGATATGACGGCGTTGATGGTGATGGAGTCCGGCGTCATCACAGTCGCCAACGCCAAGGCGCTGCTCGAGGATCAACTCGATCAGCCGGTCACGAGCGTCACGGTCATGCAAGGTCGCTACACGGCTGATGCGGGCCTTGCCGCCGACAGCCGTTTCAAGCCCAACGCCACGCCCTTCAACGCCGTCCAGATCGGCGCCGTGATACCGGCCGACAAGGTGATGCTCGGCAGCATGATGGCCGGCACGCCGATGATCAACGCCAGCGCTCGCGCCGCCCGCCGCACAACCGCTTCGGTCGTCATGGGCTCCCGCCTCGTCCGCGTCGAAGGCGGCCTCAGCGCCGCATTGCTCGACGCGGCGCTGGGCTACAAAGGCAAGCTGACCGTGATGGATTACGAGTCGCTCGCCAGCGCCAATGTCGATGTCGGACAGTACCTCCGCGCTCTCAACACGAGGGCAGACATCAAGGCGGTCACGTTCAACGACGTCGTCTCCGCGCCGGTAAGCGTAGGCCAGATCGTTGATGCAATGGTCGCGACAACGCCGAACGGCAGCGTCCATGCCCTGCTCAAGAAAGCCGCGCCTGTCTCCGGCACGGACAAGGTGCTACTCAACAAGATCATCGATCTTGGTGCGATCTCGCATCTGCCGATCGACGGCCTCCTCTCCGGCCAGA
The DNA here is from genome assembly GCA_036795465.1 of Hyphomonadaceae bacterium. Lineage (GTDB taxonomy): Bacteria > Pseudomonadota > Alphaproteobacteria > Caulobacterales > Hyphomonadaceae > UBA7672. The sequence goes on from DAIRES010000043.1 coordinate 2,050, forward strand.
CATTTCCCATCAGCGTCGGCGAGGTGCTGACAGGCTCCGCTGCTCTGGCCGACGGCGACCACCAGATCGCGATCAACCTGGCCGCCGTTCTGGGCGACGCCTCGATCGCCAACGCCTCGCTCGATGTGGGGCAGAAGCCGCAAGTGCTGAATTACAAAGGCCGGGCGGGCGAGGGGACCGAACTCTCGACATCCCAGTTCGGGCTCAACATCGGCGCGCTCGGCACGCTCAAGGTCGATGTGACGCTCGCCAACGCCGAAGTCGAGATCGACGACATCAGGTGCAAGGCCGATGGCAGCGCCGAAGTCGTGCTGAAGGCCGTGACCGAAGCCGCGAGTGTCGGCGTCAAAGCGCCGATCCTGCCCCGCATCGCCGTCAAGCTGGGAAGCGGCGAAGAGAAGAAGCTCACCTTCTCGAAGTCGGATATCCAGGCGCAGACTTACAAGCCCGTCCGCTCAGGCCTCGGCTTGCAACTCGGCTCGCTCTCTGTCGCCCAGAAACTGCTGTTCACGCCTGTCGACAACCTGCTTGAAAAACTCGGCCTGCATGTCGCCGAAGCTGACGTGAAAGTCACGGAAGCCACCTGTGGCACGGCAGGGCTGGTTCACTAGGCGCGCGTCACCAGGGACGCAGAGACGAAACAGTCGTCTCGAATAGCTCGCTGTAGGCGGCGTATTGCGTGGAGCCGACATAGCAGCCCGCCATGGTGACGCGTCCGGGCAGGATATAGAACCCGTGCCGAACGGTAACCTCCGGCGTCTGCTCAACCTTTATCCGCAGCGTCGCGATGTGAAACCATGCATCCGCGAACGGGCGCACCTCGTTCTTGTCGATGACGATCTGCTCCGGCTTCAGCGCGAGGAAGTCGGCCCATTCAGTCACGCT
>DAIRES010000043.1:3034-22400 GCA_036795465.1 Hyphomonadaceae bacterium
AACATCCCGAATGACATGCCAGCCGCCTCCCGTTCAGGCAGCTTGCGTCAGTTGGTCATGCCGGGCAAGTCGCCTCGCCAGATGTCAGGGCCACTTCACCACGGGCGGCATCGACGACAGGATGCTCGCAACATTGCCGCCGGTCTTTAGGCCGAACGTCGTGCCGCGATCATAGAGCAGGTTGAACTCTACATACCGGCCGCGGCGCACAAGCTGTTCCTCGCGCTCCGCCGGCGTCCAGCTTTCAAGCATCCGGTTGCGAACGATCTGCGGATACACATCCGCAAAGTGCCGACCCACTGACTGAGTCAGTGCAAAGTCTGCATCCCAGTCACCCGTCGCATGACGATCATAGAAGATGCCGCCGATCCCACGCGGCTCATCGCGATGCGGCAGGTAGAAGTATTCCTCGCAGTGCTTCTTGAATGCTGCGTAGTCCGCGCCCGGATGCCCTTCGCAAGACGCGCGCATCGCATCATGAAACTGGATCGCGTCCGGATAATCCTGCTGGCGCTGGTAGGCGAGCAGCGGCGTCAGGTCTGCTCCGCCGCCAAACCATGCATCGGACGTCACCAGCATCCGCGTGTTCATATGAACCGCTGGCACGCGCGGCGAATGCATGTGCGCGATCAGCGAAATGCCGCTCGCCCAGAACTTGCCGCCGGACTTGTCGGCGCCGGGAATCGTCTTCGCAAACTCGGGCGCAAACGCGCCATAGACGCAAGACACATGCACGCCGACTTTCTCGAACAGCCGGCCGCGCATCACGGCCATCGTGCCGCCGCCAAGATCTTCGGCGCCATCACCGCGCTTCCACGGCGTTTTTTCGAAACGCCCGGCGGGACCTTTGTAGAGCGGCGGTGTGGCCGCGTCCTCAAGCGCTTCGAAGCGGGCAATGATGTCGGCCTGCAGCGTCTGGAACCAGCCGACGGCCTTCGCCTTTCGCTGCTCAAGGATGGAAGTCTCGTGTGCGCTCGTTTGTGACATGCCGGTTAGCTAGCCGGTGCAAGCCATCTGCTGCAAGCGGGCGCTTTCCCGCAGCAGGGCGCGTGGTTGCAGACATTTCAGGTTTCTCGGAGGGGGAAAGCTGATTAGGCTCGGCCGAACGGGGCAGGGAAGAGTGGCAGGGATTGCTGATGACGCGTGTTCTGGCTCTTGCCGCTCTGGTCCTGGCTGTGTCGGCATGCGGAGAGAGCAAGCCACCTCTTACGCCTGAGCACGTCGAACTGGCGAAGCTCTGCGTCGATGGTGGCGGGGATCAGGCGCATTGCGAGTGCCAGGCGACCAAGGTGGATGAGCTGTTGGCTGCCGGTGAGATCAACCCCAAGATTCAGGAAGCCCTGATCCTGCAGGCGCAAGGCAAGGAAGACGAAGCAGACGCCATCATGCTCGCGCTTCCGTATAATGAGCGTTTTGAACACCCCAGCCTTGTGGCCGTCCGTCAGCTGGAATGCGAAACGCCGAACTAGCGCATTGTTGCGCCTGACGCTGGCAGGTAGAAGCGCCGCGTCGTTACTCGGGGACAGGTATAAGCACGCAATGGCGCGCCTCGCTCTTATAGCTCTTGTGGCGTTCGGACTGGCTGCCTGCAGCCAGAATGAGGTCGGCAAGAAGGTCATCACCGAGCAGTGCATCGCCGAGGGCGAAACCGTTGAGGTTTGCGAGTGTTTCGCAAAGACGTCCGACGAGAAGCTCGACAAGGAGCTTTTCGATATCGTCGTGCTCGGCGCGCAGGGCGAAGACGGCGAAACCGAAAAGATGATCGAAGAACTGTCGCCCCCGCAGAAATCCCGGTTCACCGCGATCGTTCGGGAAGTCCTTTCGACCTGCGGCGCCGAAGGTTATCTGGCCGCCAGCTGATCGCGTGGAAGCTGGCCGGTCTGGCGAAGCGCCTCCCAGAGAGCGATTCCCGCCGACATTGCGACGTTCAGCGAGCGGGTGTTCGGGGAAAGGGCTATCCGCACCCGCGCATCCGCTGCGGCATGAACGCCATCAGGCACGCCGGCAGATTCGCGGCCAAAGAGCAGGATATCTTCAGGTTCGAAGGCATGACGATCGAGCGTTACCGCACCTTTGGTGGTGAAAAGCACGAGCCGGCCACCAAGCGCCCTGCGCGATTCCTGAAACGCCGACCAACCGTCGTGCCGCACGGTTTCGACGTTTTCCCCATAGTCCATAGCGGTCCGGCGCAGCGCTTTGTCGGTCAAAGGGAAGCCGCAGGGCTCGATAATGTCGACTGCGACGCCAAAGCACGCTGCCAATCGGAGATTCGCCCCAAGATTCTGAGGGATGTCAGGTTGAAAGAGGGCGAGTCGCACTTTAGACGGTTCCGCTACGCAGGGGGCTTTCTTGCGACACCTCGCCACGTAGGGGGTTCCCCGTGTGGCGGTAATAAGGCGTCCAAAGCTCCGGATAGCATGGGAGACTCGTGTGTCGGAACACGGTTCGAAGACCGCACCAGCGGCGGGCGTCCATGCCGGGGAGACGCGTCGTGATTTCATTCACATCGCGGCGGCCACGGTAGCAGCCGGCGGCGTCGCCGCGGTCGCATGGCCGTTCATTCAACAACTCGCCCCGGCGGCTGACACGCGCGCGTTGTCCAGCGCCGAAGTCGACGTCTCCAAAGTGCCGCTCGGCAGCGAGATCCGCGTGCTGATCGGCGGCCAGCCTTTCTTCATTCGTCACCGCACGCCGGCGGAGATCGCATCGGCCAAGGCCGGCGACACCGCCCAGCTGCGCGACCCGGCGACGGACGACAGCCGCCTTGTCAAAGGCATGGACGGCAATCTCAACCCGGCCATCCTCGTGACGTCGGGCACCTGCACCCACCTCGGCTGCGTGCCGGTTGGTCCGGCGCAGGGGTCGGTTGGTGAATTCGGCGGCTGGTACTGCCCGTGCCACGGCTCGCACTACGATACCTCGGGAAGGATCCGCAAAGGTCCGGCGCCAAAGAACCTGGCGATCCCGAAGTACGAGTACTCGTCGCCGTCCATGATCAAGATTTCGTTGTAGTAGGGGAAGGGGCTCATGAGCGGACCATCGACCTACGAACCGAAGACCGGCATCGAGAAGTGGCTCGATACACGTCTTCCCATCATCCGCTTTGGCGCGGACCTGATGGATTTCCCGACGCCGAAGAACCTCAACTACTGGTGGACGTTCGGCGGCATCCTTGCCGTCTGCCTCGTCATCCAGATCGTGACCGGCATCGTCCTGGCCATGCACTACGTGGCCAACACGCAGATGGCGTTCGCTTCGGTCGAGCGCATCATGCGCGACGTCGACTTCGGCTGGCTGATCCGGAACATCCACGCCAACGGCGCCTCGATGTTCTTCCTCGCCGTCTATGTCCACATGTTCCGCGGCATGTACTACGGCTCGTACAAGAACCCGCGTGAGGTCATCTGGATCCTCGGCGTGGTGATCTACTTCCTGATGATGGCGACGGCGTTCATGGGCTACGTGCTGCCCTGGGGCCAGATGTCGTTCCACGGCTCGGCCGTTATCACCAACCTGATTGGCGCGATCCCGCTGGTCGGCGAACCCGTCAAAACCTACCTGATGGGCGGACCGGCGATTGGCGATGCAACGCTCAACCGCTTCTTCTCTCTGCACTACCTGCTGCCGTTCGTGATTGCGGGCATCGTTGTCCTGCACATCTGGGCGCTGCACGTGCCGGGCAACAACAACCCGACCGGCGTTTCGGTGAAAGACGTCAAGAAGGACACCGTTCCGTTCCACCCGTACTACACGGTGAAAGACGGCTTCGCGATCATCGTCTTCCTGATCCTGTTCGCGCTCTTCGTGTTCTACTTCCCGAACGCGCTCGGCCACGCCGACAACTCGATCGAGGCGAACCCGCTGCAGACCCCGGCCCACATCGTGCCGGAATGGTATCTGCTGCCGTTCTACGCGATCCTGCGCGCCATCACGTTCGATGTCGGTCCCATCCCCGCGAAACTCCTCGGCGTTATCGCGATGTTCGGCGCCATCCTGATCCTGTTCGTCCTGCCCTGGCTGGATACGTCCAAGGTCCGCTCGATGCGCTACCGTCCGTTCGCCCGCTCGATCTTCGTGGTGTTCGTGTTCGCCGCGATCGGCCTCGGCTTCTGCGGCGCCAACGATCCGGACAAGCTCGTCTTCAAGACGCAGGCTGACCAGCTCGCTCTGACCTACAACAACACCAACGGCCAGCCGCAGCGCGAAGTCTTCGACGACTACGCCGCCGCCAGCGCCAAGATGCGCAGCCTCCCGCCGACCGCGGGCGCCGCCATCGAAGTGCAATCGACCGGCTTCAAGTGGCTGTGGCTCTCGCAGATCCTGGGCGCCTACTACTTCCTGTACTTCCTGGTTCTGCTGCCGCTGCTCGGTGTTATCGAGAAGCCGAAGGCCAGGCCTGCCTCGATTGCCGATAGCGTCCGCAAGAAACACAGCCCGGCGCCTGCCGCCGCTGTGGCTGCGGAATAGGGAGAGAGAGATGCGTATCGCGAAACTCGCTCTCGCTGGTCTTGCGGCTCTTGCCGCTGGCGCCATCGCGCTTCCGTCACTGGCTCAGGAGCATGGCGCTCCGGCGGCTGGCGGCGAAGCTGAACATGCTGCATCCGGTGGTGAGCATCACCTGCTCGAACCGAAAGGCGGCTGGCCGCACGAGGACTATTTCGGCACTTTCGACCAGAACCAGCTGCAGCGCGGCTTCAAGGTCTATTCGGAAGTCTGCTCGGCTTGCCACGGCATGAAGCTGCTCTCGTTCCGTAACCTCGGCGAGCAGGGTGGCCCGTTCTTCGACGCCCGCTATCCGAACCCGAACGACAACCCGGTCGTGAAGCAGATCGCGGCCACCTTCGTGAACCAGATCCCGACAGTCGATCCGGACTCTGGCGACATGGTCAAAATGCCGGCGAAAACGTCTGATCGTATCCTCGGGCCCTACGCCAACGATGTTGCTGCCCGGGTGCTCAATGGCGGCGCTCTTCCGCCCGACCTGTCGATCATCACCAAGGCCCGTCACGGCGGCGCTGGTTACGTCTATTCGCTTCTGTTGGGCTATAACGCTCCGCCGGCCGGCCTCACGGTCGCCGCTGGTCAACACTACAACGCCTATTTCGGTGGCGACACAGCAGCCAGCTGGGTCGGCGATCCGCGCCTCAAGCCGCCGGGCGGTTTCCTCGCCATGGCTTGGCCGCTCGAAAACGCTAACGTCACGTTCGACGACGGCATTCCGACGACCAAAGAGCAGATGGCGCACGACGTTGCCGTGTTCCTCGCATGGGCCGGCGATCCGAAAGCGGTTGCTCGCAAACAGATGGGCGCGGCAGTGATCCCGTTCCTCATCCTGCTCTCGCTTCTTGTCTTCCTGTCCTACAAGGCGCTCTGGCGGAACGTCGAACACTAGAGCCCTGAACCTGCGTTATCCCGCCGCGAGACAATCGCGGCGGGAAATGCCTTAGCCGCCGTTCAATCCTGACAATTCGGCTCCGAGACCCGCTACGGTGTTCGCGGAGCCCTTGATGATACGCCGCAAGGCGTATGCCGGGATCCGCTGCAGCCGTCGGGGCTGTCGGTTTGCGCGGATCCCGGATTCTATCGCGGCTTACCCGTATTCCCCCGAGGCCGCTGGAAGCGTTACGGTGACGAATGACCAATTGGACACTCGGTATCATCGGTGGCTCCGGCCTCTACCAGATCCCCGGCATCGAAGGCGGTAGGTGGGAGACGATCACCTCGCCATGGGGCGTGCCGTCAGATCAGGTCTATCGTGGCAAGCTGCATGGCCTGGACCTCGTCTTCCTGCCGCGTCATGGGCGCGGGCACAGGCTCGGCCCGACGCAGCTGAACTATCGCGCCAACATCGACGTGATGAAACGGGCAGGGTGCACAGACCTGCTGTCGCTGTCGGCGTGTGGTTCCCTCAAGGAGGAATTCGCCCCCGGCGACTTCGTCGTCGTGGACCAGTTCATCGACCGCACCTTTGCTCGCGAGAAAAGCTTCTTCGGCGAAGGCGTGGTCGCCCATGTCTCGATGGCTCATCCGGTATCCTCGCGCATCGCCGGCCTGGCAGCCGAGGAATCCGCAGCGCTTGGCATTACAACGCACCGGGGCGGAACCTATCTCGCGATGGAAGGCCCACAGTTCTCGTCGCTGGCTGAATCGAAGCTGTATCGCTCCTGGGATTGCGCCGTGATTGGCATGACAAATATGCCGGAAGCCAAGCTGTCCCGCGAAGCCGAGCTACCCTACGCGACGGTCGCGATGGTGACTGATTATGATTGCTGGCACGACGAAGTTGCCGCCGTTTCGGTGACGGACGTGCTCAGAGTGCTGCACGGGAATGCCGAGCGTGCGTCCGCGCTCGTCGGCAGTATCGCAAAAAGGCTCGCTGCCATGTCCAGAACGCCAGATCCTGACGGCATCGACACCTGCCTCGACCACGCGGTCATTACCGCCGCCCAGTTCCGCGACCCCGCTCTGGTGAAGAAGCTGGAGGCGGTCGCGGGGCGAGTGTTGAGGGCTTGACGGAAACGGAGGGGTACTCCCACATCCCCGGCGCGGTGGGGAAGAGAGTTTAATGCCCGACAACCTTCTGTTGTTTATCGGGATGACCACCCTGGTCAGCCTCGCCCCCGGGCCCAACGTCATGTTCATCATGTCGCAAGCGGCCCTGCGTGGGCATCGCGCCGGCATCATGGCTGGCTTCGGGATCCAGGTCGCCAACGTCGTGTATTTCGCGCTCACTGCGCTGGGGCTCGCCGGCCTGATCGCCACCTCACCACTGGCGTTCTTCGTGTTGAAGTGGGTGGGGGCAGGTTACCTGGCGCTTATCGGCGCCCTTGCTTTGATCCGTTCGTTCAAGGCGCATATCCCGCCTGACGCCAGTCAGCCCACGCCTGTCATCGCTGTCGGACGCGGCGCATTCTTCGACGGCTTGATGCTGGGGTTCGGCAATCCGAAAACCATCATCTGGTTCATCACGCTGCTGCCGCAGTTCATCGATGCGAACAGCGATGTTCTCAGCCAGACGCTGGTAATTGGCGTGGTTGGCACGGCGATCGATATGACGGTCCAGTGGATGTACACTCACCTCGGCGGATCGTTGTCGCGCTTCCTCGGCAAGCCGCATATCCGTAAATGGTTCGAGCGTGGCGTAGGCGTCGTTTTCATCGTGCTTGCGCTGCTGGTCGCATTTGGCCTGAGGCAACATGCGTGACGTGGGGTGATGATGAGCAAGGTACGCCTGCATATCGGTGACAAGAACTACTCGTCCTGGTCGATGCGGCCGTGGTTGGCGCTGCGTGTTGGCGGCATTGCATTCGAGGAAGTGCTGCATGCGCTTCCCGAAATGGGCGGAGCAAAGCCTGCCTTCGGCGCTATCTCTCCCAACGCGCGCGTGCCCGCGCTTGAGTTGAACGATGTGGTCATCGCGGAAAGCCTTGCGATCTGCGAATGGGCTGCCGAACAGAATCCCGCGCTATGGCCCAAAGGGGCGAGCGATCGCGCGCTTGCCCGCTCCGCCGCATCGATCATGCATTCCGGCTTTCCCAACCTGCGCAACGACGCGCCGATGAACATCCGCCGCCGTACCGACGCATCCCGCATGACGCAGGCCGGACTTGATGATTCCGCCAAGGTCGATGAGCTGTGGAGCGGCTGGTTGAAGCGCTCCGGCGGCCCGTTCCTGTTCGGCGACTATTCGGTTGCCGACGCCATGTATGCGCCCGTCGTCACGCGCTTCGTGACCTATGCCATTCCGCGCTCGACAGAGGCCGAGGGTTATATGAACCGAATGGTCGCCGAGCCGCACATGGCGGCGTGGATTGCGGCAGCGGAAAAGGAAACCCGCCAGCTTCCGCGATCCGACATTGCGTAGTTACAGACGCGCGGCAAATCTGGACTGAACGAGCCGGACTAAACGAGCAGGAACGACCATGGAACTGAAAGACGCCATCCGCACCATCCCGGATTTCCCCAAGCCGGGGATCATGTTCCGGGACGTCACCACGCTGATGGGTAATCCGCGCGCGTTCCGCCAGGCGGTTGATGAGCTGGTTCAGCCCTACGCTGGCCTGAAGATCGACAAGGTGGCGGGGATCGAGGCGCGCGGCTTCATCCTGGGCGGCGCCGTGGCGCACCAGCTTTCCGCCGGCTTCGTCCCGCTCAGGAAGAAGGGAAAGCTGCCCCACAACGTCATCACCGAAAGCTACGAACTGGAATACGGCGTCGACTCCATGGAGATGCACACCGACGCCATCGCGCCAGGGGATCGCGTGCTGCTGGTGGACGACCTGATCGCCACGGGCGGCACGGCGCTGGCGGCCATCAAGCTGCTGCGGAAGGCCGGGGCCAAGGTGCATGGCGCAGCGTTTCTGGTGTGCCTGCCGGAACTGCAGGGCGATACGAAGCTGACGGCCCAGGGGATCGATGTCAGCTATCTGGTGTGGTTCGCCGGGCATTAACCAGCCTGTGGAAAAGCCCATTTTCGGCGGGTTCAGGCCCGGCCATTGACCCGGTCGGCCGCAGACGCCACCTATGCGGACTACGATCCCCTTGGAGCTCCCATGACGATTCGGTTCGACGACGACGATGATGGCGAAGACGCTTCCTCGAAAAAGGATGAGTCCCCGTCGTCCATGATGGAGAAGGCTCTTTTCGATTCCCGCACGATCCTTCTGACCGGCGAGATCAACGACAAGATCGCCCGTTCAGTCAGTGCTCAGCTGCTGGCGTATTCGGCTGTCAGCGACAAGCCGATCCTGCTCGTCCTGTCCTCGCCCGGCGGTCACGTCGAGAGCGGCGACATGATCCATGACATGATCAAGTTCGTCCGGGCTCCGGTGAAGATCCTCGGCACGGGTTGGTGCGCATCGGCTGGCGCGCTGATCTATGCGGCCGGAGAGAAAGCCAACCGCTTCTGCCTGCCCAACACCCGCTTCCTGCTGCACGAACCCCGCGGTGGCGTCGGCGGCCAGGCTTCGGACGTCGAGATCCAGGCGCGCGAGATCATCAAGATGCGCGAACGCCTGAACCAGATCTTTGCGGATGCGACCGGCCAGTCGATCGAGCGCATCAAGAAGGACACCGATCGCGATCACTGGATGAGCGCGAAGGAAGCCGTGGAGTACGGGCTTGTGGGCAAGATTGTGACTTCGCACAAAGAAATCCTCTAGCGGCATCCACATTTCATGATTTCGCATCAACCCATCGCGCGCGCATAGTCGCGCGCGATGGTGCTTTGGGACAGCATACGGCTGTGGGTTGGAAAGGTGGGGTGGCGCAGGCATGCGCCGGCCGCCGGCTCTGTCGTTGCGCACTGCGTTGTCGGCGCGGCTGTGGTTGCGCTGATGGCCGCTTCAGGCAAGCCGGAACGCGCGCGCGCGCCAACCCCGCCCGCTATCTCCGTCTCCCTGATCGCGGACTCTGCTCCGCTTCCGGCGCGCCCGCTCACGCCGCGCCCCGCACCTAAACCGAAGGCGGAGACTGCCGACACGGCTCCGCCCGTCTCCGCGTCGCCGCGTCGGGATGGTGCGCCGACCTCCACCAATGTCCCGCAACCCACGCCGTCGGCCAGCAACGACACCGTCTATCTCGGTCCGTCGCCCTTCGCCCAATATGCGCCGACAGGTGGACTGAAGGGACTGACGAACCTCGACCCCTGCGCGCCATCACGATACGGCCCGCGTCCTCGCGAATGTTCGCAGCTGGTCGCCAAAGCCGGCTCGATGGATTCGGTTGTGCCGTTGTCGAAGGAGCAGATGGCCGCGCAACATGGCGAGTTCATGCCGACCTGCGCTTACGCGGTTGGTTGTGAGGGAGGGGAGTGGATTTCCACCAATGGCACTCGCAATGTCTCGGGAACGCGCATGGCGGGCGGCGTGGAAAGCGTTGGCGGGATCACCGACACCGTGGGGCGCCTGGGCTTCAATCCAGACCATTTTGATCGCGGCTTCGGAAACTAGTAGGTTCCCGGAATGGGGTATTCGGAACGCCTGAAGCAATGGGTGGATTGGCCTGGATGGCGGCGGCATGCGCCCGCAGCTGGTTCGGTTGCGGCGCACATCGCCGTGGCTCTGGCTATCACGAGCATCCTCGCCGCGTCGGGCAAGCCGATGCCGCCAGTCGCCACGCCTCCGGAAAACGCGCCGCTGGAAGTTGCGCTCGTCGCAGAGTCTTTGCCGGCGCCCAGCGAGCGCGCACCCGCAGCCCCTAAGCCAGCGCCATCGTCGAAGGCTGCGGGCGATACGGCGCCAATCGCGCCGGCTCCGCGCAAGGATCAGCGGCAGCAGCCGGCTGCATCAAAGCCCGACCCGGCGCCGGCCGACAGCGTCTATCTCGGCCCATCGCCGTTTGCCCAACCGGCGCCGAAGGGCGGGCTGGAAGGGCTTGCGACCAACGATCCCTGCACGGCGCGGATCGGCATCAAGCCGAAGGACTGCGTGACCAACTGGGCCGCTTCAGTTGGCGCAATGGATAGCGCGTTGCCGCGCTCGAAACAGGAGATGGAGCGCTATCACGCCGAGTTCGTGACGCGCTGCCAGTACCGCGTCGGCTGCGAGCCCAACGAATTGCTCAACAACGGCGCGCGCAGTTTCGGCAACAAGTCGCCAATGGCGTCGGGGGCGGGTGGGGTGCAGGGGATCAACGAACTCGTTGGCCGGCTGGGCTTCAATCCCGACCACACCGACCCTGGCTTCGGCGACTAGTCGAAGATGTCGAACAGATCGAATCCGCCCCGGCGCTTGCGGCGTCCGTCGCGGCGATCGTCATCGTCGTCGCCATCATAGCGATAGCGTTTGTTCTTCTCGTCGTAGGAATGCTCGTTGCGCCATTTGTCCGGGTCGCGCCCGAACTGATTCACTTCCTCGTGGAAGCGGCGTTGCGCCTGCACCTGCTTTTCTGATTCCTCGCGCTCCTGGACGAGCAGCTTGTCGAGCTCGCCGCGGTCCAGCCATACGCCCTTGCACGTCGGGCAAATGTCGATGTCCACGCCTTCCCGCGAGATCTTCTGCATCTGGGAATTATCGTTCGGGCACAGAAAAAGCGGCAAGTATCCCTCCTAACAAACAAACTCAGGGGAGCAGGTAGGGTGTCGGTCGGGTTACACAAGTTTCGTTCGCGACAGACGGATGATAAGTGCGTTATCGGTTCGCTGGATGTTGCGGAACTGTGATTACACATGACGAAGATTCTCCCGGCTGCGCTTGCGGCCTTTGGACAGAAAGCCGGCTGCCTGTGAACTATCGCCACGCCTTCCACGCCGGAAATTTTGCTGATGTGGTGAAGCACGTCGCGCTGGCGCTGTGCTTCGATCGGCTCAACGCCAAGGAGGCGCCGTATCGGTATATCGATACGCACGCCGGGATTGGCCTCTACGATTTTGAAGGCGAGGAGGCTGGCCGCAGTCCTGAGTGGAAGGATGGTGTTGGTCGGATATGGGAGGCCGAGCGCGGCGCGCCTGAATCCGTTCGTGCAGCACTGGCTCCGTGGCTGAATGTGATCCGGCGGCTGAACTCAGGCGGATTGCAACACTATCCCGGTTCGCCCGTGCTGGCGGCCGAACTGATGCGCGAAAACGATGCGCTGCGTCTGTGCGAGTTGCACCCGCCGACTGTGGAATTGCTGCGCCAGGCTATGGGGCGCGACAAGCGCGTGAAGATCGAGGAGCGCGATGGCTTCGATGCGCTTCCAGCTTACCTGCCACCTCCCGAGCGGCGTGGACTGGTGCTGATCGATCCGCCGTTCGAGGCGGGTACGTCAGGGCGCAAGCTGGATTTCGACTGGATGCTCGCGGTGGCAGCCAAGGCGGTGAAGCGCTGGCAGTCAGGCACCTACATCTTCTGGCGACCGATCAAGGACATGGACGCAGTTGCAGCGTTTGATGGCGAACTCGCAAGTATGCTCATCGAGCAGGGTGGAATTCCGGCCGACAAGTTGCTGGTCGTCGACCTGTGGGTGCGCGCTATTGGACAGGGGTCACTGGCGGGCGCCGGCGTGGTGATCGTAAACCCGCCCTTCGGCGTCGCGGACCATCTGCGTGCCGTTTTGCCGTGGCTTTGCGATCTGATGAAGCAGGGCGAAGGCGCGGGTTGGCGCGTCGAAAACGCAGCACAGGTCTGAACCGATACAGAAGCTTAGCCGAACAGCGAGCGCCAGAACGGCTGCTTTTGCTGCGCAGGCCGAATGGAACGCCAATCGGTGCGGGCAGGGCGATCCTGTGTCAGGCGCATCGCGGCCGTAACAGGCGCCAGTGCATCGGCGGCGGCCCAGCCGGCATTGCGCGCGGCGTGCTCCGACGGATACGCGCGGCGCGTGACCAATACGCGACCTTCCGGGCTCAGCACGCTGTAGCACCAGTCGGAACCACGTCCGGACGTCTTAACCCTGAGAGTTCTGTTCGACATGAAGCGACAACTGCAAGTTCGTTGCCGCGCCGCTTAACCTTTGCCGCGCCTCAGCTCGCGTAGTCGTACGGGCCGCCCTTTTTCAGCGCGTCGTGGTAGGCGGGACGGGCGTGGATGCGGTCAAGGAAGGCCTTAACCATCGGACGCGATTTCGCTCCGGCGCGGGCGGCAGCGGCTTCAAGCGGGAAGCTCATCATGATGTCCGCAGCCGTAAAAGAGCCGCCAGCGAACCATTCGGACTTCGAAAGCTCGGTATCCCAATAATCGATGTGCGTCCGCACCTGGGGATCGGCCAGCCGCTCGTTAGCCTTGTTCGCAATGTTCTTTACGACACCGCGCAGCAAGCCTGGGGCGTTTTCCGGCAAGCGCGTGAAGATCAGCTTCAGCAGCAACGGCGTCATCGCCGAGCCTTCGGCGTAGTGCAGCCAGTATGTATAGCGCAGCCGTTCATCGCTGCCGGGCGCCGGAATGAGACGGCCCCGGCCATGGCGCTCGAGGATGTATTCGATGATGGCGCCGGTTTCTGCGATGGTGCGTCCATCTTCCGTGATGACCGGCGACTTTCCGAGCGGGTGAATGGCCTTCAGCGCCGGCGGGGCCAGCATCGTGGTCTTGTCGCGCTCGTAGCGTTTGACTTCGTAAAGAACGCCAAGCTCTTCCAGCAACCAGAGCACGCGCTGCGAGCGGGAATTGTTGAGGTGATGAACCGTGATCATGTGCAGCTCCCCTGTCAGTACGGGAGTGAGGATTGAACGGATCAGAAGTCAACCGAGCCCAGGCGTTTCGCGCCTAGTGATCCGCGTGATGATGCGGTTTCATCAGCTTGCCGCGCTCGGTGATGAAGATCGTGACCAGTGCGAGAGAGCCGACAACGGCGTGACCGATGAAGATCGGCGTGACCGTGCCGTCAAACTGCCGGGCGACCAGGCCGCCGATCGAGGCCGACACAAAAGACGAGGCAAAGCCGATAAGCGCCGCGCCCGATCCGGCCAGCGCTCCGAGCGGCTCCATCGCGATGGCGTTGTAGTTGGGTCCCTGAAACCCGATGCAGAAGAAAGCCAGGATCACCAGCGTATAGAACAGCGGGAACGGGACTGGTCCCTGCGAGGCGATTACTGCGTGGACCACGCTGATGATCACGAAAGCGATCAGGGCGGCGTGCGAGATCAACCGCATGCCGAGACGTTCGACGAGGCGGGAGTTGATAAGATTGGACACCGACATGGCAATGGCTGCACCGGCGAACCATAGCGCGAACCAGTCTCCGGTGTCATAGACCTCGTGATACAGTTGCTCGGACGCGGAGATGTAGCTCATCAGGCCGCCGAACAGGAAACCGGACGCGATGGTGTAGCCCAACGCTTCGCGAGTCTTGATGACCTTCACGTAGTTGCGGAACATCGTCGGCAGGTTGAGCGGAACTCGCCTTTCCTTTGGCAGCGTTTCAGGCAGCCGCAGCAGCACCCACAAGAACATGACCACGCCGAACACGGCGAGCGCCCAGAAAATGCCGTGCCATGTCATCACCTTCAGCATCAGCTGGCCGAAGAACGGCGCAACGATCGGCGCAGACATGAAGACGATCATAACCAGCGACATGACCTTGGCCATTTGTCGTCCGGCATAGAGGTCCCGAGCTGCCGAAACCGCGATGACGCGGGATCCGCCGGCGCTTGCGCCCATGAAGGCGCGAGCTGCGATCAGTAGATCAAATGTCGGCGCGTAAACGCACATGATCGCTGCGACGACGTAGAAGAACAGCGACACGAACAGAACGCTGCGGCGGCCGAAGCGGTCGGTCAGTGGTCCGTAGAAAAGCTGCGAGACGCCGAAGCCCAACATGTAGGCCACGATGATCAGCTGCCGGTCGTTTTCCTCGCGCACCGCAAAGTCCGCGCCCATCTGCGGCAGTGCCGGCAGCATGATGTCGATCGCCAAGGCGTTAAGCGCCATGAGCATCGCAGTCAGGCCCACGAACTCCCACAGCGGCAAGCGCCGGGTAGGCGGTGTCGATACCGACTGGGATGTTGAGTCGGGGGCCACGGGGTGATTGCTCACATCAGTTGATGGGGCGGGGTGTAGCGGCCTTTGCCTGCGCTGGGTAGGGCGTAGCATTGCGTTGAAAGAAGTATTTTCCGGGTATTCGTCCCCTTTCGCCGTGGGATGAGGGAGGGCTATGCTTCCACATCTGCGGGAGGGCTTTTCATGAAACTTCGTCTTGTTGGCAGCGTGGCCGTGGCCGCGAGTCTCGCCGCGGCGCTGGCTTTTGCGCAGGAAGCCCCGCAGCAGCCCGGTGCCAAGGACGAGAAGCCGAAATGGGACGTGGCTGCGCCGCCACTTCCGACGCGGACGGTCAACATCAACGTCGATGAAGGGACGTGGATGGATGTCGACGTCAGCCCCGATGGAAGGCTGATCGCGTTCGACCTGCTGGGCGATATTTACACCATGCCGATCACCGGCGGCGCGGCGACGCGCATCGCCGAAGGCCTGCCGTTCGAAATGCAGCCGCAGTTCTCGCCGGATGGAAAACGCATCGCGTTCACCAGCGATCGCGGCGGCGGAGACAACATCTGGGTGATGAATGTCGATGGTTCCGACAAGCGCCCGCTGACAAAGGAAGAGTTCCGGCTGCTGAACGAGCCGAGCTGGTCGCCCGATGGTCGCTTCATCGCGGCGCGGAAGCACTTCACGACGGCCCGTTCGCTGGGGACTGGCGAGATCTGGATTTATCACGTCGGCGGCGGCGGCGGGTATGTTGCGGTGAAGAAGGCCAGCGACAGCCTGCAGAAAGAGCTGGGTGAGCCGGTTTATGCGCCGGACGGGAAGTCGATCTACTACACGCGCAACGTTTCGCCGGGGAATACCTTCGAGTACGCGCAGGATTCCAACGGCAGCCTGTTCGAGATCGAGAAGTACACGTTTGATACCGGTGAAGTCAGCACGGTTGTAAGCGGTGCGGGCGGCGCGACGCGACCTGCGCCTTCGCCTGACGGCAAGAAGCTCGCTTTCGTGCGGCGCGAGCGGAATGCGTCGAAGCTGTATGTGAAAGATCTGGGGACGGGCGAGCTAAGCAAGCTCTACGATACGCTCGATCTCGATCTGCAGGAGACGTGGGCGGTCAACGGTCTCTATCCAGATATGGAGTGGCTGCCGGATTCGAAGTCGATCGTGTTCTGGGCGGGCGGCAAGATCAGGCGCGTGGACATGGCGGGCGCAAGCTCGGTGATTCCCTTCCGGGTCAACGATACGCGCGTGGTGATTGATCCTCCGCAACCGAAGACCGATGTGGCGCCGGATGCGTTCCGCACGAAGATGCCGCGCTTCGTCTCGGTGTCGCCGGATGGCAAGCGCGTTGTGTTCGAGAGCCTCGGCAAGCTCTATGTGAAACAGCTGTCGGGCGGCGCGCCGGTGCGGCTGACGCAGACCAAGGGGCAGGAGATGGAGCTGTTTCCGTCCTGGTCGCGGGATGGGCAGCGGCTTGTCTATATCGAATGGACCGATGCAGGGCTCGGGAAGATCCGAACGGTTGCGGCCAATGGGGGCAATGGTCGCGTGGTGACGACGGACCCGGGCCACTATCGGCGGCCGCGCTTTTCGCCGGACGGGCAGACGATCGTGTTCGAGAAGGGGACGGGCGGGTATCTGCTTTCGCAGCTGCGGTCGGATGACCCGGGCGTCTATCGCGTTGCAGCTTCGGGCGGCGCGATTTCGAAGGTCACGGACAACGGATCGTATCCGCAGTTCGGCGCGAGCAATGACCGGGTCTTCGTCACGCGCAGCGCCAAGGAAGCGGGCGAACTGGTCTCAGTAGATCTGAATGGCCAAGCCGAACGGATGCATGCGACGGGCGACATGGTCGCTGGCTTCGAGGTGTCGCCGGATGGCCGCCATGCCGGGTTCAGGGACAACTTCGCGGCGTATGTGATGCCGCTGGCGCAGGGGCCGCAGGAGATCGATGCGAGCAAGGGCGGTTCGGCGATGCCGGTCGTCAAGGCGAGTTCGGGTGGCGCGACTTATCTGTCGTGGTCGGCTGGTGGCGGGCAACTCAACTGGAGCCTCGGGCCGACGCTGTACTCGGCGAGCATCGATCAGATGATGCCGCTGGCGCCGGCGAAGGATGACGACAAGCCTTCTTTCAAGCCGCCGGAAGCGGGCATTAATCTGTCGATCCCCGTGACGGCTGCGAAGCCCTCGGGAACGACCGTGCTGACGGGAGCGCGGATCGTCACCATGGCGAACCAGCAGGGTGGCGTGATCGAGAACGGGACCATCGTGATTGAGGGTAACAGGATCACGATGATCGGGCAGACCGGCACCATCACTGTTCCGGCTGGTTCGCGGACGATTGATCTGGCGGGCAAGACAATCATTCCGGGCATGATCGATGCGCATGCCCATGGCGCTCAGGGGGATGACGATATCATTCCGAACCAGAACTGGAGTGCCCAGGCGCATCTGGCGCTGGGCGTGACGACTGTGTTCGATCCGTCGAATGCGGCGAGCGAGGCTTTCGTTTCCGAGGAGATGCAGCGGGCTGGGTTGATCCTCGGACCGCGCACGTTCTCTACGGGCGAGATCGTTTATGGTGCGCGCAGTCGCGGGACCTTGAACGATATTTCGGACTACGATGATGCGCTGGCCCACGTGCGCCGACTGAAGGTGCAGGGCGCTGCGGGTATCAAGAACTACAACCAGCCGCGCCGGAACCAGAGGCAGCAGGTTGTAGCGGCGAGCATTGCCGAGAACATCCAGGTGGTCGCCGAGGGGGCGTCGCTGTTCGCGCAGGACATTGCGCTGATCGCGGATGGCAACACGGCTCTGGAGCACAACATCCCGCAGCTGACGCTGTATGAGGATGTAATCAGCTTCTTTGCGCAGACTAAAGTCGCCTACACGCCCACGCTGGTCGTCACCTATGGCGGCCTTGCGGGCGATCCTTACTGGCGCTCGCACACCGATGTGTGGCGTCACCCGATCCTCAGCAAGCATGTGCCGCCGCATATCCTGCAGCCGAACAATGTGCGGCGGACCCAGGCGCCGGAAGAGGATTACGTTGATGGCAAGTCGGCGGCAGCGGCGAAGAAGCTGTTCGAGCGTGGCGTCAACGTTTCGATCGGTGCGCACGGGCAGGAAGAAGGCATGGGCGCGCATTGGGAATTGTGGTCGTTCGTGCGCGGCGGCTGGTCGCCGCTTCAGGCGCTTCAGGCGGCGACTGTGATGCCGGCACGCAAGCTTGGCTTCGAAAAGGACATCGGCTCGCTCGAAGTGGGCAAGCTGGCCGACCTTGTCGTGCTCGACGCCAATCCTCTGAACGACATCCGCAACTCGGACAAGATCGCGAGCGTGATGGTGAATGGGCGGCTGTACGATGCCGTGACGTTGAACGAGATCGGCACGGGCAATCGGTTGAGGCCTCCATACTACTGGGAATAGGACCCAGCCTGACAATCTGTTGACCGCCGGCCGCATTGCTCTCGCCGGGTTTTAAGGGCTTTTCGGCATTAGGGTTCACGGAGAGTCGCTAATGGCGTCGGGTGCGAATTTTGTCGATCATGTTTGGCGGTCGATAGCCGTTGTTGCTGTGGCTGGTGCATTTGCGCAGGCCGCGTTCGCGCAAGCTCCCGGCCTGCCGCGCACGGCGGATGGTCGTCCCGATCTGCACGGAAACTGGTCGAGCCAGTGGTTGACGCCAGTCGAGCGGCCGGCCAGCACAAAGAAGCTCATTCTCGACACTGCAGAGGCCGAGAAATTGAAAGCTGAAATACTCGCGCGTGCGGAGGCCAATAATCCGCTCGATCCGGAGCTGGCCTGGCCCGATGCAACGTCGCTGGCGGTCGTGCGGGGGCAGGCGCGATCATCGCTGATCATTTCTCCCGACGACGGCAGGCTACCCTACAACGACGTCGGACGTGCCGCTGCGCGCAAATATATCGGCGGCCTGGACGGGCCTGAGCAGCGCATGACGACCGAGCGGTGCATTGGTGGCGTAGGATGGGCGCCGCTGCAGATACGCAGCGCCTCCATGATCCATCGCATCGTCCAGACGCCGGCTCATGTGGTGATGCAGACGGAAGCCTATGATGACACGCGCATCCTGCCGATTGATGGCAAGGCGCGGCCGAGCGAGATGAGGTTGTTCGGTGGAGACTCGGTGGCGCGCTGGGACGGCGACGTGCTTGAGGTCGTGACGCGCAATCCCGATCCCGAAACCTCAACCCACGGCATCGTTACGGTGAAGAGCCCCGAAGCCGTCATCGTGGAGCGGTTCGAGCTCGTTTCGCCCAATGAGCTCGTGTATCGCTACACCGTGACTGATCCGGCCTATTACTCGCAGCCCTGGACAGCGGAGTACTCATTCGTGCGCACGTCAGAGCAGCTCTATGAGTTCGCTTGTCACGAAGGAAACTACTCGATGATCGGCATGCTATCGGGCGCACGCCGTGAGCAGGCGGAGAAGTAGGACTTTCAGCTTCTGACCGTCAGACGTTGAAGCGGAAGTGCATGACGTCGCCGTCTTGCACGATGTATTCCTTGCCTTCCTGCCGGGCCTTGCCGTTTTCCTTTGCGCCGCTTTCGCCGTTGAACTTCACGTAGTCGGCGTAGGCGATGGTTTCGGCCTTGATGAAGCCCTTCTCGAAATCGCCGTGGATGACGCCGGCGGCTTGCGGGGCGGTCGTGCCTTTCTTGATCGTCCAGGCGCGGGCTTCTTTCGGGCCGACGGTGAAGTAGGTCTGGAGGCCGAGGAGTTCGTAGCCGGCGCGGATGACGCGGTTGAGGCCAGGCTCTTCGAGGCCGAGGCTTTCGAGGAATTCCTTCTGCTCGTCATCGGAGAGGACGGCGGTTTCGCTCTCGATCTTGGCGGAGATGACGACGGCGGCGGAGCCTTCGGCTTTTGCGTGGGCGACGACGGCATCCGAGAACTTGTTGCCGGTTGAGGCCGAGTTCTCGTCGACATTGCAGATGTAGAAGAC
>DAIRES010000235.1:0-4692 GCA_036795465.1 Hyphomonadaceae bacterium
TCGGATTTGAAGTTTGCGTCGTCGATGACCAGAGAGCCCATGCGCTCGGCTTCGCCCCAGAGCACGCGCTCGAGATGGTTGGCGGGGACGGTCTCGAAATAGTTCGTGAAATCGTCCCAGGTGGAGGCGTTGTTGAATCCGCCTGCATCTTCGGTCAGCCGGTCAAAGGTTTCCGGCGGCATGTTGACCGTGGACTTGAACATCAGGTGCTCAAACAGGTGCGCGAAACCTGAGCGGCCCTGCGGGTCGTCCTTCGAGCCGACATCATACCAGACGGCGACAGACACGCTGGCTGTGTTCGCATCCGGCATTGCATAAAGACGCAGGCCATTCGGCAGTTTCTTGCAAGTGAACTGCAGCGGCTGAATCGAAAGGCCGGGACCTGTGGCTGCCGGGGCAGGCGTATCGGTTGCGTCGCAGGCCGCAAACTTGCTGGCCGGTTCGTTTGGTCCGCAGGCGCTGAGCGCCAGACCGGCGAGGAGGGCAGTAGCGGCGACGCGGAGCTGGATCATGGCTCGACTGGTCTCTCTGCAAAGCTGATTTGGCTGAGCCATAGCAAGGTCAGCGGCGCGAGGCGAGGAAATTTATCGATAATCGTTATGTTGCGCCCGACAAGCGTCAGTCAGTTCGGCGCGGCCGGCTCTGGCAGGGCGTTCAGCCGCTCCATCATCTTCTGCATCACGCTCATCTGAAGCGGCTGCATGGTTTCCATGACCTGACCCATGTACTCGGTCATCACTGCGGGCTGCTTCTGCACAATCGATTTGCCTTCCGGCGACCCGTAGAAATCCTTCATCGCCGCGAGTTCTTCGCCCGTGTACGCGCGGGCCATGATGGCCCCGAATTGCTGCATCAAGCCCGGCATCAGGGTTTTCGCCTCGTCCATCGTCTCGCCCATCACCTGTTTGATGATCGGTTCGGCGGAAGCCATGCGCGCCTGGCATGAGGCTACGTGCTCGGCCGCTTCCTGCGCGCACATCTGTGGCATCGCTGCCATCGCGGAGGCGCCCATCCCGTCGAACATCTGGTCGACCATTTTCGGATCCGACATCAGCGTTGCGATGTCGCTTGCGACAGCGAGCTTTTCGGCGTCGGTTTTCGGGATGGCTGTCTTCGTCTCTCCGCCGCTGCAGCCAGCGAGCAGGGAAACGGCTGCTGCTGCGAGCATCATGGATCGAATGGCCATCGTGTCCGTCCCTTTTTGCGAAGCGGCAGCCTAGAAGATCGAATACCCGCCGTCGATCACGAAGCTGTCGCCCGAATGGTAGCTGGAGCAATCCGAGGTGAGATAGACGGCGATACCGCCGAAATCCTTGGGCTCGCCCCAGCGGCGCATCGGCACGCGCGGAATGACCTTTTCAGCGAAAGCCGTGCTGTCCTGCGCGCCCTGCGTCATGTCCGTGGCGATCCAGCCGGGAAGGATCGAGTTGGCGCGAATGCCATAGCGGGCGTGTTCGACTGCGATCGATTTTATCATGGAGACGACCGCGCCCTTGGTCGCCGCGTAGGCTTCATTCTTCGCGGCGCCTTCAATGGCGGCAAGCGAGGCGAGGCCGACCAACGAGCCGCCGGGATCGCCCGCCTTCGCGCGCTCGATCATGTGCTTGGCCGCTTCGCGCAGCGTGAAGAAGACACCGTCGAGGTTGACGGACAGAACGCGGCGGTAAGTTTCGGTTGGGAACTCCGCGAAAGATTTCGCACCACCGCCGATCCCCGCATTAGCGAAGACGGAGTCGACACGGCCAAAGTGGGAGACCACGTCGACCATTGCCTCGGCCACCTGTTTTTCGTCCGCCACGTTGACGGTCCAGGCCTTCGCACCGCTGCCGAGCTTTTCGACCGCTTCGTGATTGTTTTTCTCGTTCGAGCCCCAGATCGCAACCGCTGCGCCGGCATCGTACAGAGCCTGCGCAAAGCCAAACCCGATGCCGCGATTGCCGCCAGTGACGAGGGCTACTTTTCCTTCGAGGTTGAACGGGGTGTAGGCCATGGGGATCTCCTCAGAACTGCCCGTTTGGACCGTCCCGGCGATCCCGCGTCAAGGCGCCGCTGGTTGATACACCCGGACAACTCAAGCGAATTCCCCGCGCGACACCAGGCGATCCGGGCGCCGAAGAAGCCTTAGTTTCGGCCTCGCGGTGTGGCAGTCTGGGGCGGTATCCGGAGCTGGCTGATGCGCGCGATATTCGTGGGGCTTTTACTGGCGGGGTTGTCCGGTGCGCCTGCTTTGGCGCAACTCGCCAAGGGCGGGCCCGTGATGAATGGAGCGCAGCTCAAGGGGGCGTTGTTCGGGATCGAGATGACCGGGTTTTCGCCGAGCTACAATTTCGCGTGGCGCGAATGCATCGAACCAGGCGGGGAGACGGTGTATGAAACGCCCGCAGGCGTGGTGAAGGGGCGGCTGACCATTTCGGCAAACGGCCAGGCCTGCTTTGCCTATGAAGACGACGGTTATGCGTCTCCCGCATGTTATCAGACCAGGAAGACGGACAAGGGTTTCCGGTTTGACGGCGAGTTCGATAGCGTGTTCGTCACCACCAAGGTTGTGACCGGCATTCAGAGCTGCAAGAAGCAGGACCTTATCGGATAGAGCGCTTCGATGAGATATGCCGAGATTCCTCCTAGGATGAAGGAAATGCTGCGGGATGTGCAGCCGCAGCCAGTGTCGTTCGAGTATCGGCCTTTGCCTGAATCGCGCGCCAGCTCGCGGAGCGACTATGTCGAGCTCTCAAGGTCATTGCCTCTCGGGCTGCTTAACGCCAAACGGCCGAAGAGATCTTCTCGCTACAACCGCAAAATTTACTCCGAGATCAGCGGAGGTAAGGGTTTCAGCGCGTTGAATGAGGAGATTGTCTATAAGTCATTTTCGACGGACATATCGCCGGACCCAAACTGGCCGGTGAGCCGCGACCCGGCTTTCTACGACCTCGGGATGTTCCAATGTTGGGCGGCGGATGAAAGAGCTTATGCGATCCTGACGGAGCTTGGGGTAATGACTCCGGGCTACACGAAGCCGGCTTATGAGCTTACATCGAAGGGGAAAAAGCTGCCCCTCGCCACGCTTGTCGATTTTCCTGCCGCTGATGTGATCGACTACGACAGGTCCGCAGCAAACTGGAGCGTTATTCAACCACTCGAAGGGCAGGCGAATATCTGGGAAAACTACATCTATCTTCCCCACCCGGCGCCGCGCGCCATCCAAACAGTTTTGTGTGACGGGAATTTTGGCGCCCCTATCGTTCGTGAGCGGCATGCACTGAACGTTGTATTTGCGCATCGCGCTGTGCTCGAAAAGCTTCAAGCAGCGGGTATCCAAGGCCCTGACTATTCGGTGCTTGCCGAAATCGCCTAGCCTTGCATCTTTTTCAAAGAAGCCGACAACAGATGCAGGCATCGTTATCAGGTAATGGCCATGGCTGACGATCTGGGTACGCGCACGTCGGAGTTCATTGCCCGGCTGACTGACGCGTTGGGGTCGAAGGGCGTTTCGACCGATCCTGTCGAGATCGACCCGCATATCAGTGATTGGCGCGGTCGCTGGAAGGGCTCGACGCCCGTGCTCGTCAAGCCGGCGACGACTGAGGAAGTCTCGAAGGCGATGACGCTGTGCGCCGAGTATGGCTTCGCGGTGAACCCGCAGGGCGGCAATTCGGGCATGGTCAATGGTTCGGTGCCGCAGGGCGAGGTGCTGATCTCGCTGAAGCGCATGAACAAGGTCCGCGAAGTTGACGTGCTCAACGACGCGATGACGCTTGAGGCCGGTGTCATTCTCACGCGGGCGCAGGAGATTGCGGACGAGAACGGGCGGCTATTCCCGCTCTCGCTGGGCGCGCAGGGCGTGGCCATGATCGGTGGACTGATCTCGACCAATGCCGGCGGCGTGGGCGTGCTGCGCTACGGGATGATGCGCGACCTTGTGCTGGGCATCGAGGCGGTTCTGCCGGATGGGCGGATCTGGAACGGGCTGCGCGCACTGCGGAAGGACAATACGGGGTACGACCTCAAGCACCTGTTCATCGGAGCCGAGGGCACGCTGGGCATCGTGACCGCGGCGACGCTGAAGCTGTTCCCCAAGCCGGCCGTGAAGGAGACGGCGTGGGCTGTCGTGGATTCACCGGCCAAGGCTGTCGAACTGCTGCAGATCGCGAAGGCAGTTACAGGCGGGGCCGTGACGGGTTTCGAGATCGTGCCCAAGCTGGGGCTCGAACTGGTGCTGAAGCACATTCCGGACACGCGCGATCCTCTGCCGACGACGGCAGCGTGGCGCGTGCTGATCGAGCTGTCGCTGCCACGGGAGGAGGGCGCACGCGACATGATCGAGACGCTGCTGGGCGATGCCATCGAAAAGGGCGTCGCGGCGGATGCGGTGATCTGCGAGAACGAAGCGCAGAAGGCCATGGTGTGGAAAATTCGCGAGAACATCGCCGTCGCGGAGAAAGCTCACGGCAAGGCGCTGAAGCACGATGTCTCGGTGCCGGTGTCGCGTGTGGCGGAGTTCATGGATCGTGGCGCTGCGTTGGCGCGATCCATGGCGCAGGGCGTGGATATCATCGCGTTCGGCCACGTGGGTGATGGCAATATCCACTTCAACGTCACGCCGCCGCCCGGCGTGGATCAGGATGCGTTTGTCTCAAAGGAAGGCCTTGAGATTTCCCACGCGATCCATGACCTGATCGCCAGCCTGAACGGGTC
>DAIRES010000044.1:0-15867 GCA_036795465.1 Hyphomonadaceae bacterium
TCTGCTGCATGTGGAGGTCTGTGACCTTGTCAGCCAGCGTGAAGATCCCGACCGGCCCGCTGAGCTTGTCCAGCCCCTCCTTCCCGGTGACGAGACGTCGGAGAACGTTGAGCGTGGCTCCCAGGGCGTCACCCGTCGAAGTGAAGCCGTAGCCCACCGCCTCGACCGGATTCAGGTAGCGCATTTCTGTATCGCGCTGGGTAAGCGCTATCCCGATGCGTCCGACCTTCTGCTTCATCTGAAGCACGGCATTGGTTTCTTCGGTTTCGAGCGGCGTAGCGGTCAGGTTGATTGGAGCGCCATCCCGCAGGACGCGGTAGGTCACAGCCTCGCCCGCGCTGAGTTCAGTTGCGCGGTTGACGTCGCTGCCGACCGTAACTGCCCTGCCGCCTGCCTCGACGATCACATCACCGGGCTGGAAGCCCGCAACGGCCGCGGCAGAATTGGGCGCCACGCTGGCGACCGTGATCTCCTTGGACTGCGGGATACCGAAAGCCATACCCAGCACGGCGAACACAGCTATCGCGAAAATGAAGTTGGCGAGCGGGCCGCCGAGCGACACGGCCAGGCGCTTCATGGGGCCAAGTTCCGTGTACGCCTTGCCGACAAGCTTCACAGGCGCGGCCTCGGTCGCGGACGGGGTCGCGTCCGGCGTCTCACGCGTGTCAGTGGGCGCCTGCAGTTCGCCGACGAATTTCACGAAGCCGCCAAGCGGCAGCCAGTTCACGCGCCAACGCGTGCCACGCTTGTCGCGGACTTCGAAGATCGGCCGGCCAAAGCCGACGGAGAAGGATTCCACGGCCGCGCCAAATCCGCGCCCGACCCAGTAATGGCCAAGCTCATGCACCGTGATCACGATGGAGATCAGGACGATGAACGGTATGGGCGAGGCCAGAACCGAGAAAATGCCATCCATCAGCAAACGCCTCTCATAACCACTTTGCGGTCAACCATCACGCTGCGAGCCGCAGCTTCTCGATCGTGCGCGCCCGCGCCCAGCGATCGAGATCATAGACGTGTTCGAAGCTCGCAGGACCGGCGGCAGAAGGCTGGCTGTTAAGGAAGTCGTCGAGCACTTCGCCTGCCACCTGAGCTATCGTCAAGAATCCGATCCGACGCTGCAAAAAGGCCGCCACCGCGACCTCGTTTGCCCCGTTTAGCACGATTGGCGCGCCGCCCCCTGCGAAAACCGCCTTCCTCGCGATCCCCAGAGCCGGAAAGCGGTGGGGGTCGGGAGTGGTGAAATCCAGCCTTCCGATCTTGGCGAGATCAAGGCGTTCCAGCCCCGGCAGAGGCATCCGGCGCGGCCATGACAGCGCATAGGATATGGGCGTGCGCATATCCGGCATCCCCAGCTGCGCCAGGACCGACCCATCGTCGTAAGATACCAGGCTATGGATAATGGACTGGGGATGGATCAGCACGTCGATCCGGCTTTCCGGCACATCGAACAGGTAAGCCGCCTCGATCAGCTCCAGCCCCTTGTTCATCATGGTGGCGCTGTCGACCGAAATCTTGGCCCCCATGTCCCAGTTCGGATGGGCGATCGCCTGCTCCGGCGTGGCGCCCGCCATCTCCGCCACGGTCGCATTCCGGAACGGCCCGCCGGATGCGGTGAGGATCAGCTTCTCGACCCGCTCCGGCCTGTCCAGCACCTGGAAGATCGCGTTGTGCTCGGAGTCGATGGGAAGCAGCTTCGCCCCGGTCCGGATAGCCTCCGCGCGCAGCAGTGGCCCGGCGCAGACCATGCTTTCTTTGTTGGCGAGCGCGACATTGTTGCCCCGCTCGATCGCGGCGAGCGTTGCGGGCAATCCGGCGATGCCGACGATTGCCGCGACCACAATATCGGCCGGTCGCGTCGCCGCCTCCACCACGGCCTGCTCGCCAGCCGCCGCCTCAACACCCGAACCTGCGAGAAGCGATTTCAGTTGAGCGTAAAGCGAAGCATCGGCGATCACCGCATGCTCGGCCCGTGTAGCAATCGCCGCCTTGGCGAGCGCTTCGACGTTCTTGTTGGCTGTGAGAGCGACAGTTTCAAACTGGGGGGCATCCGGCGCGCCGCCTGCTATCACGTCGAGCGCGGAAACGCCCACGGAGCCAGTAGCTCCCAGAACGGATACGCGTACGCGCTCGCTCATCCCGGACTCGCGGCGCCGAGAGTCGGAACAAGCGCAGGCAGGAATTTCACGATGACAGCGGCGGCGACCGTTGCCGCAATCAGGCCATCAAGCCGGTCGAGCACGCCGCCATGGCCCGGCACCAGCCCAGACGTGTCTTTCACGCCATAGAGCCGCTTGAAGCGGGATTCCAGCAGATCGCCGCTCTGCCCCACGATCGACAGCAGGAGGCTGAACACGAGCCAGTGCAAGAAGTCTCCGCCCGCGCCGCGCGCAACAGCCGCGCCCGCCAGACCGGCGCATACGAGTGCGCCGATTGCTCCGGTCCATGTCTTGTTTGGGCTATCCTTCGGGCTGAGCAAAGGGCCGCCAAACCCGCGTCCCGCGAAATACGCTGCGATGTCGGTCGTCCAGACGATCGCAAGGATCGCCATCAGGAAAAGCTGCCCGTTTGGCGTGGCTTCCCTGATCCAGACGAAGCAACCGAAGGGCAGCGTGGTGTAGATGGCGCCGAACGCCATCGAGCTCGCCGACCCCTTGCCGAAATACGCAATCGCGCCGGCGGCGACACAGCCAATGAGCGCTGTAAGCGCCACAAGTTCAATGCCTCGTGGCGCTAGGAAGACCGCGATAACTGAAGTAGCCGCCAGGACAACATAGAGAAGGTATCTGGCCCAGGGCTGCTCTGTCTGCGCCGCCATGCGTGTCCACTCGCAGGCTGCAACCGCGCCAGTGGCCGCAGTAGCGATCAGGAGACCGATGCCGCCCGAATATGCCGCCCAAAGGCCCAGCGGAGCGAGCACGACTGCGGAAGCGACGCGGAGAAATATCTCGCGCCGTCCACCACTGCGTGCCGGGACCCCCTCAGGCGCCAAGGCCGCCGAACCGTCTGTCGCGACGTCGGAACGCATCAATCGCCTTCTCGAGGCTCTCCTTGTTGAAGTCCGGCCACCAGAGATCCATGAACATCAGCTCAGCGTAGGCGCCGCTCCACAACAGGAAGTTGCTGAGCCTCAATTCTCCGCTGGTGCGGATCACCAGATCGGGGTCGGGCGATTCGCCCGTCCACACCATCCGGGACACCATGGCCTCGTCGATCTGATCGGGCTTGAGCCGCCCCGCCTCAACCGCACGCGCCATCTCCCGCATGGCCGCGACGATCTCGCCACGACCGCCATAGTTGAAGGCGATGTTCAGGGTGAGCCGGGTGTTGTCCCGCGTCTTTTCCATCGCCTCGTCGATCAGCGACAGGATGTCGTCGCTCAGGCCATCGCGTGAGCCGATGATGCGGATGCGAACGCCATCCTTGTGGAGGCGAGCAAGATCCCTGCGGACGAACACGCGCAGCAGATCAAACAGAGCATCGATCTCCGGCTGTGGGCGGTTCCAGTTCTCGGTCGAAAAGGCATAGACGCTGAGATGCGAGAGGCCGAGTTCGCGGCTTGCCTCAACGGCTCGGCGCAAGGCCTCAACGCCCTCCTTGTGGCCAAGCGCGCGGGGCAGCCCCCTCGCCTTCGCCCAACGGCCATTGCCATCCATGATGATGGCGACGTGACGCGGCGGTGAGCGCAGCATCGCGACATCGGCGTTGTTTGAGGAGGGCTGGGGCTCGCTCACACCTGCATGATCTCTTCGGCTTTGTGCTTCAGCAGGTCGTCGATGGCCGTGACGTGTTTGTCAGTGATCTTTTGCACGTCGTTGGACCGGCCCTTGACCTGATCCTCGCTGAGTTCGCTGGCTTTCTCGAGGCGTTTCAGCAGATCGTTGGCGTCGCGCCTGATGTTGCGCACGGCGACGCGGGCGCTTTCAGCGAATTGGCCGGCAAGCTTCTGAAGATCCCGGCGGCGTTCTTCGCTGAGCGGCGGGATCGGGATGCGAAGCGTCTGGCCGTCAGTGATCGGGTTGAGGCCAAGGGGGGCTTCACGGATGGCGCGGTCAGTGGCGCCGACAAGGCTCTTGTCCCATACGCTGACGCTCAGCATGCGCGCATCAACTGCGCTTACCGATGCGACCTGGTTGATGGGCGTCGATGCGCCATAGGCCATCACATAGATCGTATCGAGAAGGTGGATGGACGCGCGGCCCGTGCGCAGGCCGCTGAATTCCGTCTTCAACGAAGCGAGCGCTCCGTCCATGCGTTTCTCGAACGCCTTGAGGTCGAATGTCTCTGGCATCGTTGCCTCCGTTACGACTTCTTCTTGCCGATGGTCGTGGAGACGCCCTGGCCCGTAAGGACCTTTGCAAGGGCGCCCTTCTCCCGGATGCGGAAGACGACGATCGGAATCTTGTTGTCCTTGAGAAGGCTGATCGCGGTCGCGTCCATCACCTTCAGTTCTTTCGACAGCACTTCCATGTAGTCGAGCGTGTCGAAGCGCGTGGCGTCGGCATCGACCTTCGGGTCCGACGTATAGACGCCGTCGACCTGCGTGCCTTTCAGCATCGCGTCGCAGTTCATCTCGGCGGCGCGCAAGGCGGCGCCGGTGTCGGTCGTGAAGAATGGGTTGCCAGTGCCAGCAGCGAAGATGACCACGCGGCCCTTCTCCATGTGACGGATGGCGCGACGGCGGATGAAAGGCTCAGCGATCGACATCATCGAGATGCCGGATTGCACACGCGTGGCCACGCCGACGCTTTCGAGCGCGTTCTGCATGACAAGCGCGTTCATGACAGTGGCGAGCATGCCCATATGGTCGGCCTGCGCCCGCTCCATGCCGGCATCCACGCCCCACTTGCCGCGCCAGATATTGCCGCCGCCGATGACGAGACAGATCTGGCAGCCCAGCGCGATCGCGGATTTCACTTCCTCGGCGTACTTGATGCACGAGGGCACATCTATGCCATAGCCCTGATCACCCATCAGGGCTTCGCCTGAGATCTTCAGGAGGACGCGCTTGTATGTGAGGGCAGCATGATCCGCCATTTCTGCATCCTCGTCAGTCACATCGACGGCCCGACGCTGGATGCGCCGGGCCGTCAAACTCTACCCGCGAAACATACCGTTTCGCAAAGGCTTTACTCTATGGGCTTGTTCATCGCGGCAACTTCAGCCGCAAAGTCGCTGGCGGCCTTCTCTATGCCTTCGCCAACTTCGTAGCGCACGAAACCCTTCAGTTTCACGTCTGTGCCGAGTTCCTTGGCGTGCTTCTCGATGAACTTGCCGACCGTGGTGTCGGGATCCATCACGAAAGCCTGCTCAACCAGGACTGATTCCTGATAGAATTTACGGATACGGCCTTCGACCATTTTTTCGACGACGTTGGCGGGCTTGCCCGACTCGGAAGCGATCGCGGTCTGGATCTGGCGCTCTTTCTCGACGACGGCCGGATCAAGCTCGGCCGTGGTTGCGGCAAGCGGCTTGGCGCTCGCCACGTGCATGGCGATCTTGCGGCCGAGATCGTTCAGGCGCGACTTGTCGCCCGACGATTCGAGCGCAACCAGCACGCCGATCTTGCCGAGGCCGTCAGCGGCGACGTTATGCAGGTAGCTGGCGACAACGCCGTCGTTCACCGACAGGGAAGAAGCGCGGCGCAGCGACATGTTCTCGCCGATCTTCGCGACGAGGTTCACCAGCATCTCGCCAACCGTGCCCGAGCCATCGGGCGCTGCGGCATGCAGTGTTTTCGTCGGGTCGCCGCCATTGCTCAGCGCAACGCCAGCGATGCCGCGGACTGCGGCCTGGAACTCAGCGTTCTTGCCGACGAAATCGGTTTCCGAGTTCACTTCCACCACGGCAGCCGACGTTCCCGACGTCGCGATACCGATCAGGCCTTCCGCAGCGATGCGGTCGGCTTTCTTGGCAGCCTTGAGGATGCCCTTCTCGCGCAGCCAGTCAGACGCCGCTTCGATGTCGCCGTTGTTTTCAACGAGCGCTTTCTTGGCATCCATCATGCCCGCGCCGGTCTTGTCGCGCAGCTGCTTCACGAGCGCGGCGGTAATATCGGCCATAATAACCTCCTGGACTTCGTATCAGCCCGAAAACGCCTGGAACCTTGTTCCAAGCGCTATTACGGGCCGGTTGTAAAAGATTCCCGGCCTTGCCGGACGGACAGCAGATGGTGATCCGCCGCCCGTCCGCAATAGCGCCTTACGCCTGAGCTTCAGCTTCCGCTGTCGCAGCGAGGGCCGGCTCACGCACGGTTTCGCTGGCGCCGAGATCCTGGCCGGAAGCCATGGAGGACTCGGACATGCCGTCGAGGACAGAGTCAGCAATCAGGTTGCAGTAGAGCTGGATAGCGCGCGCCGCATCGTCGTTGCCCGGGATCGGGAAATCGACTTCCTGCGGATCGCAGTTCGTGTCGATGATAGCGACAACCGGAATGCCGAGCTTGCGAGCTTCCTTCACCGCGATCGACTCCTTGTTGGTGTCGATCACGAACATCAGGTCCGGCAGGCCACCCATGTTGCGGATGCCGCCCAGCACGCGCTGCAGTTTGACCTGCTCGCGCTGAAGCTTCAGCAGCTCTTTCTTGGTGAGGCCGGTCGACTCGCCCGCTTGCAGCATATCGTCGAGATCGCGCAGACGTTTGATCGAGTTCGAAACGGTCGCCCAGTTGGTCAGCGTGCCGCCGAGCCAGCGATCGTTCATGTAATATTGCGCGCAACGCCCTGCAGCTTCGGCAACAGCCTCAGCAGCCTGGCGCTTCGTGCCCACGAAAAGGACGCGGCCGCCCTTGCTCGCGGTTTCACGCACTTTGACAAGCGCCTGGTGAAGCAGCGGGACAGTTTGCGAGAGGTCGAGAATGTGGATGCCCGACCGTTCGCCGAAGATGAAACCCTTCATCTTGGGGTTCCAGCGGTGAACCTGGTGTCCGAAGTGAACGCCTGCTTCGAGCAATTGGCGCATAGAAAAGTCGGGTAGTGCCACGTGTATCTCCTGATCCGGTTGGCCGCCGCGGACAGAACGAGCTTACGCCCGCACCGGAATGGGTCCGCGTGTCGGAATGGCCGGCGATATAGGCGGCTTCCGTAAACCACGCAAGCCAAACTATATGGAACGCTTCGTGCCTATTTCTGCGCTGGTTTTGCTTCTAATCATCCCACCCAATCAGGCCGCCGCGGCGGGCCGGACCTGATCCACACCGGGGACGGATTTGAACGCTGACATCGCGCCAAAATCGACCGGATAGCGGCCATCCAGCACGATTGTGACAATCTTACCTTCCACCGTCATCTCGATATGAATCGCGCCAAGCGCACTTTGCGTAGGGCTCTTCTTGAGGCCCAGCGCAACACTGGCGACCCGGTCCAGCGGCGCATCCGCGCTGAGGCGTACGAGCAGCGTTTCATGCGTCCCGATAGAAGCCTGCGCGAGCTTCTTGACCCCATCCATCGAGAACCGGAGTTCTTCATCCACCTTGCGAACACGAACGCGACAGATCACGCGCTCACCAACTTCCAGGATATCGCGCGCGTTCTGAAGCAACTCGTCGTTGACGAACAGCTCATATTCGCCAGACGGGTCCGACAGCGTCACGATGGCAAACTTGCCGCCGGCCTTGGCGGGCTTCTCGACCCTCGCGCGCACGACGCCGATCATGTCCAGAAACTGTTTGTCGTGCCCGACAATTTCGCGCTCGACAGCTAGCGTGATGCGCTTGCGCATTGCGCCCGTCAGAAGATCGTCAAGCGGGTGACCGGACAGAAAAAATCCCACGCTGGCCAGCTCGTGATCCAGCTTCTCGGACTCGCCCCACGCCGCAGCGTCCGGAAGACGCAGCTTCTGTGCGGGTTGATCGCCGAAAAGGCTGACCTGGTTCGACTTGCGTTGTTCATCGGCTGAGTTCGCTATGGCGGACAGCATGGACGCCGCTGCGTGCGCCTTGGCGCGGTTAGGCTCTACCGGGTTGAAAGCGCCTGCTTTTGCGAGCGCTTCGAAGCAGCGCCGGTTCACAAGGCGCGCATCGATACGTTCAGCAAAATCCTGAAGATCGAGGAATTCGCCGCCGCTGGCTCGCGCCTGTTCAACCGACAGCATCGCCGGCTTGCCGACGCCCTTGATGGCGCCCAACGCGTATCGAACCGCCTCCCCTTCGACAGAGAAGTCCGCGCACGAAGCATTGATATCGGGCAAGCGAACCTCGATGCCCATACGCCGCGCTTCCTGGAAGAAGACAGCGAGCTTGTCGGTGTTGCCAGCATCCAGGCTCATTGAGGCGGCGAGAAACTCGACAGGATGGTTCGCCTTCAACCATGCCGTCTGGTAGGTCAGCAGCGCATAAGGCGCCGAGTGTGATTTGTTGAAGCCGTAGTCAGCGAACTTGGCGCACGCGTCGAACGTGAGGTTGGCATCATCTTCCGAGATGCCCTTCTCGAGTGCGCCCTTCACGAAACGAACACGCTGATTGTCCATCTCCGAGCGGATCTTCTTACCCATTGCCCGGCGAAGAAGGTCGGCCTCGCCAAAAGAGTAGCCGCCCATGTCGCGCGCTACCTGCATCACCTGCTCCTGGTAGGTGATGATGCCGAAAGTAGGCTCGAGGATAGGTTTCAACCACGGCGTCAGCGCATCGTTATAGTAAGTGGTTTCCTCCAACCCCTTCTTGCGGTTGCAGTAAGTCGGAATGTTGGCCATCGGACCTGGCCGATAAAGCGCGACGAGAACAATCAGATCTTCGAACCTGTCGGGCACCATATCCACGAGGGCACGACGCATGCCTTGGCTTTCAACCTGGAACACGCCGACGACGTCGCCCTTCTGGAGCATCTCGTAGGTCTTCTTGTCGTCCAGCGGCAGCGTCGCCAGATCGACCGTAACGCCCTTGTCCTTGATCAGCTTGAGCGCGCGATCGATCACGGTCAGCGTCTTCAGGCCAAGGAAGTCGAATTTCACGAGGCCGGCGGCCTCGGCCCACTTCATGTTGAACTGGCTGGCGGGGATATCTGAACGCGGATCGCGATACAGGCCGACGAGTTCGACCAGCGGACGATCGCCTATGACGATGCCTGCAGCGTGCGTGGATGCGTTGCGATAAAGACCCTCAAGCTGCTGCGCCGTTTCGAACAAGCTGGCGACTGCTTCATCTTCCTCGATTGCTTCTTCGAGTTTGGGCTCCATCTCGAGCGACTCGGCAAGCGTCGGGGGCTTGGCCGGGTTGAACGGCACCAGCTTGGCCAGCTTATCAACCTGATGGAACGGCAGCTGCAACACCCGGCCCACGTCGCGCAGCACAGCGCGCGCCTGGAGCGTGCCGAAGGTGATAATCTGCGAGACGCGATCCGATCCGTACTTGTCGCGCACATAGTCTATCACTTCGCCACGACGGTCCTGGCAGAAGTCGACGTCGAAGTCCGGCATCGAGACGCGTTCGGGATTCAGGAAGCGTTCGAACAGCAGGCCGAAGCGGATCGGGTCGAGATCAGTGATCGTCAGCACCCACGCAACAAGTGAGCCGGCGCCCGAACCCCTGCCCGGCCCGACCGGAATGTCGTGCTCCTTTGCCCACTTGATAAAGTCCGACACGATGAGGAAGTAGCCAGGAAAACCCATCCGCTCAATGATGCCGATTTCGTAGTTGAGGCGCTCCTCGTAAACGGAGAGCTCAGCAGCGGGCTGCACAACCTTCAGGCGCGCCTTGAGGCCGGCCTCCGCCTGAGCACGGAGCTCCTCTGCCTCGTTACGGCCGGCGGCGCTGTCGAAAGGCGGCAAGATCGGCTTGTGCTTCTTCGGGCGGTGGGCGCAGCGTTGCGCAATCTCCACGGTCGACGCGAGGGCTTCGGGCAGGTCCGAGAAAGCCGCGATCATTTCGGCGGGGGATTTCAGATACTGCTGCGGCGAAGCCCGCGGACGATCGGCCTGACTGACATAGGACGAGTTGGCGATGCAAAGCAGCACGTCGTGAACCGAGTGTTGCTCCGGCTTTTCAAAGCGAGCGTCGTTAGTGGCGACCAATGGGAGATTGAGCTCGTAGGCGAGTTCGATGAGCGGACCTTCAGCCGCGATCTCTTCCGCGCGGCCGTGGCGCTGCAGCTCGACGTAGAGCCGCCCCTTGAAGGCGGCGCCCAGTTCTCCGAGGCGCGTTCGAACTTCATCGATACGACCAGCGGCGGCGCGGCGGTTGTAAAGGCCTCCATGTCCACCGGTCAGGCAGATCAGGCCTTCATTATGTTCAAGCAGGGTGGCCAGCGCGATGCGCTTGTCGTCGCCAGCCGGCGAGACGAATGCCGCGGTCGAGAGCTTCATCAGATTCTTGTAGCCGGCCTCGGTCTGCGCGATCAGTGCGACCTTGCCGACTTCGCCCTGCACACCAGGCTCAACGATCTCGATGGTCAGTCCGGTGATGAACTGGACGCCCTGCTCGGTCA
This sequence comes from Hyphomonadaceae bacterium, assembly GCA_036795465.1. GTDB lineage: Bacteria > Pseudomonadota > Alphaproteobacteria > Caulobacterales > Hyphomonadaceae > UBA7672. The sequence goes on from DAIRES010000044.1 coordinate 10,419, forward strand.
GCGCTTCGGCCAGTTCCAGAGCCGCAAACAGGTTATCATCTGTTACAGCAACGGCAGGAGCGTTGGTGGCCGCGGCCCACTTTGCCAGCTGTTTGGGCCGGATCATGCTTTGCAACAGCGAAAGCGCCGTGCGGACACGCAGGTGGATGAACTGGGGCTTTTCCGCCGTCATACTTCGATCCCTGTCGGGCCAGGCCCATAGATAGGGACGATCCTAGACCGAGTCGGCCGTCGCCTTGGGCGCAGGCGCCAGCTGGCCCTCATGGAGCGTAAGTACGCGGTCCATATAGGTCGTCAGCTCCACGTTATGGGTTGCGACGAGCACCGCCACCCCTTCTTGCCGCGCGATGTCGAAAAGGTTCTGGAAAACTACGCGTGACGTGTTGGGGTCGAGGTTCCCGGTGGGTTCGTCGGCGATCAGGACTTTGGGCTTGTTGGCGAGTGAGCGGGCGATGGCGACGCGCTGCTGTTCGCCGCCGGAGAGCTGGCCAGGCCGATGATGGTCGCGCTCGTTCAGGCCCATCTGACGGAGGAGCTCCGTGCCACGAATGCGGGCTTTCGAGCGCGACATGCCGTTGATCATCAGCGGCGCGGCTACGTTGTCGACGGCGTTGAGTTCGGGCAGCAGGTGATGGAACTGATAGACGAAGCCGATCGACAGGCGGCGCACGACCGTACGGTCGCGGTCGCTCATCTTCAGGGCGTCCTTGCCATTGAAATAGACTTCGCCTGAATCCGGCTGCTCGAGCAAACCGGCGACATGAAGCAGCGTCGACTTGCCCGAACCTGACGGGCCGATGAGGCCGGTCATCTCACCAGGATGAAGGTCCAGATCGACACCCCGCAGAACGTTGAGTACGCGGTCGCCGGATTTGTAATGGCGCGAGACGCCCTTCAGGGAGAGTACGGGCGATCCGGCGGCAGCTGTTGTTGAGGTTTCCATTATTCGAACCTCAGCGCTTCAACAGGGTTGAGACGCGCAGCCCACATGGACGGGATAATCGACATGAAAAGCGTCACGACGAACGCAGCGCCACCGACCGAAGCAACCTCGCCCCACTCCAGCTTCGCAGGCAGCGCGTCCAGTTGGTAGATATCCGGCGGGAAAAGGCAGAAGCCCAGAAGGTTCTCGAGGAAATGCTGGATGTCCGCGATGAAGATCGCGCTGAGTACGCCAAACAGCACGCCCGTGCCGACGCCAGCCATGCCGAGCACTGTTCCGGTCATCATGAAGATGCGGACAACACCACCGCGCGTAGCGCCAATTGTACGCAGGATTGCAATGTCGCGGGCCTTGTTCTTCACCAGCATCAGCACGCCGGTGATGATGTTGAGTGCCGTGATAACGACGACGATGAAGAGGATCAGCCGCATCACGTTGCGCTCGACGACAAGCGCCGTGACGAACGTACTGTTGCGCTGGATCCAGCTCTGCATCCGATATGGCTTTTCCTGCTCAAGTTGCCGAACGAAGGATTCGGCCGCATTCGGATCCGCCAAGCGGATGCCTAGCAGCGGGTATCCCTCGTCATATCCGAACAGGTTCTTCGACGACTCGATCGGCAGGAAGACTACGTAGCGGTCAAACCGCTCGTTGCCGACGTGATAGATCGCCGAGATCGTGTAGGTACGGGTGCGCGGCGACGTGCCGAAGGCGGTGCGCGCGCCGTTGGGTTGTGTGATCGTTACCTTGTCGCCGACACCGACGCCGAGCGCGTAGGCAAATGAATCGCCCATCACGATATCGGACGAAAGCGCACCCCCGTCGCCGAAGCGGTCCAGCGAGCCCGCGCCGGATGGTGGGGCAAAGATAGCCGAGCAACGGTTTTTAGGCGGCTCCATCTGCATCGGCGCGGCGCCGCCCGCGACGCTTGCGGCGATCATCTTGTTGGCGCGAATGTCTTCCGGGCGAACACCCCGAACCTGAATGCCTTCGCTGCGTTGATAGGCAGAGGCCAGGCCCGTTCCCTCGTGAAGAGGCTCCACCGTTTCTACGCCGGGGCGCAGCCGCAGCTCTTCGATCAGGGCATCGACCTCGACCTGAGGCACGCCACGCGTATCGATGAAGACGTGTGGCTCGAAGCCAACGATCTTGGAGACCAGCTCAAGGCGGAAGCCGTTCATGATCGACATCGTCAGGATCAACGCCCACACGCCGAGCGTGATGCCGATGACCGAGACGATCGAGATAAACGCCAGGCCGCCATGCTCGCGCTTGGCGCCGAGATAGCGCATGGCGAGCATTCGCTCGAACGGGCCGAAGGGCCGATGGATGACCCGCTGTTCCCTGGCCGCGTCCATGAGCGTCAGCCCCCCCGGCTGGCGAGGCAGCGCTTGATGGCGGCTTCGAGCGTCATTTCCTCGGAGCTGCCGGCCTTGCGGTTGCGATACTCGACAACGCCAGCTTTCACGCCTTTCGGCCCAACAACGATCAATTCCGGCACGCCGATCAGCTCCATCGTCGAGAACTTGGCGCCCGGCCGCTCCGCCGTATCGTCGTACAGCACATCGAAACCTGCATTGAGCAGCTGTTCGTAGGCGCTTTCGCAGATCCCGGTGACATCAGCATCATCGTTACGCAGGCTGACGACTGCAGTTTCAAAGGGCGCCACTGCGCGCGGCCAGATCACGCCCTTATCGTCGTGGCTTGCCTCGATGATCGCGCCAAGCAGGCGAGACACGCCGATGCCATAGGATCCCATCTCGACGGGGATGTTCTTGCCCTCGGCTGTCGCCACTTCAGCCTTCATCGGCGCGGAGTATTTCGTGCCGAAATAGAAAATATGGCCAACCTCGATGCCCCGCGCGGAAAGGCGGCGCTCGGCCGGCACTTCGCTCTCGAAACGCGCTGCGTCGTGCATTTCTTCGGTGGCGGCATAGAGGGACGTACGCTTCTCCACTTCCGGTAGCAGGTCCTGCCAGAAGTCGAGGTCCTTGCCCGGGGCCGGCATATCAACCAAAGCGCTGTCGCAGAATACAGCGCTCTCGCCGGTGTCTGCCAGAACGATGAACTCGTGCGAAAGATCGCCGCCGATCGGGCCTGTGTCGGCTCGCATAGGCACAGCCTTGAGCCCCATGCGGCTGAACGTGTTCAGGTAGGCGCAGAACATCCGATAGTAGGACTGCTTGGCCGCCTCGACGGTGACGTCGAACGAGTAAGCGTCCTTCATCAGGAATTCGCGGCCGCGCATCACGCCGAAGCGAGGGCGGACTTCGTCCCGGAACTTCCACTGGATATGGTAGAGATTCAGCGGCAACTGTTTGTACGAGCGCACATACGTCCGGAAGATGTCCGTGATCATTTCCTCGTTCGTCGGGCCGTAGAGCATCTCACGCTCATGCCGATCGAGGATGCGCAACATCTCCTTGCCGTAGGCGTCGTAGCGGCCGGATTCCTTCCAGAGGTCAGCTGACTGGATCGTCGGCATCAGCAGCTCAACAGCGCCGGCGCGTTCCTGCTCTTCGCGGACGATCTTTTCGATCTTGTGCAGCACCCGCATCCCCAGCGGCAGCCAGGAATAGATCCCTGCCCCGTTCTGCTTGATCATGCCTGCGCGCAGCATCAGCTGGTGCGAGACAATCTGCGCGTCGGCAGGCGCTTCCTTGAGAACAGGCAGGAAATACCGGGAAAGACGCATTTAGGGCCCTGATACACGTGCAGATGATGTCAGGCTGATAGCCGCCCCTACGTGGCCGCGCAATGAGGCCGGACTGCGGCTAAAGCCTTGGAATCATGAAATCCAGCCAGTGCATATGGAGCGTCAGCCAGATCAGGAAAGTGACCGCGACCGCGCCTGCCGTAGGGACAATGAATTTCCAGCGCCAGCCGACCGAAACAGGGGCCGACCGCTCGGTGCCCGGAATCACAGATCCCGTATCTTCCTGGCTGCGGGTTCCTGCTGACAGCAAAGGCAGGAAGATCAGCCACCAGGAGCAGACAAAGACGACAATGCCTTCAAAAATGCCCATGCACGGACCTTAGTGGTGGCCCTTGGGTGTTTCCATGAGTTCGATCAGCACACCATCCGAGTCCTTGGGATGGATGAAGATCACCAGCGTGCCGTGCGCGCCGATCCGTGGCTCGCCCAGAACCTTGGCGCCCTTCTTCTCCATATCGGCTTTCGCCGCGTGAATATCCGGCACCTCGAAACAGACGTGGTGTTGACCGCCTTTGGGGTTCTTCTCGAGGAAGTTGATGATCGGTGATTTCTCACCGAGCGGTTCGATGATTTCGAGCTGGGTGTTCGGCATGTTGATGAAGCCGACACGCACACCCTGCGCAGGCATGTCGAATGGCTGGATGAACTCGGTAGCGCCGTACAGCGTCTTGTAAGTTTCGAACGTCTTTTCGATCGACGGCACGGCGATGCCGATGTGATTGAGGCGACCAATGGTCATTGCTGCGCTCCCGTCTAGATTCTGTGTATCGTGATATCGATCAGTGGTCGCTTGCCGAACTGCGCCTCCGCGGCGCGGCGCACGGCTCTCAGCAAAGCCTTCTCGATCTTCTCGTCGTCGCTGAAGTCGCCACGCTTCAAACCGGCCAGCGCAGCTTCAGCTGCGTCGTCTAGCGGCTCCATGGACTCATCCGCCGGCCTGCCATCAGGCTCCGAGAAGCCTCGTCCCACGATGATCGGACCGTCCTCGATCTTGCCCTTCGCAATGACGACGCTGACTGTGAGATGGCCATTATACGCGATCTTGCGGCGCTCCCACATGCCGCCAGCCTTGTCTGACGTCAGCACCTCGCCATCGACATGGAGACGACCGACGGCAACTTCGTCGATTACCTCGACAGGGCCCGGAGCAAGCCGGATGACTTGCCCATTGTCCGGCGTGATCGCCTGCGGGACCTGCAAAGACTTGGCGTAGCGCGCATGCTCCATGATGTGCCGCCGCTCTCCGTGCACCGGTACAGCGATCTGCGGACGAGCCCACATGTACATGCGACGCAGCTCATCACGGCACGGATGGCCGGACACGTGGATGTCGAACTGCCGTGCCGTCACGAGCTTGATATTGCGTTCGGCAAGCGTGTTCTGGATTTCGCCGATCGCCCGCTCATTGCCCGGAATGACACGCGACGAGAAGATAACCGAGTCGTCGGCGCCAAGCTTCACGGACGGATGGTCCCCGCGTGCAATCCGCGCCAGCGCGGCGTTGGGCTCGCCCTGGCTGCCGGTGCAAAGATAAAGCACGTGATGACCTGGAAGATCCGCAGCGTCTTCCGGACTGATGAACTCAAAGCCCTTGAGCAAGCCGACCGATTGCGCGGCGCCGACGATCCTGAACATGGAGCGTCCGACCAGGCACACAGAGCGATCGTTTGCACGCGCCGCTTCACATGCTGATTGCACGCGCGCGACGTTCGACGCGAATGAGGTGATTGCTACACGGCCCGTCTGCTCTGCAACGGCGCGCCTCAACGCTTCGCGCGCCATGCCTTCCG
>DAIRES010000044.1:15967-22167 GCA_036795465.1 Hyphomonadaceae bacterium
CGGCCCGTCTGCTCTGCAACGGCGCGCCTCAACGCTTCGCGCGCCATGCCTTCCGAACCCGCCTCACCGTCCTCGAAGACGTTGGTCGAGTCGCAAACCATGGCGAGGATGCCCTCGCGTCCCAGTTCCTCGATCTTCGCCTGGTCGAAATCCTCGCCAATGATCGGGTCCGGATCGATCTTCCAGTCACCCGTGTGCAGGATCAGGCCCAGCGGCGTGCGGATGGCGAGCCCATTCGGTTCGGGGATCGAATGGGTGAGCGTCACCATCTCGACTTCAAATGGACCGAAGGTGCGCGTCTCGCGCAGCTGCATGATGTGCAGCGGCGCCTCGCCGTCGAGACCGCGTTCGCGCAGCTTCTCAGCCACAAGATAGGCCGTGAAAGGCGTCGCATAGATCGGTGCGCGGAGCTTGGGCCATAGCCAGCCGATGGCGCCGATATGGTCTTCATGCGCGTGGGTAAGAATGATCGCCTCGATCTGGTCAGCGAAGCCTTCCAGATAGACCGGGTCCGGCATGATGAGGTCGACGCCGGGCGTCGAGTCATCGCCAAACGTCACGCCCACATCGACGATGATCCACCGCCGATCATCGGGCGGGCCATAACCGTAGGCGTTGAGGTTCATCCCGATTTCCCGGCAACCGCCAAGGGGAGCGAATATGAGTTCGGCGCCCTTCATTTCAGCTCTTTGGCCGCATTGGCGACGTTACGGTCGTAGAGGATGCGCAATCCCTTGATGGTGATGTCGCTGTCGAAATGGTCGATATTGCGTGCCGCGCCCTCGAAAAGGGAGGCGACGCCGCCGGTGGCGATGACTGTCATGGGCTCGCCGTACTCGGTCTTGATGCGTTCGACCAGTCCGTCGATCAGGTCGATATAGCCCCAGAACACGCCGGATTGCATGGCGGTGACCGTATCCTTGCCGATTACCCGGTCCGGCCGCTGGATTGCGACCCGGGGCAGTTTGGCGGCCGCTTCGTGCAGCGCCTTCATCGAAAGATTTATGCCCGGGGCGATGATACCGCCTTCGAAAGACCCATCGGCGCCGACGATATCGAAAGTCGTCGCCGTGCCGCTGTCGATGACGATCTTGGGCATGCCGGGATAGGAAGCATGCGAGCCCACGGCGTTCACCAGACGATCGGCGCCGACTTCGCTAGGCTTGAGAATGTTGACCTTGACCCCCAGTTCCACGTTCTCACCCACAACGAACGGCTCGACGTTGAGATAGCGGCGAGCGAGGTTGCGCTGGTTGAAGAGCGATTGGGGCACGACGGTCGATATGATGCAGTCGTCGATCTGGGCCAGTTCGAGACCGCTGAGCTCCATGAGGGTGGCCAGCCAAACCGCGTAATCATCAGCAGTCTTGGTCATGTCGGTGGCTGAGCGCCATTGGGCGCGCCATTCCTGACCGTCGTGAACCGCAAACAGCGTGTTCGTGTTGCCTGTGTCGATCGCCAGCAGCATCCGCCGCTCCATAAACTCGGGAACTAACCCAATACCGAGATTTCACCCGCCCGAACATGGGTTTCAGACCCGTCGGCCAGACGCAGGATGAGAGCCCCATCTTCTGTCAGCCCGGTCATGATCCCTTCGATCCGGCCAGAAGCAGGCGTGAGCTCGACCCGGGCGCCAATTCCAGCAGCTTGGTCGAGCCACGCCTCGCGCGTCGCACCAAAGCCCTCGCCCAGCAGCTGAAACAGCCTCGCGCGGAACGAGATATCGAGCATGGCTAGCAGCCGGGGCGCTGTGGCGTCCGCCCCACCCGGCTGCGCGGTAAGGCATGTGGTGACGCGATCGGCTCGTTCCGGCGCTACTTCGACGTTCACGCCAAAGCCAGCAGCCATCCAGAGCCTGCCGTGGAGCATGCCCGTTTCAATAAGAATGCCCGCAAGCTTTGCTGAGCCCACCAGCACGTCATTCGGCCATTTCAGCTTCAGCTGAGAGCTATCGACGCCGAGAGATTTCGCTGCGTCTGTGACTGCGAGGCCGGCCGAAAAGCAGGCCAAGGCTGCTTCCTGCAGGCTTCCGGGAAACGGCAGCAACGCAGTTGCATAGAGATTTCCACGCGGCGACGACCATTGCCGTCCCAAACGCCCCCGCCCTGCTGTCTGTGCGGCTGTCACCAGCCAGCAGGGACCGATATCGCTGCCTGACGCACGACGGCGCGCTTCTTCATTGGTTGAATCGATCTCGTCGAACCGGATGATCGGCCAGCTGCTCGAGAATGTTTCGAGCCCCATCCGCCTCAGCCGCCCGACGCGCGGGCTGCGGTTTCGAGCAACATCTGGATCGTGATGGTGAGTATCGGGAAGATCAGGATGCTGGTTGCGAAGACGATAGCGCCAACGCTTGCGTCGGTTCGGTCGAGCGCTTCGCCCGGCGGTTTGATGAACATCGCCCACACAAGACGCAGGTAATAGCCAAGCGACACCACGCTCGCGAGGGCGCCGACAAGAACCAGCCAAAGCATGTCGGCCTGAAGACCCGCCGAGAACACCTGCAGTTTGCCCCAGAAACCAGCAGCCGGAGGAATGCCCGCTACCGAGAAGATCAGGATCAGCAGGCCGAGGGCCATCCCGGGCTTTTGCTTCACAAGTCCATTCAGATCTGAAACCTGGTCGATCGCCTTCCCGCCACGCCGCAGAGCGAGCACGCCAGCAAAGATGCCAAGCGTCGCCACGACGTAAAGCGTCATGTAAACAAGCACGGCTGCAGCGCCATCTTTCGCGCCAGCCGCGATGCCGATCATCGCAAATCCGACGTTGGAGATCGAGGAATACGCAAGAATACGCTTGATGCTGTTCTGCATCAGCGCGCCGAAGGCGCCGATCAGCATGGAGAGCGCCGCGATGATCGCGATGATCTGCTGCCAGGACTGCTGATGCGGGCCGAAAGCCACGAACAGGACATGCGCCAACAGCGCCACGGCTGCGATCTTCGGCGCCGTCGAGAAGAACGCGACGACTGGCGCAGGAGCGCCTTCATAAACGTCCGGCGTCCAGATGTGGAACGGCGCGGCCGAAGCCTTGAACGCCAGCCCGCAAATCACAAACACCAGACCGAAGATCAGGCCGACCGAGACTGGCGCGGCGGCGATCACCGAATAGCCCGTACCGCCGGTGAAACCGTAGATCAGCGACGAGCCATAAAGGAGCAGGCCCGACGCCAGCGCGCCCAGTACGAAATACTTCAGGCCGGCCTCAGCCGATTTCAGGCTGTCACGCCGGAATGCGGCCAGCACGTAGGACGAAAGGCTCAGCGTCTCGATGCCGACATACAGCGTCATAAGATCGTTGGCCGAGAGCATCATGCCCGCGCCGAGCGATCCGAACACGATCAGCAGTGGATACTCATACCGCTCCATCTGCGCTGTCTTGAGGAATCCGCCGGACATGAACAACGCCAAGGCAGCGAGCGCGTACGTCACGCCCTTCGCGAACAACGTGAACATGGTAACGCGATAGAGCCCGTCCGGCGCCATCGGGCTTGCGAAGGCGGCAATACCATCAGCCGCGCCTGGATGCTGGAACTGGTAGAAAGTCAGAACAGACGCCGCGACCAGAGCGACGGCGGAAAGCACGCGCAGCAGGCCGGAAGCCCGGTCGCCGCCGATGGCTCCCAGCAGAAGGCCAGCAAGCCCGAAGCCGGCAAGAGCCGCTTCCGGGACCGCGTTGTTGATGTCGGCAAGGAAATCCATGGCGCGTTCCTACCGTCCGATCATGCGCAGGACTTCCAGTGTCGATCCCTTGGTCAGGTCGAAGATCAGACCGGGGAAGACGCCGAAAGCCAGGGCGCTGATCGCCAGCAACCCCAGAATGAAGAATTCGAGCGCAGTAACGTCCTTGATGTCGAACAGCTTCTCGTTGGTCATCTCGCCGAAAACGACGCGGCGATAGAGAGTGAGCATGTAAACTGCGGAGAAGATAACGCCGAGCGCGGCGCCGGCTGCAGCCCAGGTGGAAGCCTGGAAGCCACCGACCATGGTGAGGATTTCGCCAACGAAGCCCGAAGTACCCGGCAGGCCGACGTTGGCCATCGAGAACAGCATGAACAGCGCCGCATACACCGGCATCCGGTGAACGAGGCCGCCGTAGAAGGCGATGTCGCGCGTATGCATCCGGTCGTAGATGACGCCAACGCAGAAGAAGAGCGCGCCGGAAATGATGCCGTGCGAGATCATCTGGAAGATCGCGCCCTGAATGCCAATCTCGTTGAATGCGAAAATGCCGAGCGTGACGAAGCCCATGTGCGCAACCGACGAGTAGGCGACCAGCTTCTTGATGTCAGTCTGCCGGAAGGCGACGAGCGACGCATAAACGATGGCAATAACGCTGAGCGCGAACATCAGCGGCTGAAACAGCTGCGAGGCTTCCGGGAACATCGGCAGCGAGAACCGCAGGAAGCCGTAACCACCCATCTTCAGCAGCACGGCTGCCAGAACAACCGAGCCTGCCGTCGGCGCTTCAACGTGCGCATCCGGCAACCAGGTGTGGACGGGCCACATGGGCAGCTTCACTGCAAACGATGCGAAGAAGGCCAGCCACAGCCACGTCTGCACTTCCGGCGGGAACAGCAGGGCCCCTGTCACAGGGTGCAGGCCATTCTGCAGAACGACCACGTCAGTGGTGCCGGCGGTGATCGACATGTAAACCAGCGCGGCGAGCAGCAACAGCGAACCCAGCAGCGTGTAGAGGAAGAACTTGAACGCCGCGTACAGCTTGTTCTTGCCACCCCAGACGCCGATGATCAGGAACATCGGGATCAGCCCGCCTTCGAAGAAGACGTAGAACAGCACGAGATCAAGCGCACAGAACACGCCAATCATCAGCGTTTCGAGCACGAGGAAGCAGATCATGTATTCCGCGAGCCGATCCTTGATCGACTTGGAGGACTGCAGCACGCAGAGCGGCGTGAGCGCTGTTGTAAGAACGATCAGCGCGATCGACATGCCGTCGACGCCGAGCTTGTAGGACGAGCCGCCGAACCACGGCACGCTTTCGAGAAACTGGTAGCCTGCCTTGGCGGCGTCGAAGCTCGACAAGGCAAGCAGCGATGCGGCGAGCGCAACAAGCGACGTCAACAGGGCGATGCCCTTCGAAGCGCTCGAGGCGACGGCGGCGCCACCCACGATGCGGAAGCCAAGGATGAGCAACGCCCCGATGAGGGGGATGAAGATGGTGATCGAAAGGATGGGCAAGCCGGCCATGCGTCAGCGCCCCTGCCCGAGCAAAACGAAGGCGACGAAAACCACCGCCGAGATGAGAACAACGAATGCGTAGTGGAAGATGTAGCCGGTGTGCAGCTTTGACAGCCCGCCAGCGCCAGCCTTCGCCACGCCCGTCACGCCATCAGGCCCCAGCCCATCGATGATCTTCTTGTCCCCGACCTTCCAGAACACGTCGCCCAGCAGCGCCGTGCCCTTCACAAAGACGAAGTTGTAGATCTCGTCGAAGTACCATTTGTGCGACAGGAACGAGTGCATCGGCCCGCCATTCTCCGCCATGCGGCGTGGCACGGACGGCGCCAGCAGGTAGAAGATAATGGCGCCAACGAAGCCCGTCATTGTCACGATGAACGGCGCCCAGATGACCCAGGCCGGCAACTCGTGATGAGCTTCGGCATGGGCACCTTCCGCAGCAGGCGCGTGATCCGCAGCTACAGCGGGAGCGCTGTGTTCAGCAGCCGGTGCGCCTTCCGCAGCATGATCCGCAGCCGGAGCGTGCGCTTCGGCAGGTGCATGTGTTTCAGTCGCTACACCGTACGGGTGAACCCCGTGCGGGCCATACATCGGGTCAGAGTCGCGAACGATGGCGCCCTGCCAGAAATTGTCGGCGTTGCTCGTCAGGAACTGTGGCTTGAACACGAAGCCCGCAGCCACGGCGCCCGTCGCCAGCAACACCAGCGGGATCAACATGATCTTCGGAGACTCGTGAGCCGGCGCGCGGCCGTCTTTCGGAGCATGACGACCATGATCGTGGCCATGGCTGTGATCATCTGCGTGAGCGTGATCGTCGTGATGTGCATGCGGGTTCGGGCGGAACTTGCCCTCGAACGTCATGAACATAAGGCGCCAGGAGTAGAAGCTCGTCAGCAGGGCGGCGATCACGCTGCACCAGAAAGCGAACGGCCCGAAGGCAGAATCCGACGCGAACGCCGTTTCGATGATGGCGTCTTTCGAGAAGAAGCCGGCAAAGCC
>DAIRES010000236.1:0-4678 GCA_036795465.1 Hyphomonadaceae bacterium
CACGCCCTCGTCCTTCGACGGGCGCACGCGAAGCGTGCTGCTCAGGATGAGGGCTGGCGGGCTGCGGTGTTGCGCAGCGTGGTTGTCCTTGAAGGTGTCGCTCATCATTCGGGGCAGAGCGGCTTCATCGTCATGCGTGTGCCAATCACGCTTGGGAGGAAGCTGCTTCATCTGGAGTGTTGAGACGACGTAGTGCACGAGCATCGCAAATGCGCGCAGCACAGCTGTCAGCAAGAGCTGAGGAAGCTGCGGGGTTACCAGCCCAGTTTGCGCATGTTTGTGCCGTGTCATGGGTTGGATAATAACCCTCGCTCCGGTCCCGGTTGAATCTGGCTCGCGCTATCCCCCATCTTTGTTGACTAGTGCGCTGAATTCAGGGGCGAAGAATTTTGCCCGTCCTACGAATTCGATATCGCCCTATCCCTCAATCTCGTGGTCACGGGAGCGATCCGAGGTGGGCTTGATCGAGGTGGTGGAAAAAAGCGGTCGGGGTGTCGGAAGGGATTCGCTCCGGACGTCCTGTGACCGTAGCAAGGGCGGATAAGCCGCCGTAAGCTGAGCCGAACGGACCGTTCGAGGAAAGAGGAACGCCATGACCGCGCCGATACATGAACTGGTTCTTGAACTCATCCTCGATGCGCCGAAGGAAAAGCTCTATCGCGGCTGGACCGAACCGGAGCTGATGAAGCAGTGGTTCGCGCCCAAGCCGTGGACAACATCGCATGCCGAGACCGACGTGCGGCCCGGCGGCGCGTCGCTGGTGGTGATGCGTTCGCCCGAAGGGCAGGATTATCCGAACCCGGGGCAGTATCTGGAAGTGATCCCGAACCGGAAGCTGGTGTTCACCGACGCTTTCGTCGGTAACTGGGTTCCCAAGGAGGGCGCGCCGTTCTTTGCCTGTGAGTTGACCTTCGAGGATGCGGGCCCCGGCAAGACGAAATACACGGCGAGGGCGCGTCACTGGACCGCTGAAGCCAGGCAACAGCACGACCAGATGGGCTTCATCCCCGGTTGGACACAATGCGCCCGCCAACTCGAGGCGCTGGCGCAGACGCTCTGAGTGAGGGGCGCTGTTGGACGCGCTGGTGACTAGATCGGCGGCAGGGCGTTGATCGCCATCTGGGCGCGGATTTCGCTGGACGAGATCGGGTCGAGCGGGGCGGCGATATAGACCCAGGCAGGCGCCCTGCGGCTTGCGAGTGTGCGCGACGCCGATTGCGGCAGGCGGCTGGCGCGGAACTGGCTGGAAAAGCGCGAGAGGCCGGCTTTCGGGTTCGCGCCCGGCCGGGCGATGACGATGATGGGGACGAGGCGGGCGATGGCCTGCCAGCTTTTCCATTTGTGGAAATCGCGCAGGTTATCGGCGCCCATGATCCATACGAAGCGCGCATGTGGCGCCGAGCGCTTGAGCCGGCGCAGCAGGTCGATCGTGTAGCGCAGGCCGAGCTGGTGTTCGAGGCTGGTGACGCTGGCGCGGCGGCCACCGAGGCGGCGTTGTGTGGCGGCGAAGCGGTCGATGAAAGCGGTTTGCGTTTTCTTCAGCGGGTTGCCGGCGGCGACGAAGATCCAGACGCGATCGAGGTTGGCGGCGCGGCGCGCGGTCTCGATGACGTGGGCGTGGCCCGAATGCGGCGGATCGAACGAGCCGCCCATGATGCCGATGACCAGATCGCCGGGCGGCGATGGCAGGCGCAGGTGCGAGGGCGGGCGGCGGCGAGTCATGGGCGGGAGATTAGAGCCGGAGGCGGGTTGCGCTAGAGCGGAAGCGCGGCTTCCTTCGGCTTGGACGCGTAGAAATAGCGGCCTGAGCCCATGACATCTGAATGCCGGTAGTCGAAGCGGCGATAGACGCGGGCCTCGGGCGCATCGCCCAGCGTGGCGGCGACGGTGGCCTTGGTTGCGTCGTCTGCGCCTTGCAGGGCGGCGGCGAGACGGTCGCCGGCTTCGGCGGCGACGAGTTCGGCGTCCGAGGGGCGGTATTCCTGGGGGTCGGCGCCGAGCTGGACCTGGCCCTGTTCGTAGGCGCCGGGGTTCGATGCGGCGCGTGTCTTCCAGTCGACGAAGGCGGCGGCGAGGGCGGGCGCGTTGCCGACAGGCGGGAGGGAGCCGACATCGCCCTCGACAGAGGCGCGGTAGTCGGTGACGGTGTCGGGCGTGTCTTTCGCAACGATGGCGTTGGGGTCGACTGCGGCCGGATCAGTGGGGGCTACGCCCTGTTCGGCGGCGATGGCGGCCAGTTCCTCGGCAGGGATTTCCGGCGGCGCTGTTCCTGCGGCGGCGGCGGCGACAGTCTCGCGGCCCTTGCCGTTGGCGTTGGAGGCGAGTTCGGTCGGCTTCGAGCAGGCAGCGAGGCCAGCAAGCAGGACGCCCGCAAGAGTAACAGGAGCGACAAGGCTGCGCATGGTCAGGACCCTGTGACGAGCTTGGGCAGCTGGTCAGGCGAGGAGACCAGCGACCACTTTCCGCCGGCGGCGACGACAGTAGCTTCCCACTTTTTCAGGACCTCGAAGTATTCTTCCGGGTCGCCCGGATTGGTCTTGATGACGTTGGCTGCGATCACGTGGATGCCTTCGAGATTCAGCGGGATTTCGGAGGTGTCGCACGTCTTGCCGTAGTCTTCCAGCATGTCGGAAAAGAGCACGATGAAGCGGGCTTCTTCCGGGCGTTGCTTCAGTTCGAACGCGGCTTGGGCGATGGCACCGCGGATGTCGGTGAACTTGGCCGACTTCACGTGGGTGGCGTAGTCGTTGAAGGCGGTGAAGACCTCGCGCTTGGCTTCGGCGGCGAGGCTGGGCGTCTGCGGGAGCTGGCGGTTGAGGAAGATTTCCTTTTCCGAGAACGAGCAGGCGCTGATCTGGCTCGCGGCGATGTAGTCGCCGGGGAGGAGGTCGGCGACCGTGATGTTGGCGAGCTTCGCCGCGTCCGGCACCGCTTTCACGTAGGTGCCGGAGACGTCGAAGACGAAAAAGACCGAGCGGCTGGTCGAGGTGACGAGGCCGCAGGCGGAGAGGGCGGCGATGGCGATCGCGCAACAGGCCCCCAACAGAGATCTGGCGATCATGCCTGCTGCAGCTCCCGTTCCTTGCCCTTGTCGCGTTCGCGGTCGCGCTTGGGCGGCTGGTCCTGTTGCGTTGATTTCTTCTGGAGGACGAGAGGCTCGTCGCCGCCATCATCACCGCCGCCCTTGTTGCGGACGACGCCTTTGACGCGGCGTTCGATCCAGAGCGGGGCGAAGATGATGAGGTCGTAGATCGACAGGACGAACAGTCCGGCGTTCTTGAAGAAGACCGACAGCGTCTTGAAGATGAAGGCGAAGAACAGCATCAGGTAGCTGGTCGCGATCGACGCCATGAAGACGGAGTTGCGCACGATCGTTTCGAGCGGGAGCGCGGCGGCAGCGAGCAGCCAGGGGATGATCGCGGCGAGGATGACCTGCGCGAACGTCGAGAGCTGGAGGCCGAACACGTTCGGGCGTTCGCGTGCCGGAGCGGGGCTTGTCTCCGCGGGGGCGGCAGCATCGGGTGCTGCTGCGTCCGGCGTGGGAGCCGGGGCGAGGAGTGCGCGGTTGGCGATGTCGCGGGTTTCCTGCTGCTGCTCGATGATTTCTTCACGCACGATGGAGAGCGTGATCTCGAGCACGGAGAAAGAGCAGAGGAAGCCGAAGGCGACGAAGAACATGATCCGCCGGCTGGACTGCGTCATCGAGTGGAAGGCGGGGATGAGCTTGGTGAAGCCCGCCGCATCCATCAGGATCACGCCTGCGACGAATTCGAGGAAGATCACGACGATGGCCGCAACTGCGGGCAAGCCGACGCCTCCGATGCGCGCACCTTCGCCGACGATCTCGGACATCGGGCGTTCGATCAGGAAGAAGTTCAGGAACACGCCTGCGAGCGCGATGGCGGTTATGATTACGGCGATCAGCCAGGGGACGAAGATCGACGCCTTGGCGGCGACGGCCGTGCGATCTTCCGATTTCACGATCTGCTCGAACTCGACGAACGACTTGTTGACGTCGTCGGCGTGCTTGTCGAATTCGTGCTGGGTCTTGGTGAGCTTCTCGGCGATCTCGCGCAGGCGTGGGCCTTCGGTCTTGAGGGCCGTGAGAGCGGGGCGGATGGGCGTCAGGCGTTCCGCCATCGCTTTCGATGTCTGTTGCGCGATGGTGCGTTCGAGCTTGGAGAGGTTTCGGCCGCCTTCGATGGACGGCATGGCGGCGCGGAAGGCGCGTTCGGCTGCATCTTCGACATTGATGTCGGCGAGCGCGGTGGCGGTGCTGGCAAGAGCGTGCGTGCTCTTGTCGAGGCGCGCGATGATCGGGCCGGTTTCCTTCGGCAGACGCTCGGCACGGTGGCCGATGCGGTCTTCGAGCATCAGCATGCGTTCCTGAAGCTCATCCGCGCGGTGCGAGGCGATCTTCTCGTTGCAATTGGCGCGCGCATTTTTTCCATGCTCGCCAAGCCAGAGGCCCCAGCGACCGAACACGCGGCCGGTGATGAAGAATATCTGCCACAGCACGCGTCGCATTGGCTCGCGCGCCATCCACATGAAGAGGACCAGCACGATAAGCGCCGCCCACCACGGTATTCCAAAAAAAGAGCCGCTATCAGAAGCGGCATTGGACGACGGGAAACCCGCCGCTTGATCCAGAGGTTCTTCCACAGCGAGCCCTTCAGCT
>DAIRES010000237.1:0-4617 GCA_036795465.1 Hyphomonadaceae bacterium
TGATGTCGCCGTAGAAGCCCTTGAGCTTCTGCTTGGCCATCAGCTGGATGCCGAAATCCGACGGCTTGTTCGAACGGCGGGCGCCGTGCTGGCCGGGACGGGTCTGGCGGGTGTTGATCGGGGATTTCGGACGACCCCAGACGTTTTCACCAACGCGGCGGTCGAGCTTGTACTTGGCGTTCTGGCGCCTGGACATGGTAGCCTCTTCTTCGATGCGCTCCGGCGGGACCCCTATGGCCCTCGCGATCTCAACGGCGGAATGCGCACCACCCGTAATTTCCAGGCCATTTCCGGCGCGGAAGCGGGCAAAAACAGGATCGGCGGGGGAAAGTCAAGCCGGAGCCCGGAATCGAGCCAAATGGCTCATTCCCGGCACGTTTTTCAACTCGCTGGTTCCTCCATCGGCCCGTCTGGACAATGACGGGAAGGTTTTGATGGGCGGCGTCTGTTCCCCTTGAAAACTTGCGCCAAGTCGGAAATGTGAGCGGCTTGTCGGCCGCGCAGGCCTCGGAGCGTCAAAGACACATGGAATTCTTCACGCCCGAAGCCATCCAGGCTTTCTTCACTGTCGTCATGATCGATCTGGTGCTCGCCGGCGACAATGCGGTAGTCATTGGCCTGGCCGCCGCGGGCCTGCCGAAAGAGCAGCGCGGCAAGGCCATCCTCGTCGGCGTTCTTGCCGCCACTGTCCTGCGCATTCTCTTTGCGCTGGTCGCCACCCAGCTGCTCGCCATCATCGGCCTTCTGTTTGCCGGGGGCGTCCTGCTGCTCTGGGTATGCTGGAAGATGTGGCGCGAACTTTCGACGCCGCACAGCAACGACCCCGAAGCAATCGAAGGCAAGGATCTGGACGGCGACGGCAAGATCGCAGGCCAGACCATTTCCAAGAAGACACTGGCCCAGGCCGTCACCCAGATCGTGATCGCTGACGTTTCAATGTCGCTCGACAATGTGCTCGCCGTGGCTGGTGCAGCTCACGAGCATCCGTGGATTCTCGTTTTCGGCCTCGCCCTGTCTGTCGTGCTGATGGGCGTCGCGGCGACTTTCATCGCGCGGTTGCTCTCGAAGCATCGCTGGATCGCCTATATCGGCCTGCTCATCATCCTGTACGTGTCGCTTCACATGCTGTGGGACGGCGGCTGGCAGGTGTATGACTGCAACCCGACCTGGTTCGGCCAGACCGAGATCGGTCCGCACTGCCCGATCAACCCCACAGTGCCCGCCGCCCTCACCCCGCACTGAGCGGCTAGAAACTCCCCGAGACGAACAGACGGACGATCGGCCCGAACGTGCGATACTGCTCGTCGGTGAAAGCGAGGGGGTTCGTTCTCAGCCGCGGCGAATCCGGATCGTTCGGATCAGCTGACTGATAGACCTCGCGTTTGAAGTTCTCCGACGTGTCGTTGAGGTTCACCGCCTGCAGGCGAACCTTCATGCCGAATACATCCTTGTTCTCGATCGAGAAGAAGTTCACCGACGGCGCATTCCATTGGCGCGACACTTCGCTCAGGCGATAGAAGGCGTAGTTCTGATATTCCTCCAGGCCGCCCGTCAGCGTCCACGGCGTGCCTGGGATATCCCAGCGCAGGGCGACGTTGGCGGTGATCTTCGGATAGTTGCCGATCTGGCGCGCCTCGCCCGTCAGCGGATCGTCAAGCTCGCTGTTGCGATAGCGCCATGAGAACTCGGCCTGCACGCCCTTCGCGCCGATGGGATCGAACTTGATCGTGCCGGACGCGGTGATCGAAGAGGCCCAGGCTTCATCGATATTGCCGACGCCTTCGCCGCGAATGTCGGCGATGTTCGACACCTGCTGCCCCTGCGCGCCGATCGGCACAAGATCCACCACGTCTTCGATGCGGTGGTATTCGCCTGCGAGCTTCACGGCGCCCCACGGACCAAGCGTCTTGTTGACCTCGGATGAAAGTATCCACGACTGGTCGGGCACCAGCTCCACATTGCCGGTGAACGCATTGTTGTTCTGGATATCGACCGACGACAGGAAGTCCCCGAAATCCAGCTGGCCAACCTTGCGTTCGGCCTTGAAGGATACATCGAGCGTGTCGTCGACCTTCCACACCAGCGCGAGGAAGCCTTTGGGCCGCACAAATTCGCGCGTCAGGCCGCCTGCGCCTTTTTGCGACAGCTCTGAGTATTCAACACCAATCGAGCTTTGCAGGCTCCACGCGTCACTCAGCTTGCGGCTGTAGGACAGGTTGGTTTCGGCGCGACGCTCCTCCACCCGGGCCGTGCCACCCGGCAACACGGCGAGGTCGTAGCTTCCGTCGAGCGCCCGCTCGCCAAAATCGGTTGCGACATCGAGAAAGTTGAATGCTCCCTCAGCGGCGACCTGCATGTCTCCACCGAAAGCCGCGAAACCGTATTCGCCGCGAACGATGCTTTCGCCCTCTTCGGCGTGCTCGATCAGGCGTTGCCCGGTATCGGCAATATAAGCGCCGCCATCGTCGTAAGACTCGATGGTGACAAGGTCGTCGCCTTCTTCATAGCGATGCAGCGCGATCAGCTTGAGACGGCCCGGACCGAAATCAAATTCATAGTCGGCGCCGAGTTCGCCGCCGAGCTCATCCTCGCCAATCGCGGTGTAACGATAGAGCGGGTCGCTGTTCACGGGATTGCGGAACGAATCCTCGCGCCCGACGAAGTTGAGCGAGCGAAGCGACAGGTTCATGTTGGCGATCGCGCCGTCCTTGGCGTCGTAGGTCAGCGTGGCGGCAAGGTTTGGCTCCTCGCCGGCGCCGTTGAACCCCTCGCGGCGAAGGTCCAGCAGATTACCCGAACCGTCGCGGATAATGCCTATGCCATCACTGCCGTTGTGAAACTCCGCCAGATCGAGCGATGCTGACCATGACCAGCCATCTTCGGTCTTGCCATTGGCGGAGACAGATCCGCGATACCAGGAGGGCTGCAGGTTCTCGCGAAACTCGGGCACGACTTCCCAGTTGCCGCTGAATGCATCGACGTGGGCGATGACGTTCGCGACCTGTCCAGACAGGCCCGGGATGTTGAGCGTTGCGCCATCGACGACTTCGATCCGCACCACGCTCTCGGCCGAAATCCGTCCAAGCGCTGTCTGCGCATCGTTCGACTTGCCGGACACCCGGCGGCCGTTGATGAGCACGTTCTGCTTCGCCTGGCCGAAACCGCGCTCGTTCTGGTCTTCATTGTCGCCGTTGACGCTGAAACCCGGAATGTTGCTGACCATGTCTGCGGCGGTCTTCGGTGCGAAGCGCGCGAAGTAGGCGGGCTCGTAAACCTGGGCCTGGGATACCGCTTGCGTTGGGGGAGCCGCCGGCTGCGCGATCGCGGCGGGCGGAACAGCCAGCGCCATGACCCCGCCCGCAATCGAAAGCGTGCTCGCGTTACAGAAAAATCCCGCACGTCCGCCTGCGCGGCGGGCGCCTACCTGACCTGTCGACAATGCTCGTCCCCTGACCTTGACGGTTTCTATGGAGACGCTGATCCCTCCGACAGGGGCAGCGACTCAGTACGCTAGTCGTAGTTCTACTTCGGCGACTTCGTCTCAGACACCGCGCCTTTGGAGCGCAGGTAAGCGGCGACTTCGTCATTTCCGTGACGCTCGGCCATTTTGAGAGGCTTGGTCGCGCTTCCGACGCGGGACGCCAGATTTACGTCGGCGCCCTTTTCGACGAGCAGCTTGACCATCGCGAGTTCACCTTCCGCAGCGGCTTTCACCAGCGGCGTGTCATGACCGGGCACGGACGCGTTCACGTCGGCGCCACGATTGAGCAGGAGCTGCGCGATAGACAGCGCATTGCTCTCGGCGGCGACGCTCAGCGGCGTGCCGGCGCCCGGGAAGCCGAGGTTCACGTCTGCGCCTGCATTGATCAGCGCACGGGCCACATCCGTGCAGCTGTTTTCGGCGGCAACGACCAGAGCGGTGCCGCGGCCGGGCGAAACGAAGTTCACGTCCTGTTTCTTCTCGCCAATCAGACGGTTCACTTCCGTCACGTCGCAATCGTCAGCGGCTTCATAGAGGGCGGAGTGTTCGCGCATCGAGTGATCGAAGTCGAACTTGATGCGATCGAAATCGCCACGAGCGCGGGCGGCTTCGATTTCCGCGCGGGCTGCGGCCATCGCTTCACGGGCGATCGCCATGCCATCATGGCTCTCGCGGATTGCGGCTGCGATTTCATCGCGGTGCGAGGCAACTTCCTCGCGCGCCTGGTCGAGTGCCGCGCGGATTTCGGCTTGGAGTTGGGGACCGAGGGCCGCACGCATTTCCTCGTGCGCTTGTTGAAGGGCATGACGCAGCTCTTCCTGGTCGAAGCCGCCTGCGTTCTGCCACTGGTCCATGTGGTCAGGATCAAGCCCGGCTTCACGCAGCGAGTTGCGGATGTCTTCCATGACCGCCGGCATTTCGCGCATCATTTCATCGTTCACCGACGTCGAGATTTCGGCGCCAAGCGCGGCCATTTCGGCCGACAGCGAGGCGAGTTCAGCCTGCAACTCGGGCGAGAGGTTGGCCATCTCGGCCTGGAGTTCCGGCATGATCGAGTTCATCAACTCGCTGATCTCGGCGCCGAGGCCCGCAAACTCCTCGCCATCCCACTGGAAGTCAAAGTCGTTCGGACCACG
>DAIRES010000238.1:0-1163 GCA_036795465.1 Hyphomonadaceae bacterium
CTGACGTTTGACTACAATTATCTGGGCGCTGGTCCGGACAGCCTGAAAGACCTGAAGGCCGGGCATCCGGTGTTCGATGCGCTGACGAACGCAAAGCGTCCGCTGGTGATCGTCGGGCAGGGCGCGCTGGCTCGTGGCGATGGTGCGGCGGTGCTGCATGCCGCCTCGGCGTTCGCGGCGGCGGCTGGCTGCTTCAAGGATGGCTGGAACGGTTTCAACGTTCTGCACACGGCGGCATCGCGCGTGGGCGGTCTGGACATGGGCTTCCTGCCCGCTTCGGGCGGCAAGGACGTGGCGGGCATTATCGCGGGCGCACAGTCGGGCGATATCAAAACGGTTCTGCTGCTCGGCGCTGACGAGATCGACACGTCGAAGCTCGGCAAGGCCAACGTCATCTATATCGGCAGCCATGGCGACAACGGCGCTCATCGCGCCGACGTGATCCTGCCGGCGGCCGCATACACCGAGAAATCGGCGACGTATGTGAACACCGAAGGCCGCGTGCAGCGGACTCAGCGCGCTGTTGCTCCGAAGGGTGACGCTCGCGAGGATTGGGCCATCCTGCGCGCGCTGTCGGCTTATGTCGGCAAGACGTTGCCGTATGACACGCTTGCGCAGCTGCGTGAGAAGCTGGGCAAGGATCACTCTACATTCCTGGGCCTCGACTTCGCGCCGGGTACGCATGGCAACAGCGTTGCGCCGCCGTATGGAGCGGCTGGCGCGATGCAGTCGACCGCCTTCGTGACGCCGATCAAGGCGTTCCACCTGACCAATCCGATCGCGCGGGCTTCGCGCACCATGGCGGAATGCGCCGAACTCGCTGCGGGTGTGAACCCCGCGGTCGCGGCCGAATAGGGGGAGGGCAGAATGGAGAACCTCTTCCAGTGGGGCGGCGGAATGTGGGGCGGCATCGGCCTGGCCGTGCTGCAGATCGTTGCGTTCGTCGTGATCCTGCTCGTGCTGATCGCGTTCCTGCTGCTGTTCGACCGCAAGGTCTGGGCGGCGGTTCAGCTGCGCAAAGGCCCGAACGTTGTGGGGCCGTTCGGCCTGCTTCAGTCGTTCGCGGACCTCATCAAGTTCGTGCTGAAGGAAGTCATCATCCCCGCGGGCGCCAACAAGACGGTGTTCCTGCTGGCGCCGATCATCACGCTGACGCTGGCGCT
>DAIRES010000238.1:1263-4613 GCA_036795465.1 Hyphomonadaceae bacterium
CAGGAAGGCGGCATCTGGAACTGGCACGCGTTCGCGTTCCCGACGATCTTCGTCATGTTCCCGATGTTCGTGATCTTCTTCATCTCGGCGCTGGCGGAGACGAACCGCCCTCCGTTCGATCTGCCGGAAGCTGAATCAGAACTCGTGGCCGGTTATCAGGTCGAATACTCGTCCTCGCCGTACCTCATGTTCATGATCGGCGAATACGTCTCGATCGTGCTGATGTGCTCGATGCTGACGATCCTGTTCTTCGGCGGATGGCACATGCCGTTGCCAATCCCGGGCGTGGAAGGCCTGCCGGACTGGCTACTGAGCCTTGGTGGCCTGCTGGTATTCATCGGCAAGACGACGTTCTTCTTCTTCCTCTTCGCGATGGTGAAGGCGATCGTGCCGCGCTACCGCTACGACCAGCTGATGCGTCTGGGTTGGAAGATCTTCCTGCCGACTTCGCTGGTCGCCGTGGTGATCGTGGCCGCTTACGTGACATTTACGACCGCGCCGGCCCGGCAGGAATTTGATCGTCTCGACGCCGACAAGAGCGGCTATCTGGAAGCCAGCGAGCTGGCTGCCGTGACGCTGCCCGTGGGCGTGGATGTGAACAAGGACGGCAAGGTGAGCTTCGCCGAATATCGTGGCGAGGCGAGGAGCTAGCATGTCGATCGGCCAGGCCATTCGAGGCGCACTCCTCACCGACTTCCTCAGCGCGTTTGCGCTGGCGATGCGTCAGTTCTTCGTGCGCAAAGCAACGATCAACTATCCGTTCGAGAAGGGTCCACTGTCGCCGCGTTTCCGTGGCGAGCATGCGTTGCGCCGTTATCCCAACGGGGAAGAGCGCTGCATCGCGTGCAAGCTGTGCGAGGCAATCTGCCCGGCGCAGGCCATCACGATCGAGGCCGAGCCGCGCGAAGATGGCTCGCGCCGCACGACCCGCTACGACATCGACATGGTGAAGTGCATCTACTGCGGCTTCTGTCAGGAAGCCTGCCCTGTGGACGCCATCGTCGAAGGCCCGAATTTCGAATTCGCCACCGAGACGCGTGAGGAACTCTACTACGACAAAGACCGTCTGCTGGAGAACGGCGATCGCTGGGAACGCGAGATCGCCCGCAATCTGGAACTCGACGCACGCTATAGATAGAAGGGCGCGGCTCGCGGGGGCGAGTCGGGCTTGATGAACTTCAGTTGCCCCATCCGGGGCGTTTTGGAACCAAAGGAAGAGGAAAGCCACGCCATGGCGCTGATCGCTTTCTACATCCTCTCGACGATCGTAGTGCTGTCCGCGCTCTTCGTCGTGGCGGCGCGTAACCCGGTGCACTCCGTGCTCTGGCTGATCCTGGCGTTCTTCACGTCGGCGGGCCTGCTGGTGCTGATCGGGGCCGAGTTCCTCGCGATGCTGCTGGTCGTCGTCTATGTCGGCGCCGTTGCGGTGTTGTTCCTGTTCGTCGTCATGATGCTCGACATAGACTTCGCGGAGTTGAAGCAAGGCTTCCAGAATTACCTGGTCGTCGGTGTGCTGGTGGCGTTGGCGCTGCTGGCCGAGATCGGGATCGTGGCGGCTGCCGCGACGTTCGGCGGCGGAACGCAGTTCAACGCGAGCCCGGGCGCGGCGACGAACGCTGAGGCGCTGTCGAAGGTGCTCTACACAGACTATCTGCTGCTGTTCCAGATGTCGGGCATCGTGCTGCTGGTCGCCATGATCGGCGCCATCGTGCTGACCCTGCGTTCGCGCCCGAGCGTGAAGCGCCAGAACATCGCGCAGCAGACCGGACGCAAACGCAAGGACGCCGTCGAACTCAAGGACGTGCGTCCGGGGCAGGGGATCTGACCATGGCAGGCCTCGAACTCACACTTGGTCATTATCTCGCGGTATCTGCGGCGCTGTTCACGATCGGCGTGTTCGGCATCTTCGTGAACCGCAAGAATATCATCGTCATCCTGATGTCGATCGAGCTGATTCTGCTTTCGGTGAACATCAACCTGGTGGCGTTCTCGGTCTTCAACGGCACGATCATGGGGCAGGTGTTCGCCATGCTCGTGCTGACGGTGGCGGCTGCGGAAGCAGCGGTCGGTCTCGCAATTCTCGTCGTGTACTTCCGTAACCGCGGTGAAATCGCGGTGGAAGACGTCAACGTGCTGCGCGGTTAAGGGGGCAGAGACGTGACCTTCCAGGAAATCGCAGCCATCTTCATCGTGCTGGCGCCCGGCCTTGCCGCGGCAGTGGCTGGCCTTGGCCAGCGCTTCCTTGGCGACAAGGGCTCCATGGCGCTCACGACAACGATCGTCATCTCTGCGGCTGTGCTGGCGGGATGGCAATTCTTTGCGTGGTCGCTCGGCGGCCAATCAGGCGCTGCGCACACGATCGTTCTGGCGAACTGGTTGAACGTAAACACCTTCATCGCCGACTGGGCGATCCGCATCGATGCGCTGTCCGTGACAATGATGTTCGTTGTGACGAGTGTTTCGGCGATCGTTCATACCTACTCGATCGGATACATGTCGGAAGATCCGCATCGCGCGCGATTCTTCGCCTATCTGTCGCTGTTCACCTTCGCAATGCTGATGCTGGTGACGTCGGACAACTTCATCCAGATGTTCTTCGGCTGGGAAGGCGTGGGCGTTGCGTCCTACCTGCTGATCGGATTCTGGTACAAGAAAGCATCCGCCAACAGCGCCGCGATCAAGGCGTTCGTGGTCAACCGGGTCGGTGACTTCGGCTTCGCTCTCGGCATCATGGCGCTGGTGTTCATGATCCAGCCGGCGGCCGGCGTGGACTACGCTCAGTTCGGCATCACGCAGTTCTCGTCGATCAAGTTCGACACCGTCTTCGCCATCGTCGCAAATGATGCGCCGGTCCACGTGATCGGGCAGGCAGCAGCTACGCCGATCCAGAGCGTGACGTTCGATTTCCTCGGCGTGCACGTCTGGGGTCTCGAAATGGCGGCGATCCTGCTGTTCATCGGCGCCATGGGCAAATCGGCCCAATTCTTCCTGCACACCTGGCTGCCGGACGCGATGGAAGGACCGACGCCGGTCTCCGCGCTGATCCACGCTGCGACCATGGTTACGGCGGGCGTGTTCCTGGTTTGCCGTGCGTCGCCGATTTTCTCGGTCTGCGAGGTTGCTTCAAACGTCATCACCGTGATCGGCGCGACGACCTGCCTGTTCGCAGCGACGGTTGGCCTCGCCCAGAACGACATCAAGCGCGTGGTCGCGTATTCGACTTGCTCGCAGCTTGGCTACATGTTCTTCGCGGCCGGCCTTGGTGGCTATGGCGCCGCGATGTTTCACCTGTTTACCCACGCCTTCTTCAAGGCGCTGCTGTTCCTTGGCGCGGGCTCGGTCATTCACGG
>DAIRES010000239.1:0-4598 GCA_036795465.1 Hyphomonadaceae bacterium
ACATCGATGGTGATGCCCTGCTCACGCTCTGCCTCAAGGCCGTCGAGCAGAAGAGCGAAGTCGATGTTCTCGCCTTGCGTGCCATGCTTGACGCTATCGCGCTTGAGACTGGCGAGCTGGTCTTCGAAGATCAGCTTGGTGTCATAGAGCAGGCGGCCGATGAGCGTCGATTTACCGTCATCGACGGAGCCGCACGTTATGAAACGCAGCACGCCCTTTTCAGCGGCAGCAAGGTCGCGAACCGATGTGGGCGAAGCGGGTTGGCGCAGGGGCGTAACTTTCGTGGCCATCAGAAATAGCCCTCGCGCTTCTTCTTCTCCATCGAGCCACTTTCATCGTGGTCGATAAGGCGGCCGGAGCGTTCGGATGTGCGCGCGGTCAGCATTTCAGCGACAATGTCGTCGAGTGTTGCAGCATCGCTCTCGACGGCAGCGGTGAGCGGATAGCATCCCAGCGTGCGGAAGCGGATCATGCGATCGACGGCTTTTTCATCGGGCTTCATCGGTGTGCGATCATCGTCGACCATGAATATCTGCCCGTCACGTATGACGGTCGGACGCTTCTTGCCGTAGTACAGGGGGACGATCGGGATCTCTTCCTCGGCGATGTAGGCCCAGATATCGAGCTCGGTCCAATTGGAGATCGGGAAGACACGGATGCTTTCGCCCGGCGCCTTGCGGGTGTTGTAAAGGCTCCAGAGTTCCGGGCGCTGGTTCTTAGGATCCCAGCCGTGGTTTTCTGTACGGAACGAGAAGATACGCTCCTTCGCCCTGCTCTTCTCTTCGTCACGACGCGCGCCGCCGAAGGCTGCGTCGAACTTGTACTTGTCCATCGCCTGCCGCAGCCCCTCGGTCTTCATGACCTGGGTGTGGAGGTTGGAACCGGATGTGTACGGGTTGATCCCGCGCTTGATGCCGTCCTGGTTGATATGGACGATCAGCTCGAGACCGAGCTTTTCCGTGATCAGGTCCCGGAACGCGACCATCTCGCGGAACTTCCAGGTCGTATCGACGTGCATGAACGGGAAAGGCGGGCGGGACGGCCAGAACGCTTTCATGGCCAGATGCAGCATCACTGAGCTGTCCTTGCCGATGGAATACAGCATCACCGGGTTTTCAAACCCGGCGGCGACTTCGCGCATGATAAAGATGCTTTCGGCTTCCAGCCGCTGAAGGTGGGCCGGCAATGGCCTCTTGCGGGCCGGACGCGTCTTGAATCGTGCCGCGTAGGCCGAAAGGTCCTGTTCCAGGGTCAAAGTCGCGTCCTCTGGGGCCGTCCGCCCCGATCGTGGAGGCCCGACTTAAGGTGGGTACCCCCTGCGGTAAAGCTTGTGGGCCTCAACTCAGGTCCTACGCCACCTTAACAGTGGAATCCCTGAGGGATTTCAGATTCCGGGCGCTGTCGGCCGCCTTGGTGGCGCCACCGTCGTGTTTTGTGTTTAACTGCCAGAAAGCAAAGAGGAAACGATGGGCCGGATCCTTGTCATCGCGGGTGGTGTTCTGGTGCTGCTGATGGCCGCACTGATGGTCATACCCAACCTGATCCCTCAGGAGGTCTATCGGGCCAAGATCGAGGAAGAGGCTTCCAAGGTCCTGGGACGCCAGGTCAAAGTTACGGGCAATATCGGGGTTTCCATCTTTCCCCGGCTCGAAGCGCGCGCTGGCGCCTCCACAATCGCCAACCCGGAAGGGTTCGGGGACACCCCGTTTGCCTCAATGAAGGAGCTACGCGCTGCCGTCGCCCTCTGGCCGCTGCTGTTCCAGAACGTCGAGATTGAGGAGTTTGTCCTGGTCGAGCCTACGATCGGATTGGTCAACCGCGAGGACGGCAAGAACAACTGGACTTTCGACTTTGGTGCCGCCCCAGAGAAGGATGGTGAACCGCCCAAACAAGGTGGGTCCATGGGCGCCGCCCTGCGCGACGTACGCATCGAGAATGGCAAGGTCTCCTACGACGACCGCCAGTCGAAAAGCATTCAGACACTTCGCGAGTTGAACCTGTCGGCGGACATGCAGGCGCTGGACAAGCCTCTGTCCTTCAAAGCGTCCGGGTTCGCCAATGAACTGGCGTTCAAACTGGAATCGCAGGTCGAGAACCCCAAAGCGATGATGGACGGCATTACAACGCCTGCGTCGATCAAGCTCGATACCGATCTTCTGAAGACCGCATTGGATGGCACGCTGGCTTTGGGAGCAAAGCCGACCTTCGACTTCAAGTTCAACGGCGAGATTCCTTCCGCTGTACAACTCGCGGACGCTTTCCAGCTAAAAGACCTTCCGGCTCGCGGCGTGCTCGGCAAGCTCTCGCTCAATGGACAGGCTCTTGGTTCGTTTGATGACATCACACTGAAGATCGCCGGCGCCAAACACGAAAGCCCACTGTTAAATGCCGATCTGAAAGGCGAAGCGCGAATTGCCAAGACGATCACCCTTCTGCTCGACGCGACCGCTGAAGCGCCGCGCCTCGCAGATCTCGCCAAGGCGATGAACATTACGGCGCCTGCGGAAGCAGCGCTCGGCAAGGCGCGCGCGACCACGAATATCACCGGCACACTCGACGACCTCGCGTTCAATAACGTCAATTTCGAGCATAACAGCGGGCTGCTGGGGCTGCTGTTCAACGGCAACGCGAGATTGAAGGATGAACTCACTTTCGCAGGCAACCTGACGATTGCCGCGCCTGATCTGCGGAAGCTGGCGGCGGCAGCGGGCACACAACTGCCAGCTGGCGACATCTACAAATCGTTCTCGTTCTCCGGGCAAACCTCCGGCGGCGCAAACGATGTGCTGCTGAAGAATGCCGTCGTGCAGTTCGACGATATCAAGGGCACCGGAGAAGCCGCACTGAGCTTTGCTGGCGCAAACGGCAAGCCAAGACTTAGCGGCACGCTGACGACCGGCGATATCAACGTCACGCCTTACGCGACCGCCTCCGGCGCCCCCACGGAAACACCCGCTGCCGCGACCAAAGGATGGGGAAGCACACCAATCGACCTGACTCCGCTGCGGCTTGCGGACGCCGCACTGGTTTTGAAGACGGGTGGCATCACATTCGACAAGTTCGACTTTGGCCCATCCAACATCGTCATCTCGCTCACCAACGGCAAGCTGACCGCAGACCTGAAGCAAACATCGCTTTTCGGCGGCGCCGGCGGCGCCAGCTTCGTGGCGGACGGCAGCAGCGCGACGCCGGCAATTGCGCTCAAGGCCAATCTGGACGGCTTGGCACTGAAACCTCTGCTGGTCGCGGCAGCAGGCTTCGACATGGTCGAAGGCAAGGGTGATATTGAAATCGACATTGCCGGCTCGGGCACGAACCTTCAGGCGATGATGAACTCGCTCGTCGGCAAGGGAGACTTCCTGTTCGACAATGGCGTGCTCAAGGGTGTGAACCTTCAGGAACTTGGCAAGGCCGCGCAGACAGCTCTCTCAAGCAAGAGCATTTCCCTCGGCGCATTCTCTTCGACGGCACAGACGAACTTCAATGCGCTCAATGCGGGCTTTGCCATGAAGGATGGCGTTGCCTTGCTGACCGGCATGAAAATGGACTCGGACGCATTCACGGTCTCTGGCGGAGGGGCGCTCGACATCGGCAGACAGCAAGTGACGCTTAGCCTCTTCCCTGAATTCAAGGATAAGAAAGCTGGCCTGAATGGCTACGGCCTGCCCATCAAGCTGGCAGGCGGCTGGGAGGGTGTTGGCCTGAATCTGGACTGGGACTTCCTGCGCGAGAAAGCCGTATCCGGCTTGCAGACCAAGGCCTCAGCGCAAATCCAGGACGAGCTGAAGGAGTTGGGCGACGGGCTGCGGACCAAGCTGGGGCTGGGCAAGGCCTCGCCCGCTTCGCCGCAAGCACAGACGCCGGCCTCGCCGGCGCCTGCACCCGCTGCTGACGAAGGTCAGCCGGCCGCTCCAGCACAGCCCTCAACGACTGCGGCTGAAACGCCAAAGTCCGCGGAAGACCGCCTGAAGTCGGAAGCGGACAAGGCGCTCAACCGGCTGTTTGGCAAAAAGGACTAGCGCCTACTTCGGCAGGATCGACGTGATGGGCCCTTCCGCCTTGATGCGGCCGTAGGCCCCGCCACCGATACCGAACAGGATACCGGCCACCGTCGTCGCGATGATCGACCAGTCGCGATCCGGCTTGGCAATTTCCTGCAACACGGCGAGCCCAAGGGTGAGCCCCCCGGCGGTGAGAAACCGAAGCGTGGTCGAAAGGATTGCTGCCTTATCCACTAGCTTGGACATGAATGACTCCTGCTTCCAGCCGAGCGCCAATCGCTCAGCCGGTCCGGAGTTTCTTCTCAAGGACAGCTGGGTGTGGGGCCGCGTTTACCTCCATCCCACACCTATCGTGGCGCTAGATATTGAAAATGCGGGCCTTTTCGAGGGCTCTGAAGCTGACGCTCCCCCGAACCAAAGGGCGGATTCGGCGGGTTTCAGTGTCTTGCCGGGACCGATGCTTGGCGTTAAGACCACGGCCTTCGTGAAAGGCGCTCCGTCAGGAAACGCCGCTCCGGATGCCGGCTTAGCTCAGTTGGTTAGAGCGCTAGATTGTGGATCTAGAGGTCCCCGGTTCGAGCCCGGGAGCTGGTACCA
>DAIRES010000240.1:0-4598 GCA_036795465.1 Hyphomonadaceae bacterium
GCAGTCGCCGCGAGCACCGTTCTGGAGGGCTGGCTCATCGCCACCGGAGATGCACGCGAGCGACTTCCCGTACTAGGTCACCCGCCCCGTGTTGCATTCGACAACGTTTCGATCTGGTTTGGCTCCAACCGGGTCGTTCAAGGACTCAGCTTTGATGCGGCGCCGGGGCGGCTCACCGTGCTCAGCGGTCGGTCCGGCTCCGGCAAGACCTCCGCCCTGCTTGCGTTGCTCGGATTGGCGCGGGTGAACGGCGGGGTCGTCACCGTCGATGGCGTATCGGCGCCTCCTGGCGCCAGCCTCGCAGACAGCGTTGCCTACATCCGACAGTCGCCATGGCTGTTCGAAGGGACCCTCGCTGAAAATCTACGTGTTGGCGGGCCCAAGGCCACCGATCAGAATCTTCTTGATGCGCTCGCGCGCGTCGGCGCGAGTCATCTGGCATCGGGCGAAAGTGGTGGGCTGTCTCGACCAATCGGCAGGGGTGGGCAGGGCCTGTCTGGCGGCGAGCGTCAAAGGATTGCGATCGCACGCGCGCTCCTGCGCGGCGCGAAACTGTGGTTGATGGATGAGCCAACCGCGCACCTCGACGCGACTGCGGAGGCGGAGTTGCTTGACCTCCTCCGCGCTCAGGCTGGGGAGCGTACGCTGATCGTCGCCAGTCACAGCGCCGCGGTGATGAAGGCAGCCGACCTGGTTGTGCGTATGCCGTCGAGGGAGATGGCTACGACATGATTGCGCTATGGACATTTCTTGGCCGGCCGGCCGCGCGATCCTTCGTGCTGGCGTTGACCCTATCTGTTCTGTCGTCGCTGCTCGGCATCGCGCTTCTGGGCCTTTCAGGATGGTTTCTCGCAGCGGCTGCGGCGGCTGGCGCCTCCGGCGCCAGCTACGCATTCAATCACCTTTATCCGAGCACCGGCGTCCGAACGATTGCCGTCGGTCGCGTGGCCTCACGCTACGCGGAGCAACTGGTCGGGCATGAGGCGACGTTGGAGGTGTCTGCGGCCATCCGGCCGCTGGTGTTCGAACGCATTGCTCGCGCGCAGTTGGGCCTGGCAGCGCTGCCGGCACGCGATCTTGCCGTCATCGTCGATGATGTTGGCGCGGTCGAAGGCGGCTTCCTGCGGGTCGTCAGTCCAGCGTTTGGCGTTGGCGCTGCGGTACTCGTCGCCATTGGCTGGGTGGCGGCTGTTTCAGCGCTCGCATCCATGGCTGTCCTCATTCTTTTTGCCGTTGCTTGTGTAGGCGCTCCATACCTCCTGCTACGTCGCGCCAGAGCGGCGGCCGTGTCGCTCGCTTCCGAGCAGGGCGCCCTTCGGTCCGATGTCACGGGCGTTGTCGAGAACGCGATCGAATTGGACGTATCCGGCGTTCTCGGCGCGGCGATGACGGGTGTAAACGACAGGCTCACCGCTGGGCTGCAGGCGCAGGACCGGCTGCAGGCGCCTTTTCGCGACACGGCGGCGTTGATCAGTCTCGCGGGGGGGCTGGCGGCGCTGCTCGTCATCGCGTGGGCCATCGCTATGCATGCAGACGGAGCGATAGCGGCCGGCGCGTCCCTGGCAACGCTTGCTGCATTCGAGGCGGCATCGGCTGCAGCAAGGGTTCTCGATGCTGGCGCGCAGGCTTCCGCATCGGCTAGACGACTCTTGGAACGGCTGCAGGACGCCAAATCCGCAATCGGCGGAGACACCGTTCTGCAATCGGCGCTGCCCCTAAAGCTCGATCAGGTTCTGGTTGGGGTCGGTTCAGCGCGACGCGTTGGACCGGTGAGCTTGCTATGCGGTCCTGGGGATCTTGTCGAACTCTCGGGAAGATCGGGCGTGGGAAAATCGACAGTTCTGGAGGCTATCGCGGCGCTGCGACCGATCTTCGCGGGATCACTCACGTATGGCGGGATTGAGCAGGAAACCGTCAGGCCTGCGTCGGTTCTGGCGTGCGTCGCCATTGCCCCGCAAATTCCCTCGTTCCTGCCTGGGTCGCTCCGGGAGCAGCTTGTCTATGGCCGGCCGGATGCAAGCGACGAGGCCATCAGCGCTGCGCTTGCTATGGTGTGCATGACTGATGTCGTCGTCGGTCGGGGTTCTGACGACGCGTCCGTTTACTCAGGCGGAGAGCAGCGCCGGCTCGGAGTTGCGCGTGCACTCATCGCCGATCCCGAGTTACTTCTGCTGGATGAGCCATTTGCGGGACTGGAAGTTGACCTGTCTCAGCGCATCAGGGTCAACCTGGCTCGCTGGGTTGGGGAAGGTCGCCGCGCCATTGTCTTTACGGGCCACCAAGTCGGTCCGGACTGGGCAGGTTCTCCAGTTCGGCGCATCAAATGGCCAGACTGAATTAGGGGCTGCTACATCCTGCGCCTTGTATGTGTTTTAGGTGTCGCTAAATTAGCGGCCAGGATATTCCGGAGTCGCCCATGCCCGCAGCCCGTCGCAAGCCGAGTGCAGCAGTTCCCGCTGTGCGCAAGCTTGAGCCGCGTGCGGCTGAGGCGGCGCAATTGCTCAAGCTGCTTGCGAATGATCAGCGTTTGACAGTTCTCTGCCGGCTGAGCGGTGGAGAGATGTCTGTGACCCAACTCGGCCAGCACGTGAATCTCACGCAATCGGCGTTGTCTCAGCATCTGGCAAAGATGCGCGCCGAAGGCCTTGTTGCCACACGCCGGGAAGCCCAGACGATCTACTATCGGCTTTCCGACCCTATTGCAGAGCGCCTCATCGGCGTGCTTTGCGAGCTCTACGGCGGGCCTAGCCACTAAGGGCTACAAGACTACCGAAATGCTGTGCCCGGCTTCACGCCGAGCTTCTTGAAGATCATCGCGGCGGGACAAAAGCCCGTGAACGCGGCCTGAAGCATGTTCGCCCCGGCAAATGCCGACAACCAGATCCACAGCGGATGAACGGTCAGGGACAAAGCGACGCCGGTTAAAACAACGAGTCCTGCGAAAGCGAGGACAGCGCGATCAAGTGACATGGAAGACTCCTTCAGATTGCAGGTTTGCCTGAGTTGGTCAGGTGACCGCCAACCCACGCGGTCAAGGCGTCAGCTTTGATCAAACCCGCCTTGCGATCGACGATGCGGCCATCGCGAAACAGGATCAGTGCGGGGATGCCGGACACGCCGAGACTTTGGACCATCTGACTCTGATCTGCATTCAGTTTCACGAGCCGGGCCTTGCCCGCTAGCGCTCCGGCTGCAGTGGCGAACTGAGGCGCCATGGCGCGACATGGACCGCACCAAGGAGCCCAGACATCGACCAGGATCAGTCCCGTCGATTTTTCAAGAAGAAGCGCAAGTTGGGCATCATTGACTTCCGCTGGTCGGTCGAGGCCTAGCGGCGCTGCACATCGCCCACATTTGGCCGCTGCGGCTGGTTTGTCGGCCGGCACGCGGTTCGCAGAGCCACAGGCGATGCAGACGGCCTGATTAGATAGCGCGACACCCATCATCTCACCCCTTCAGTTTGTGAATCCCAAGGGTGTCCATCACGAGCTTTTCATAGAACGGCTCGCTTTCACCCTTCTTGATCTTGCCGATGAAGTAGGATTCGAAACCCGCCTTCGCCATGTGAACCCAGCCACCCTTGGCGGACCAGTTCACATTGCGCGGCGGGATCTGCGGTTGAGCCACGAAGACAACACCGCCATCACCAAAGTCGGCGAGGCATACGGCATTCCAGGTAGCTTCGGCATCTGCTGGCTCGCCGCGCAACAGGGCTCCGATATTATGGGCCGTAGCTGTCACCATGGACTCGATCATGAAGCCCGTCTTTGGCACGCCGACCGGAACAGGCGTCTTGCCCATGGGCGGGATCGCCACCGTCACACCGATACTGAAGATATTCTGGTAGGTTGGGTTGCGCTGGTTCTTGTCGATCAGGACGAAGCCGCGCGGGTTGACGAGATTCTCCACGCCGCGAATAGCCGAGACGCCCCGGAAGGCTGGCAGCATCATGGAGAAGGCGAAGGGCAGGGCGTGAGTCGTCTTGACGACCCCGTCCTCGCCGACTTCTTCTACGTGCATCGTCCCCGCTTCGACGCTGGTCACGCGCGCATTCGTGATCCACTTCATGTGGCGGTTGCGCATCTCGCTTTCGAGCAGGCCTTTGGTGTCGCCCACGCCATCAAGGCCGAGGTGTCCGATGTAGGGTTCAGAGGTCACGAAGGTCATCGGAACCTTGTCGCGGATCTTGCGCTTCCGTAGCTCGGTATCGAGGATCATCGCGAACTCGTAGGCCGGACCAAAGCACGACGCGCCCTGGACGGCGCCAACAACGATAGGCCCTGGATTTTTGCAGAATGCCTCAAAGGCCGCCGCAGTTTTCTCGGCGTGTTCGACCTGGCAGATCGACTGCGTGAAGCCCAGTGGCCCAAGCCCGGGAATTTCGTCAAAGGCCAGATCGGGTCCGGTCGCGATGACCAGATAGTCGTAGGTGATGGATTGTCCGTCCTCGAGTTCCAGCCGGTTTTCTGCAGGAATGACGCGGGATGCGCCGGTGGACACGAAATTGATGCCCTTTTTCTTCATAACGGGACGGAGGTCGACCTCGATGTCTTTCCGCTTGCGCCAGTTGACGGCAACCCACGGGTTCGACGGAACGA
>DAIRES010000241.1:0-4555 GCA_036795465.1 Hyphomonadaceae bacterium
GTTCCCGGCGATGTGTCCGAACTCCGCGACCGGGTGTGCAAGGCGATTCGGCTCGGCGATGTCGATATCGGCAGCCCCGACCTGCACGCCTATTTGCGCGATAGCGTGCTGGCGCAGGTGATGATCGACCAGCCCGGCTATGCAGGCGCTGTGGAGTGCCTGAACCATGGCTGACAGGCTGTTCCGCTAGGACAAACCGGGCGTGACAGCTTCCTACTCGACGGTATCGCGCGCCGGGTCTAAACCACGCGCAGTCAATTCGAGGTGCTTTTCATGTCGCGTCCTGTCATTTCGGCGACCGGGCTTTATACCCCGCCGCATTCGGTCTCGAACGCGGAGCTGGTCGCCAGCCTGAATGCGTGGACGGACAACTGGAATGCCGAGCATGCCGAAGACATCGCGGCGGGCAGGCGTGAGGCGAAGGCGCACTCGTCTGTCGAGTTCATCGAGAAGGCTTCCGGCATCAAGTCGCGCTTCGTGATCGACAAGACCGGCGTGATCGATCCCAAGGTGATGCGTCCGCATATCCCGGAGCGTCCGAACGATCAGATTTCGGTGCTGGCCGAAATAGCGGTGAACGCCGCGAAAGAAGCGCTGGCCAAGGCCGGCCGCGATGGCAGTCAGGTCGATGCGGTGATCTGCGCCGCTTCCAACATGCAGCGCGCCTATCCGGCAATGGCGATTGAAGTGCAGCAGGCGATCGGCTCGCCTGGCTTTGCATTCGACATGAACGTGGCGTGCTCATCGGCGACGTTCGGCATCCAGACCGGGGCGGATTTCGTGCGAGCCGGCCACGCCAGGACGGTGCTGATGGTGAACCCGGAGATCTGCTCGGGACACCTGAATTTCACCGATCGCGACAGCCACTTTATCTTCGGCGACGTGGCGACGGCTGTGCTGATCGAGGCGGAAGAGATTGCGCCGAAGGGACACTGGTCGATCCTTGGCACGCATCTGAAGACGCAATTCTCGAACAACATCCGCAACAATTTCGGCTTCCTCAATCGTGCAGCGCCCGAGGGCGTCGGCCAGACCGACAAGCTGTTCGTCCAGGAAGGACGGAAAGTGTTCAAGGAAGTCGTGCCGATGGTGTCGGCGATGATCCAGTCGGAGATGGATCGCCTCGGCATCCGCGCGACAGATCTCAAGCGCATGTGGCTGCATCAGGCCAATGCGAGCATGAACCGGCTTATCGCAGCAAAAGTGCTGGGCCACGAAGCCAGCGAGGACGAAAGCCCAACCGTTCTTGACACTTATGCGAACACATCGTCGGCTGGTTCGATCATCGCCTTCCACAAGCATTCCGGCGATTTCCGGCCGGGCGAAAAAGGCCTGATCTGCTCCTTCGGCGCGGGCTATTCCGCCGGGACAGTGTTCGTCGAGAAATCTGCGTAACGGGATTGGGAGTTGTGGCGCGGGCGCGCCTTGATACTGTCTGGCAAAATAAAAGACTGCCGGAGGAAACCATGCCCGCGGACGCCGCAAAGCTACCGCCATTCCGCAAGCTGCCTTTCAAGGCCCCGGACATGGATGTCCGGCGTGGCGAGGGTGGCGTGGTTTATCTTTCCTCGCGAACACCGCTGGGCCCTGTGCCGCGCTCGATCCCGCACGTGCTGGACGAGCGCGCGGCTGAGCATCCGGACAGGCCCTGGCTGAAACAGCGCCTGCCCAATCATGGCGACTGGCGCGCGGTCACCTATGGCGAGGGCGCAAAGGTCACGCGATCGCTGGCGCAGGCGCTGCTGGATCGCGGTCTGGGACCGGATGCGCCGCTTCTGATCCTGTCGGGCAATTCGATCGAGCATGCGCTTATGTCGATGGCTGCGATGCGCATCGGCGCGCCGGCCACGCCGATCTCGATGGCGTATTCGGTGATGTCCACGGACTTCGCCAAGCTGAAGCATTGCTTCAACGCGGTACAGCCGAAGGCTATCTTCGTGCAGACGATGGACCCGTTCCGCAAGGCGCTTGCGGCACTGCCGCTCGATGGCGTCGCGGTGATTTCGGCGGATGGTTCGGAAGGCTCGGAAGCTTTCGCGAAACTCGCCGAGACGGCTGTCACGTCGGTGGTCGATACCGCGATGGATTGGCTTGGCGCGGACTCGATCGGCAAGTACCTCTTCACGTCGGGCTCGACCGGCATGCCGAAGCCGACCCCGCAAAGCCAGGGCCAGATGACGGCGCAGATCGCGGCCCGCAATGCGCTCGACCAGCCGCTGCCGGATCATGATCCGAACGAGGTGTTGCAGAATCTCGACTGGATGCCGTGGAGCCACATCTCGGGTGGCAATGTGAACTACAATGGCTGTCTAGCGCTCGGCGGCACGTTCCACATCGACGAGGGCAGGCCGATGCCCGGCCTGTTTGTCACGACGATGAAGAATGCAGCCGAGATCAGGCCGCAGTATTTCGGCTCTGCTCCGATCGCCTATGCGATGCTGGCCGAGGCGATGGAGCAGGATTCCGCGTTTCGCGACGCGTTCTTCAGCCGCATGAAATACATGGTCTATGGCGGCGCGACACTGTCGGACGATCTGTATGACCGCATCCAGGCGCTGGCGATTGCATCGACTGGCGAGCGCATTCCGCTGACCACGATGTATGGCGCGACGGAGACGCAGGGCATCACCATGGTTCACTGGCAGCTCGAGCGTGTCGGCATGGTCGGCCTGCCGCTGCCGGGGCAGACGCTGAAGCTGGTGCCGTCGGGCGCCAAGATGGAAGTGCGCGTCAAGGGCCCGATGGTGATGAAGGGCTATCTGAACCTGCCTGAGAAGAACAAGGAAGTGTTCGACGAGGAAGGCTTCTACTGTCTCGGCGACGCGGCGCGCTTTTCCGATCCCCAGCATCCCGAGAAAGGCCTCGTGTTCGACGGGCGCGTGACGGAAGACTTCAAGCTCAACTCCGGCACATGGGTTTCGGTCGGCACGCTGCGGCCGGATATCGTGGCGGCGTGTGCGCCGCTGGTGGCTGATGCAGTCGTGTGCGGACAGGACAAGGCTTATGTCGGCGCGCTGCTGTGGCCGTCGCCTGCTGCAATGAAAGCCGCGATGGAAGCAGCCGGTGGCGATGGCGCGAAGGCGGTTGGCGAACTCACGATGCAGGTGGCGCAGAAGCTGGCGGCGTTCAACGCCACGCAATCGGGTTCCTCGCGTAAGGTCGGCCGGTTCAAGATTCTCACCACGCCGCCTTCGCTCGATGCGGGCGAGATCACCGACAAGGGCTATGTGAACCAGCGTGTTGCGCAGGATCATCGGGCCGGTGATGTGGCGGCGCTGTTTGCCCCGGAAGTCGCCGCCGGCGTGGTCAAGCTGACCTAGGACGCGAGGGAAGGCGAAAGCCGTCCAAACTTCGCGTGGACTTGCGCGCTTCGGTGTGCAGGATGCCGTGCGCGTAACGCAGGTTTTACAGCTATTGGAGCGACTATGTCTGTCCTGAACGTCGAGCGTCCGGATTTCATGCAGGATGAGGAAATCCGCATGTTCGAGGATTCCGTCGGCAAGTTCTTCCAGCAGCACGCCCCGGCGGAGCGGGTGGAAAAATGGCGCGCCCAGCACTGCGTCGACCGCGAAATGTGGAACGAGGCGGGCGAGGCCGGTCTGCTCGGCCTGTCGATGCCGGAAGAGTATGGCGGCATGGGCGGCGATTATCGCCACGAAGTCGTGCTGATGGAGCAGCTGGGCAAGAACGGCGTCGATGGCTTCGGCGCGTCGCTGCACAATGCGATCGTGATGCCGTACATCCTTCACTACGGCACTGAAGAGCAGAAGAAGCGCTGGCTGCCGCGCATGGCGACAGGCGAGCTGGTTTCCGCCATCGCGATGACAGAACCGGGCGCGGGCTCGGACCTGCAGGGCATCAAGACGACGGCCAAGCGTTCGGGCAATGGCTATGTCATCAATGGTTCGAAGACATTCATCACCAACGGCCAGACGGCGAACCTGATCTGCGTGGTCGCCAAGACTGATCCGACGCAGGGCGCGAAAGGCGTCTCGCTTGTGTTCCTCGAGACGGACGGCGCCGAGGGTTTCGAGCGCGGCCGCAATCTCAAGAAGATGGGACAGGACGCGCAGGACACGTCCGAACTGTTCTTCAACGAGGTGAAGATCCCGGCCGAGAATCTGCTCGGCACGGAAGAGGGCAAGGGCTTCTATCAGCTGATGGGCCAGCTTCCGCAGGAGCGTCTCAACATCGCGGTGCAGGCGATTGCGACGATCGAAAAGGCGCTGGAGCTGACGATCGACTACGTCAAGCAGCGTCAGGCTTTCGGCAAGCGCATCATCGATTTCCAGAACACGCAGTTCGTACTGGCCGAGTGCAAGACAGAGGCGACCGTGGCGCGGGTGTTCGTGAACCACTGCATCGCGTCTCACCTGCAGGGCAAGCTGGATGCGGCGACGGCATCGATGGCGAAATACTGGCTGTCGGATCTCGAGGGCAAGATCGTCGACAAATGCCTGCAGCTGTTCGGCGGCTATGGCTTCATGGACGAATACCCCATCAGCCGCATGTATCGCGACGTGCGCATCCAGCGCATCTATGGCGGCACCAACGA
>DAIRES010000045.1:0-19272 GCA_036795465.1 Hyphomonadaceae bacterium
GGGCGGTTAGCTCAGCGGTAGAGCACTACCTTGACATGGTAGGGGTCACAGGTTCGATCCCTGTACCGCCCACCAGCCTGGAACACACACATGGATGGTTAGCAGGCCGGATTGGCCGCGCTGGAACCATGTCGCTTCCGGTTAATGCTGCCTCAAGGTCATGGCATGGCGCTTGCTCGCCCTAGCGGGGAAACGCAGCTCGCCGACGAATGGCGGCTGTCTGGGCAATGGCCCGGTCGATGGGATAACCGAGCGGACTTCGCAATGACGCAAACGCAAGCACGGCGACCCGGTCCTGTCGTCTTCGTCTCGACGATGCTGAGCGACCCGTGGGGCGGCTCGGAAGAGCTCTGGTACGAAGCCGCCATGAATCTGGTGAAGTCCGGCGTCGAAGTCCGGGCGAGCGTTGGGCGTTGGGCGCCGCTTCACCGCAAGGTTCAGGCTCTGCAGGAAGCCGGCGTCGAGATGATGTTCCGCGATTCTTATCCGGGCCGCTGGAAAAAGCTCGCGCACAAGCTGATGGGCGGCAAGGGACATCCGATGCTCGCCAAGCTCGAGCGATGGATGCGCGAGAAGCCGCCGGCCCTCGTCGTGATCAGCGACGGGTTTGCGATGCCCGAGCCGGACTATACCGACATGTTTCTCGCGAACGGTTGGCGCTACATCGCAGTGGCGCACTCCAACCGCGACAACTGGTGGCCGTATCCGCACGAGATCGATCGTTATCGACGTGCGGTTGAGAAGGCCGACACGATGTACTTCGTCTCGCAAGCCAACATGAAGTTGGCGCGCAAGCAGGCGATGTTCACCAGCGAGAACACCGAAATCATCCGCAATCCGTATGGGGTGGACCGCAACGCGCCGCCTGCCTGGCCGGCCGCTCCTGCAACGGAAAGACTGGAAATGGCGTGCGTTGGCCGCCTGGACTTGCGGACCAAGGGTCAGGACGTGCTGATCGAAACGCTGAGCGGCGACGAATGGCGCGATCGCAACTGGCGTCTCAGCATTTACGGCGACGGCGATGGACGCCCGCTGATCGAGAAGATGATCCGAGACGCGGGCCTGGAAGAGCGTGTCCTTCTGAAAGGACATACAAAGATTTCCGATATCTGGGCCACGCAGCATCTGCTGGTACAGCCGTCACGGTCTGAAGGTCTGCCGATCACGATCGTCGAGGCGATGATGAGCGGACGGCCCGTACTGACGACCGATATCGCAGGCAATCCTGAATTGCTTGAGGACGGCGTCTCCGGCTTCATCGCGGGCGCTCCGACTATCAGCCAGCTTTCACTGGCGCTTGAGCGCATGTGGGCCGAGCGCGGCGCTCTCGAGCAGATGGGGTCCAAGGCGCGCGCCGCCGTGCTGAAGGAAATCCCGGAGAATCCCGGCGCGCTGTTCGCGGACAAGATCCGGGAAAAGATCGGGCTCGGGCGCTGAGCCCGCCGACGTAGGCCCCCGGAACGCCGCGCGATTGCGCGTTAGACGTGGGCCTCGCCTGTTTCCACGACTTTGAGCGGTGCAAGCACGGCCGGTGTCAGTGCGTGCTTTCTCTCTACGGCCGCCTGCCAGTTGAGCCGTCCGGCTGCCCGACGCGCGGAACTGACAATCGCCGGCGGCCTCAGGTCTTCCGGGGTCGCCATTGCGCGCCAGAGCCAGCTGCGGCGGCGTGGTGCGTAGGCGAGACCGGCAGCGATCGGGCCAGCGAACAGGAGGCTTGCGGCCACCGGAAGCGTCCACGCGGCAAAACCTGCGTTGACCAGCATGGTCGCGCAAAGCGCCAGTCCGGCCACGAGTTGCGGCACGAAGCGATTTCCGTTCGAGGCGCCAGCAATGGCGACCCGGGCCTGCGGCCGCCATCCTGCGTCACGGCCCAGGAACGGCGCGATGACAGCCTGCGCCTGGCTGATCATCATGATGGGCGCGGTGATTGCCGAAACGATCGCCTCGGCGAACAAGCCGGCGAGAAAGCCTGGCTGCCGTTCCCAGCCGGGGAGTTTGCCCATCGCCCAGAGGATCAGCGCCAGCCACTTCGGCGACAGGACGATGAGCGTGGTGAGAAGAAGCAGCGAGATATCCATGCCGCCTGCGGCGGGCGCGCCGTTTGGCTTGTCGATCCAGGCAAGCGTTGCGCTGACGAGGATCAGTGAGAACCAGAGCAGGGCAGACGCATAACCCATCACGCCCGCGAAGATGTGCGCCCGGCTGACGGGATCGAAACCGCGTGCGCCGATGAGCTTGAGATGCTGCAGGTTGCCCTGCGCCCAGCGGCGGTCACGCGCGGAGAGGTCTTCGAGTGTAGGAGGGGATTCCTCGTAGCTGCCTTCGATCTCCGGCGCGATTTCCACGCGCCATCCGGCGCGGCGCAGCAGGGCTGCTTCGACAAAGTCGTGGCTCATGATGTGG
Source organism: Hyphomonadaceae bacterium (assembly GCA_036795465.1). Lineage (GTDB taxonomy): Bacteria > Pseudomonadota > Alphaproteobacteria > Caulobacterales > Hyphomonadaceae > UBA7672. Next base: position 2,404 of record DAIRES010000045.1, read on the forward strand.
CCGCCCAACGGGCCGCGGCCCGGCAGGTCGGGCAGGCCGGCATGGGCCGCAAATGCGCTGACGCGGATGATCGCGTTGTGACCCCAGAAATTCCCGGCGCCGCCTGACCACCAGGCAAGGCCTGTTCCGAATATCTGTCCGTAAGCGCGCATGGCGAACTGTTGCGAGCGCGCCATCAGCGTTTGCGCGTTCACGATGGTCGGCACAGTCTGGATCAGGGCGGTGCCGGGCCGCGCATCCATGCGCTGGACCAGTTCGATCAAGGCTTCGGCGGACATCAGGCTGTCGGCGTCGAACACGGCCATGTATTCGTAGCGTCCACCCCAACGGCGCACGAAGTCCGAGACGTTGCCGGCCTTGCGCCCGTGGTTGAGCGTCCGGCGGCGATAGAAGATGCCGGCTTCAGGCCGCGCAGCGCGAAGGCGGCAAATGGCGTCTTCTTCAACGCGCGCCAGTTCGGGGTCGGTCGTGTCGCTGAGGAAGAAAATCTCGAACGCGGTGGCGGCATTGGCGCGGGCGAGCGCATCGTAGATCGCCTGTGCACCGGCCGTGACGCGGCTGGTGTCCTCGTTGCGGATCGGGAAGACGATCGCGGTCAGCGAGGTTGTGGCGAGGGGCTTGGAAACGGCTGGTAGTCCGGGCTCACGCGATGCGAGGATTGCAGCGCCCGCGACCGCCGTGGCGGCGGCAAGCGAGATCCAGGCGAGGTTGGCTGCAAGCAGGACGAGTCCGACCCATTCAAGTGGAGCAACACCGTCAGTGTTCATGGCGCTCCATGCGTGCGTGGCCGCCAGCGTGGTGGTGGCCAGCGCCGCTACCAGCAAGGTCCAGAGCCTCCAGCGGCCATCCTGTTCGCCGCGCACATGCACGCGCGCGGACGATACTCGTTGCTGGGGCATCGCCAGTGGCGATTCTGGCGGCGTCTCCGGAGCCGGTCGGATGACCAGCGCCGGGGCGTCGAGTTTTACTCTGGCGTCCATCGGAACAACCACGTTTCTGTTTGCTGGGAGTTGGAGTCGGCGAGGGCGGCGTGAAGCTCGATCACCGGCGAGGCGCCGGGTTCGAGGTCGAAGCTGAGCTGGACGCGCGTATCGGCGCCCGGAATGATCTGGATGTTGGATATGACGCCGGATGTGGCCCAAACGTCGGGGCGCAGGTCCTTGATGGCGAAGCCGGACTGCCCGGCGAACTCGATCGTGATGCGCTGCAGGCGTTTGCTTTCCGGCGCGCGCTCGATCCGGGTCGATACAACCCGCGCGATGGCGGCCTTCTGCGATGCGTCCGTCCAGTGAAGACGATAGGCGAGGCGCTGCACCGAACCGGCGCGCCAGATATCCGCCGGGCGCCAGAAGGCGGCGACATTGTCCGCGTATTCATTGGCGGTCGGAATTTCGAGCAGGCGCACTTCGCCTGCACCCCAATTGCCCAGGGGCTCGATCCAGATGCTGGGCCGGTCTTCGTACCGGGCCTCGCTGTCGGCATAGGCGGGTGCGTCGCGATGGCGTTGCTCAAGGCCGAAACCTGCAATGCCGCCGGCAAACGCCGAGACCTGTACGGCCGCCGGGTTCAGCAGCGGGCGCCAGATGTGTTCGCCTGTTGATGACAGGATCGAAAGGCCGTCGCTGTCGTGCACTTCAGCGCGGGCATCCGACTTCATGTGCGGATCGGTCTGGCCGCGCAGATACATGCTGGAAAGGGGAGCGACGCCGGCCTCGGAGATATCGGTGCGCAGATGAATCTCAGCCGCAACATCGATGGTGGCGTCGCTCCCCGGCCGGAGCACGAAGCGATAGGCCGCCGCCGCGGCCGGCGAATCCGCCAGCGCGATGAAGGTCAGGCTTTCGTCTCCATTCCCCGGCCTATTCCCAGGATTGGCTGGTTCGATGATCCAGAAATCGGTGAAGCGTGGAAACTCCTCGCCTTGCGGCGAACCGGCGCCGATCGCCAGGGCGCGAGCGGACACGCCGTATATCTGGCCGTCGCCGACGGCGCGGAAATATGTACCGCCCTGGAAGACAGCGAACTCATAGCCAATGCCTGCTTGTCCCGGCTTCGTGATGGCGCGCCAGCCGGAAGCGCCCAGCTCTGCGCGCTGGCCGTCGGTCGCCTGCGGAAAGTCCACGAAATCGACGAAAGCGGGCGATGCGTGACTTTGAACCTGGCCTGTGGCGTCGACGAAGTGGATTGCGACTTCGTCATGGTAGAGGCCGCCACGCGGAAGGGGCAGGACAGCGAACGGATTGCCTGCCTTGCCCCAGACCATGGTCTCCGGCCGCGCGCGAAGCTTGCGATATCCATCATAGTCGAGGCCCTGGAATGCCGTCGGCAGATCGGCGGAGGGCTTTGCATACGGCGCGGCGGCGAGGCTTGCGGCGCGCTTCGATACTTCCTGCAACAGCCTGTCAGCCGGGGAGGTCTCGCTCTTCGCGACGGCTTCCTGAAACGCCAGCGCCGGCCCCGCCGTGAGGCCAGCCGCGAGAACCGTAAGCAAGAGACCGGAGACAATTGCCTTCCCGACCGAATACATCCGCGCACCCCTCGCGCGTACCGGACGATCCGGTTGCGCTGCCAAGGCTGCCCGTCAGTTGCGTTCTTCCCAGTCGCGCCGTCGTTGCCCCCACGGCGTCTATCTGTCGCCGGTATCTAGTATGCTTTGCGCAAAGCGCCTTAAGGACATTCAGAAAAGGGGCTCTTCTTTCTGAGATTTAATCGTGCAGGCCCCCTTGCGGACTGACAGCTGAGCGTGGGCGCCTCGCGATAAGGCGCAAAACAAAAAAGGCCGGAGCTTTTGCTCCGGCCTTTCCGTTTTGTAATCGCGAGAGAGATCAGAGATCGATCTGCGCGTCTTCCGGGATGCCGAGCTTCAGTCCGCTGGCTTTGAGCTCGACCGGATCGAGCGCGCCCGAGCCGTCAACGTCGAGTGCTTTGAAGCGCGGCTTCAGCGAAGCCATCATGCCCTTCAGTTCGCTCTGCTGGATCATGCCGTCATAATTGTCGTCGATCATGCCGAACGACATCGACGCCATCAGCTGCGATTGCAGGTCATTGCGGATGTTGTCAACGGTCTCGTCAGCCCAGCGGTAGTTGATGCGGAAGTACATCATCTCCTGGTGCGACTGCTCGCCGGTGCGGACGACGTCGTTATAGGAAGCGATCGGCGAACCGGCCGAATCCTTGTTCACGGCGTTGAGCTTCTTGTTGTTCGTCGAGTTGTCGAACACCCAGGTCGCAATCAGCTTGGTGCCTTTCTTGATGAGGATCGGCTCAATCGGATCGTAATCGCGCTGCCAGTTGAAGTCGTACTTCGGCAGGCTGAGAAGCATCGACTCCTTGCCGTCGGCATCCTTCTGCATCAGCTCGACGTGGTAGCCGCGGTAATGCGAGTGCGGATACAGGGTGTAGATGTACATGTCCGCCGGCGTCGTGATGTAGGCGACTTCCTTGTGGCGGGCTTCGCCAGCCGGAATCTGCAAGCCGAAGTCGAAGACCACGGTGGAGCGCTTGATGTACTTCGGCGGCGCTTTCAGCGTGTAGAAGCCGACCTGCGTCTTGTCGGTCGAGGCCTTGCCCGTCGTTGTGTAGTGCATCTGGAAGTTCAGCTTGCCGCCGCCCGGCACGGGAGCGCCCGCGTCCTTGGCGATGAGCTGGGCTTCGGCGCCCGGCGTGTACGAGCCGACCGAACCGCCCGGGATCTTGGATTTGGGCAGTTTCGGATCCGGCACGTGGTTCGACACGACGTGGTGCAGGACGGTGCGGTCACCCGGCTTGATCGAGATCGCGCGCAGCCAGGTGTCCTCGGTGAACGGGTTCGGGACCTTCTGGTTCTGGTATTCCACGATGCCGGCGGCCGGCACGTTGAACGCAGGCAGATCAACGATCACGTCGGGTTTGCCGAGGTAAGTCGGCCATTCCGGAGCTTCGCCAGCCTTGGTCTTGAGGAAGTCCTCGCCCGTGCCGCGCGGCGCGCCAGCTTCGATCCAGTGGATCAGGGTCTTGGTCTGCGCGGCCGTCAGGCCCTGGTCGTTCTGGAAGTGGCCGATATGCGGGTCGGCGAAGTAGGGAGGCATCCGTTCCGCGCGCACCGACTCGCGGATCATCGGCGCCATCGTTTTCACGACATCATAGCTGTCCATCGCGAAGGGGGCGATGCCGCCCTTCTGGTGGCAGGTCACGCACTTGTCCTGCAGGATGGCGGTCACGTCCTTCGAGTACGAGATGTTCTTGAACTCGGCGGATTTGGCGCGTTCCGGGAAGGCGATGGTCGCGCCGGATTTCACTTCAACGCGTGCGTTGGCGACAGCCTTGCCGGCGACCACGGAGTCGATAGCCGCAGCGGTCTGCGCGAGCGGGCCGTGATAGGCGATCTTGAAGCCGCTTTTCGGGTCAACGACGAAGATCTCGCCTTCGCGTTGCACGCCCAGCGACTCGCCGACAAGCTGCAGCTCGTCCACGAGGATCGGTATGTCAAAGCTCTGGGCTTTCGCCTCGACGGCTGCGGCATCGCGCGAGTCCTTCGAGTTGATCATGTAGAAGAGGACGCCCTGGTCCTTGTAGGCGGCCTTCAGCTTCTCAAGCTCGCTAGCCGATTTGCGCGACACGTCCGAGCCATTGATCTGGCTCATCAGGACGATCGCCTTGGCGTCCTTGAAGTAGTGAAGCTCGTGGGCCAGCCGGGTGTGGTCGGTCAGCTGAAAGTTGTCGGCCCGCTCGGGCACCGAAACCGTGATTGACGGGGCAGGGGCGGCAATGGCGGAGACGCCGATTACCGTCGCAACGCCCGCAATGGCCAACGCCATTGTTGAAGCGAGCAGAACACGTTTCATTCTTATTCTCCCGGGAAGGCTCTTCAGGACCTGTAATTGTGATTACTACGGGTTTTCATGCCAAATTTCAACGGCAGCCAGCTTCCCTTAGCGCGCGATTGCTGGGTTCGCGGATAACGATTGTGCTACTTGACGCTTACGGAAGCCGCCGGGGAGGTGTTCCGGCGATACGATAGACCGTCGCAAGTCGCTCAGGCGTGAGAACCGAGGCTGGGGCGGCATCGGCGACGATGCGGCCGGAATCCATCAGGACAAGGCGGTCCATGAAGCGCTCGGCGAGGGCGAGATCGTGGATCACGGCCAGCACACCGCAGCCGTTTCTGGCCCGTTCGCGCAGGATCTCCATGACATGGAGCTGGTGATAGGGGTCGAGGGCAGCGATGGGCTCATCGACCAGTAGCAACGGGGCTTCGACGGCCAATGCCCGCGCCAGCAGGATGCGCGTGCGCTCGCCCCCGGAAAGGACAGCGACGGGACGGTCGCGCAGGCCATTGCCATCGACCGCTTCAAGCGCGCGATCGACCGCCGCACGATCTTCGGGTGTGGGGCCGCCGAAACCGGTCTGGTGGGGATATCGGCCAAGCATGACGATGTCATGGGCGGGCAGGCGCCATTCGACGCGCCGTTCCTGAGGCAGGAATGCGACGGCCCGCGCACGCTCGCTGCCGGGCAGGGCGAGAAAGTCCTTGCCGTCGAGCATAATGTCGCCGGCAGATTTTTCGGTGATGCCGAGTATCGCGCGCAGCAGCGTGGATTTTCCCGCGCCGTTGGGTCCGATCAGTCCGACGAGTTCGCCGCCGGATATGTGGAGAGACGCACGCGACACCAGTTCGCGGCTACGGATCGAAACGCTGACACTTTTTGCTTCGAGCTTCACGACTCAAGCTCCGTCCGCGCGCGGAAGATCAGCCAGAGGAAGAAGGGTGCGCCGATCAGGGCGGTCAGTACGCCGAGCTTCAGTTCAGGCCCCAGCATGACAACGCGAACGAGAATATCCGCCGCCAGCAGAAGAGCGCCGCCGCCGAGCGCGCTCGCCAGCAGAAGCCGGCTGGGCGTGTGTCCGACCAGGGGACGAAGCAGGTGAGGCACGACGAGACCGATGAAGCCGATGCCGCCCGTGACAGCCGTTCCTGCGCCGACACTGATCGCGGTGCCAGTGATAACAAGCATGCGGGTACGGCCAAGATTGACGCCCAACCCCGCGGCCGCTTCCTCACCGAGGCTGAGAGCGTCAAGTGCGCGCACGGATGCGGCCAGCAGAAGCCATCCAAGAACCATCAACGGTCCTGCGAGCAGGAGGTGATCCATGCTGCGGTCCGTCACCGAGCCCATCAGCCAGAACATGATCTCGGCTGCGGCGTATGGATTCGGTGAAAGATTGAGCGCGAGCGACATCATCGCAGCGCACAGGCTTGATACGGCAACACCCGCCAGAACAAGCGTCAGCACGCCGCCACGCCGCGCGAGGCCTTGCAGCAGCAAGGCGCAAAGCAACGCCCCCAGAATACCCATCAAGGGCAGTGCGAGAGGTATCAGCGTGGAGATGCCTGTGTAGAGTGCGAGCACGGCGCCTAGCGAAGCTGCCGGCGACACGCCAATGACGCCCGGGTCGGCGAGCGGATTGCGCAGGAAGCCCTGCAGCGCCGCCCCAGCCATGCCGAGTGTCATGCCAACCAGCATGGCGAGAGCGGTACGGGGCAGGCGCACTTCGCGCATGATCATCCATGCGGTATCCGCCTTCCCATGGGCCATCATGTCAAAAAGCTCGAACGTGCCGGCCGTCGATGGGCCGACGATCATCGAGACGAAAGCCAGAAGGCCGACGAGCAAGGCGAGGCCTGCGATCAGCAGCGTGTAGGAGACAGGTGACTTCATTCGGCCACCTGTGCAGCCGCCGCCTTGCGCGCAGCGACCAGGATCTCGACGGCCCCAAGAACGCTTGGCGCTCCGCAGGTCGTATAGCGTTCGGGGATGGTGACTTGCGGTGTGCTTTCCACCATTGCACGCAGCGCCGGGTGGCGCAGCGCCATGGTCGACATGGAGGGCGGACTGGTCCACGGCGTCGCGGTGGAGATGAGCGCGGGTTGCACGGATAGAACCTCCTCCAGCGGCACGTTGCGGAAGCCGTCGAAACCCAGCGCCTGGCCAAGCGTGCGATAACCGCTGGCGTTGACGACATGGGTATAGAGTGTGTTCTCACCTGCGATGAAGTTGTTGACGCCGATGTCGGCGAACACGGGTCTTTCTCCAGGCGGGATCTGTGACTGGAGCTCAGCAAGCCGCGCGTCGAAGTTCGCGATGACTTTTTCGGCGCGCGCGGTTTCGCCAACGACTTCCCCAAGCTTGCGGATATTCGTGCGCATGTCGTCGAGCGTGTTCTCAGGGTCGAAAACAACAATATTGAAGCCGAGTTTGCGCAGCAGGCTCACCGCGGTTGTGGACGTGAAGCGGCCCGCCAGAATCAGGTCGGGCTCCTGCATCAGGATCTCTTCGGCGAGCCCGTGGTTTGTCTTCAGCCCGGAAGCGATCGCATTAAGGCCGAGGGGGGCGTTGATCGGCTGCTGCGAAAGATATGTGATCGAGGCGATGCGCGATGGATCGACCATGCGCATGAGTAGTTCGTCGGTACAGAGATTCATCGACACGATACGCTGCGGACGCGCTTGTGCGTCCGCAGCTCTCGTGATGTCAGCCATCCCGCAAAAGGCGAAAAGGCTCAAAGCAAAAGCGGCCACGTGTGTGCGCCAAGCAGTTCGGCGGCTCATGTGGCAGCTCGATTTCATCGATTCGTTTCCTCGCGGAATCTGATGCCGATGTAGAATGCCTGCGGGGCGCCCTTGAAGCCTATCACTTCCTGATAATCTTCGTCGGTCAGGTTCTCGACGCGACCGTAAAGCTCGACCGTGTCGTTTACCTGCCACGCCGCGCCGAACCGGACCAGCGTATAGGGATCGACGCGAGTGTCGAGGAAGGTGCCGAAATCAGTGTCGAGCATTTCGCCGTTGTAGGTCACGCCCAGATTGAGCTTCACCGGGCCGCCGCCGATGCGCCAGCCGGCGTCGATCGCCCCCTGGTGTTCAGGACGGCGAATTTCCGTGTTGGCCCCCTGGGTCGCATCGAGTTTGGTGTAGGAGCCCACAATGTCGATGTCGGCGGTCGGGCGGACTTTGAAGCTGGCTTCCCAGCCCGAGCGATCTGACTTGCTCGCCCGGTTCGCCGACGTCGCAAAATAGTCGGGAGCAGGGCCGTACGTGGTGTAGATTTCGTGTTCGAGCTTTGCTTCGAAATAGGTCAGATCGACCACAGCCATACCGTTGAAGAGCGTCTGCTCAACGCCGATGTCCCAGCCCTTCGATTCTTCCGGCACGAGATCGGGATTGCCGGTGAAGGTCGCCGGGCTGAAGCCGAACTGCTCGAAGAAGGTCGGGTTGGTGACGCCCGTTCCGTAGCTGGCGTGCGGGCGTGTGCCGGTCCCCGGAATAACCCATGAGCCTGCAACGCTATATGTATCGGCATCGTCGAAGGCATCGTTGTCGTCGTGACGGACGGTCGCGAAGACATAGAACTGTTCGGCAAACTCGCCGCGATACTGCCCGCCAATGCCGATCAGTTCGCGTGATTCATCGCGCGTGGTGAACGGGTCGCCATAGGTCTCTTTCTTGCTCGCGATGAAGCCGGTCACATAGTTGACGAAGCCAGGAGCGCCGAACTCGTAGGTCGATTCAAGGGTGAACTTCGTGCGCGATGCATCCGCTCCGCTTGGTGAGGCTGGGTCGTCGAGATCGTCAGCGGTTGGAGCTTGTCCCGGAAGCAGGAAGGGGAAGTTCGTGAAAGCCGACCGGCGCTCTTCGTCAAGATAGGAAGCGGACGCCGTTGTCAGCCACTTTCCGTCGAGCAGGTCGAGTGTCGCGGATGCGCCAGCCAGAAACTGCTTCTGATGCGTTTCGGTGGCGTCATCATAGGTCTGGCCGGGGATCGGATCGTTGTAGGCCTGACCATCAAGGCCTGCGTCTTTCTTGAGATAGCGCATGATGCCGTCGACGCGGAAAGTATCATTGATGGCTTTGCCGCCGCGCAGATAGACCGTGGCGGTGCTGTTGCCTTCCTTGTCGCCAGCCCTGCCGCCGACGCCAACGCCCGGAACGCCCTGTGCGGTGGTGTCCGGAGAAATGTCGTAGCCATCGCTGTTCAACGCATGGAAGCCGATCGCGGCATAATCGTCGCCGTTGCCGAAGCCGGCATTGCCTTGCAGCTGCAGCGTGCCGAACGAGCCGCCCTCGGCGCTGACGCCAACATAGCCGCCATCAATGTCGCGACGCGAGATCAGGTTGACCACGCCAGCAAGCGCATTCGATCCGTACAATCCGGATTGCGGCCCACGCAGAACCTCGATGCGTTCGAGATCGCCCGACAGCAAGGACGAGAAGTCCGTCTCACCCGTATCGGGGCTAGAGATGTCGATGCCGTCGAGAAGGGCGAGGGTGTGGTTGCCTTCCGATCCGCGCGTGCGGACCTGCGCCAGAGCGCCACCTCCGCCGCTCTGGCTTACGGCGACGCCGGGAACCTGGCGCAGCACGTCGGCGACATAGGTATAGCCTTGATCATCGATCAGATCGCGGGTGATGACGGTCAGCGTCTGACCAAGCTTTTCGTATTCCACCGGCGTGGCCGAACCCGTGACGACAATGATGTCGCGGTCGGGGTCATCGGTCTGGGCCAGGGCGGACGGCGCGAAAGCGGCACACGCCGCCAGCGTGATCCAGGAAGTCTTCGAATGCAGTCTCATATGACGTCTCCACAATGTTGGAGACCGTCCACGAACACGGCGTCGCCGCCGCGCCGAAGCACGGTCAAAGACGTCGCCAATCGGAATACTCCGCTCGAGCGGCCCATCCCCGGACCGTCGAAAGACGACTGCAACAGGCAGGTCTCCTGGCTCGCGGGTCGTCGCTTGGCGCACCGCCTTCCCGGTAGTCCCGAGGGGACGTCCCAGTGGCTGATGGTGCGCGGCTCGCCGCTTACAGTTGCGGGGGCAGCCCGGGCCTTAACCCGGTTCCCTTTGAATCCTCTTGAGAGGAACCTGTCGCGGGCGGATCAATACAGGGAGTTGCCCGAACGGCAAGTGCGCCCTTGTCCCGGTTTCGAGTTGCCAGCCGTCCCGGCCGGAAAGTCTTAACTGATGACCTTGAAGCGCACGCGCCTCTCCGATCAGGCGCTTGCCTGTGCAACTTATCGTTAACCATGCTGTATGGGGTGACCTGAACACGGCCCGGTGGCCCGCTTCGAGGCACGCGGAGTTGGTTAATTCCCGGTCTCCATTCGTGAATCGCTTAACGCGGGAGTGGTTGCCGCCGAATTCCCCGGCTCACGGCATCAAGGTTGCATCCCCGGACCGTTACTCGGTTGAATCTGGCTTCAGTTCACACGTCTGACGATCGCAATCGACCTCGAAATCGAGCCGAAAAGCGGAAGGAAACGCAGTTGAGCCTCGCACATCGTTTTGGTTGGGACGGCAATTCCACGCGCGGTTCGCGCGGGGAGCAGGCGTTTGCCGACGCCCTGAAGGTGTGTAGTCCGCACTACCGGGCGGCCCGGATATTTTCCGCATTGATCGCGATCCTCTACCTGTCGCCATCGATCTACATGATGCAGGTCTATGACCGCGTTCTCACTTCGCGCGGGCTGCTCACGCTGTTCTTCCTCAGCGCCCTCGTCGTGTTCGCCCTCATCGTGCATTCCTATCTGGAAGGCAGCCGGCAACGCTTGCTCTCCCGCGCTGCGCTTCGTCTTGATCAGGTCCTGAGTCCGAAACTTGTCCGGGCAGGGTTCGAGACGCGCGATCGGGTGGACGCTCGCAACGCGCAGATCCTTCGGGAGTTCGATACCTATCGCCAGTACATGCAGGGACCCGGCACGACCGGTATGATGGACCTGCCGTTCGCGCCCTTGTTCGTCATCGTCGCTTTCGGATTTCATCCGCTGCTGGGGTCGCTGATCCTGGGCGGCGCGATGTTGCTTGTCGGTCTTGCGCTGCTCGGCGAGCGCGCCACCCGCAAGCATACGGCGGAAGCAGCCGCAAAGATGCCGGCCGCCTACGCGTCGGCGGAGATGAACCATGTCAGCAGGGGTACGATCCGCGCGCTTGGAATGAGAGGCGCGATGTCGGGCCGTCTGATTGCGGAGCGCAGCCGTCTGAACCAGTCGGAAGCGCGCAATCACTTCGTTGCGGGCCGCTATGCAGGCATGATCCGCTTGTTGAGAATGGTGCTTCAATCGGCCAGCCTTGGCGTTGGCGCCTATCTCGCCGTTCGCGAAGAAATCTCTGGCGGCGCCCTCATTGCCGCTTCAATTCTGACGGGCCGTGCGCTGGCGCCTATCGAGCAGATCGTCGGGAGCTGGCGTCAGATAACGCTCGCCCGCGCCGCAAAAACAGCAATCATCGGCGTGCTGGATGGCTTGGCTGACGAAACGCCCCGCCAGGCCTTGCCGGCTCCCAAAAGCAGCCTCAGCGCTGAAGGCATCACCGTCCGGGCGCCCGGGCAGGACAGGCTGCTGTTGGCCGATGTCAGCTTCTCGGTTGCGGCTGGCGAGATTCTCGGGGTGATCGGTCCCTCGGGCGCAGGCAAATCGACCCTGGCGCGTGCTCTGGTCGGCGCGCAGATTCCCACCGCCGGAACCATTCGGGTTGATGGGGCCAACATCGCTGACTGGGATGCAGATGATCTGGGCGCCCATCTCGGCTACCTGCCTCAGGATTCGGTCCTGTTTGCCGGAACGATCGGCGAGAATATCTGCCGGTTCAGCGCTGATCCGGAAGCAGGCAAGGGCGTTGTCCCCGCTGCGCAGGTCGCCGGCGCTCACGAGATGATCCAGCGTTTCCCGCAAGGGTATAACTCGATGCTTGGTCTTCGCGGCGAGGGAGTTTCGGCAGGTCAGGCGCAACGCGTGGCGTTGGCGCGGGCGCTGTATGGCGAGCCCGGTATTATCGTCCTCGACGAGCCCAATGCCCACCTCGACTCCGAAGGCGACGCGTCGCTTGTCGCGACGCTCAAGCTCGCCAAGGCCCGTGGCGCCTGCGTTATCATCATGACTCACCGTTCGGGTGTGCTCGGTGTGGCGGACAAGCTGCTCGTCCTGCGAGATGGTCAGGTCGAAAAATTCGGACCGCGCGAGCAGGTTCTTTCTGAACTGAAGAATGCATCCATTCGTCCGGTAGAAGCGCGTCGCATCGTTGGCGGAGCGGCGTGAGAACATGAGCGAGAACATGACTTCAACATTCATGCGGCGCTTCTGGCGGGCTGAAGATTCACTCGACAGTCCGTGGCCCGAAATCACACGTGGCGCAGCCGTCGCCAGCCTGTTCTTTGTCGGATTCCTTGGCTGGGCCGCGCTGACGCCGCTCGACGCTGCGGTCGTGGCAAATGGCCAGATCATCGTCGCCGGGCATCGGCAAGCCGTGCAGCATCTCGACGGCGGCATCGTTCGCGCTCTTCATGTCAGCGAAGGTTCAATCGTTCGGGAAGGCGATATCGTTCTTGAGCTCGACGACACCGAGCTGAAGGCCCAGGAGCGCGCGATGGGCGGCCGTCTCATAGAACTGGAAGCACAACGCGCCCGACTGCTGGCGGAGGATTCCGGGCTTACGACCATCGCGTCCCCGGCCAGGTGGGCCACGCTTGATGAAGACGACAAGGTTACCGCGCAATCAATTCTTGAGCGCCAGCGCAGGGAGCTTTCTGCACGCTCGGCTTCGAAATCAGCGCGCGCCGTGATTCTTCGTCACAAGGTCGAGCAACTTAACGCGCGTTTGCCGGGCTTTGACCGCGAGAAACAGGCTCTTCAAGAGCAGGTTGCCTCATTGTCCGACGAGATCGCGAGATTGGCCCCGCTGCAAGCCAAAGGGCTTGCGACCGTTGGCCGTCTCCGCGAGCTTGAGCGGCAGCTGGCAAAGCTCCAGGGCGATGTGGGCCGAATTGACTCCGACAGATCCGGTACTCAGGCAGCGATAAGCGAGGCTCAAGGTGAGATCGTATCTCTGTCGGCCGAAATTCGCGTGGACCGCGCGGGCGAGCTTCGCGAAGTCGATACCCAGCTGTCCGATATAGCACCCAAGTATCAGGGCATCGTGGCTCAGCTCGGCCGCACGCGTCTGCGCGCGCCGGCGTCAGGAAACGTAGTCGCTCTTACTGCATTCACCGTGGGCGGCGTTATCGAGCCGCACGCACACGTCATGGACATCGTACCGACGGGCAAGGCCCTTGTGATCGAGGCTTCCGCGCCGCCGGAAAATGGTGATGACATTTTCATAGGCGCGAAGGCGCAGGTCAAACTGGTCGGCGTCGGAGGACGTCAAGCCTCGGCACTGCATGGCGTCGTCGAGAAAATGTCAGCTGACCGGATCATCGATCCCCAGTCAGGAACATCCTTCTTCAGGATCGAAGTGACCGTGAGCGCGGATGAACTCGCGCGGGCTCTTGGGCCGACGGCGGAGGCGGGAAGCGAAATCCGTCCCGGCATCCCGGCGGAAGTCATCATACCGACCCGCAAGCGCACGGCGCTCCAATACCTGACCGAGCCTATGTCGCAGGCCTTCTGGAAGAGCTTCCGAGAGCAGTAGGTTTGGCAGGCGCAACGGGTGGGACTTGAACGTCTTGCCCGTTGTTTGCTCTGCGCACCTACTTCCTGGCTGAAGCCGGGAAAGAGGCCGGAATTGGCAGACTGGATCGCCTGAAGCTTCGACTGGAATGGTCGTGGCGAAGAGATGCGTCACGCGCCTCCATAACGCAGCGCGACAGGCGGGCAAAACTGGCCCCCAAAATTCCCCTTTAGGTTGAATTCGTGGGTTGATTTTTCGTTACCCACGGGCGGTGCGGCGGGAATGTCCCAGTTGGGCGAGTACTTGAATTGGAGGGGAAACGCTGGGGTAGCGTACCGCTCAAGTATTTCGCCTTTTTGGAGAGTTCGTTCGAAGCGCCTGCCGCTTTGTATTAAAATTGGCCTCGCTGTTGCATGGCGTCGAGCTGATCTCCGACGATTCATGCGAAGGTGGGGTGGACCCAAATGCTTGGCGACACATTGCGAGACGAGCGTATCGATGCCGATGCGGCTGCAACGGCGCATCCCGTCGTTAACGTCAGCATGTCGGCCCGTCTCCCGGTCACCGTCCTTTCGGGGTTCCTGGGGGCAGGGAAAACCACCCTTCTGAACCACATTCTCAATAACCGTGAAGGTCGGCGCGTCGCGGTCATCGTTAACGACATGTCGGACGTTAACATCGACGCCGACCTTATCCGCAAGGAAACGTCGTCTCTCAGCCGCACGGATGAAACGCTGGTCGAAATGACCAATGGCTGCATCTGCTGCACGCTGCGTGAGGATCTGCTGCGCGAAGTCCGCCGGCTTGCCGAAACGGGACGGTTCGACGAGCTGGTGATCGAATCGACGGGCATTTCTGAACCGCTTCCGGTCGCTGCAACGTTCGATTTCCGGTCAGAAGACGGCGCGTCCCTTAGCGACGTGGCGCGCCTCGATACTATGGTTACCGTAGTGGACGCCATGACATTTGCGCGCGACTACAATGGCCGCGAAGCTCTGCGCGATCGTGGTGAGGCGCGTGACGGGGATGACCCGCGCACCCTGGTCGAGCTTCTTGTCGACCAGATCGAATTTGCCGATGTGATCGTGCTGAACAAGATTTCCGATGCCGGGTCCGAGCGCGTCGAAGCTGCGCGTCGCATCATCCAGACGCTCAACCCCAGCGCCCGGCTCGTTGAAACGGACAATTCCAGCATTCCTCTGTCCACCGTGCTCGGCACCGGACTTTTCGATTTCGAGCAAGCCCGCAAAAAGGCGCGCTGGTTCCAGGAGCTTCATAACTTCTCCGAGCATCAGCCGGAGTCCGACACGTATGGAATTTCTTCCTTCACCTATCGCGCACGCGCGCCGTTCGATCCCGACCGTATCCGTCAGCTCCTGACGAGCAATTTGCCGGGCGTCATCCGCGCCAAGGGGCACTTCTGGGTCACGAGCCAACCGAACCTTGCGCTCGAGTTCAGCCTTGCGGGCGCGATGACCTCGTTCAATTCCCACGGGATCTGGTGGGCCGCAGCGCCGCGTCAGACCTGGCCGAAGGATCCAGCCGCTCTGGCGCGCATCTACAACGACTGGACGGCGCCGTTTGGCGATCGCAAGCAACTGCTCGTGTTCATCGGGACCGGCATGAATGTCGATGTCCTGCGCGCGGCGCTCGATAGCTGCCTCATTCACGATTGGACGCCGGCACGCCGTGTCCAGCTGCCTATTGGCCCGGCCAAAGGTAGCCCAACCATTTCGCCCACAATCAAAGCCTCCTCCCAGACTGGCGTTCAATCATGACAAGCAACCGCATCCTCCTCGAGAACGCGCGCACCGACGGCGTCGCTGACAAGAGCTACTGGGACGTCGCCAGCAGCGCCCAGATCGAAGGCTTTGCGACTGACATGAGTGTCAACGCGGGCGCCAAGATTGATTTCAAGATCAATCTCGATGGCGGAGCGGGCAAGGATTACAAGGTCGAGATTTTCCGCCTTGGCTATTACGGCGGCTCCGGCGCACGCGAAGTCACCGAGTGGACAAACACGAACGGTGTTGACCAGGCCCTGCCGCTTTACAATGCCGATCTGGGACTTGTGGATGCCGGCAACTGGACAGTGACGGATAGCTGGAACGTTCCGGCCAGCGCCGTTTCAGGCGTTTATATCGCCCGCCTGCAAATGCTCGACAGCAACGGTAATCCGATCGCGGGTCAGACCAACCAGATTCCGTTCATCGTCAGGAACGACGGCCTTGATGCGGACATCGTGCTCCAAACGTCGGATACGACTTGGCAGGCGTACAACGGCTGGACGGGCGGTCTCGGCTCCCCGGATGGCGCCACGAACCTTTACGGCGACTCTGCCGGACTGGTGAATCATGATCCGATTCCGGGCGCCAGCTCGAATGCTCCTGACCGGGCCTATGCCGTCAGTTATAACCGCCCGTTCGTGACGCGCGACGGCGTGGGAGCCTATGCTGGCGCACACGACTACCTTTACGGCGCAGATTACGCTGCCATCTACTTCCTCGAGCAGCAGGGTTACGACGTCTCCTATATCTCCGGCGTCGATACGGATCGCTTGGGTCCCGATTACCTGCAGAACTACAAGGCCTTCATTTCCGTCGGCCATGACGAGTACTGGTCGAGCGCCCAGCGATCGAACGTGGAAGACGCTCGCGACGCGGGCGTCAACATTCTGTTCTGGAGCGGGAACGAAGTTTACTGGAAGACGCGCTGGGAAACGAGCATCTCCGCTGACGGCACCGAGTATCGCACGCTGGTTTGCTACAAGGAGACGTTGGCTGTCGCCAATCCGAACGCCGGCCCGGAAGACTATGTCGATCTTGACCCCACCAACATCTGGACGGGCACCTGGCGCGACATGCGCTTCGTGGGCGCCAAGGACGCCAGCGGCAATTACATCTCGGGCGGACTGCCTGAAACGATAACGGGGATGCTCTCAGAGTGTGCCTGTGTCGAGACGATGCTGACTGGCCAGCTGTTCGCGCCGGATGGCACAGGGGAATTTGGCGGCGCCCTTGAGGTTCCCGCGGCATTCGCCAACCTGCGGGTCTGGCGCGATACCAATGTCCCCGCGACAGGCATCGCACCCGGCATTATCGGTTATGAGTGGGATATCTCGCCCAGCGACGAAACCCGTCCGGCTGGTCTGATCAAGCTCTCCGAAACCACTCTTTCGTGGAGTGGCATCCTGCTCGATCAGGGCATGACGACCGCACCGGGTGTGGCTACGCACAACCTGTCTCTCTATCGCGCCGAAAGCGGCGCGTTGGTGTTCGGCGCGGGAACCGTCTTCTGGTCCTGGGGTCTCAGCGACCAGCATGACAGCACACCGTACGGCGCAAACATCGCCAACACGGATCTGCAACAGTTCACGGTGAACATGTTCGCCGACATGGGCATTCAGCCCGCGGTTTCCAATTCGATCCTGGCCTCGCAAGGGCTGGTTCG
>DAIRES010000045.1:19372-21698 GCA_036795465.1 Hyphomonadaceae bacterium
TACACGATCAAGGCGCGCGCCATCGACGACAGCCTGAACATGACCAACATGATTCTGGCGCAGGACACGGTGACGGTCACCGCTCCGGTTTTCCCGGCCGTTGTTTCGCTGTTCGGGTCGGCGCCCGCGACTGGAACGACGCTATATAATGACAATACTGCGGTCGAGCTCGGGATGAAGTTCTCGGTCGGCCAGGCGGGATCTGTTTCGGGTCTGCGCTACTATCGAGACGCCAACGATGCGAGCGACACCGATGTCCGCCAGGGTCATCTGTGGTCGTCCTCGGGCGCACTGCTCGGCACGGTAACGTTCACGTCGACGCCCGGACAGACGGGCTGGCAGGTCGCGAATTTCTCGAGCCCCGTCGCGCTCGTCACAGGGCAGGAATACACGGTCTCATACCGCACGACGAACAACTACCTTTCGACGGCTGGCTTCTTCGCGTCCTCGCGGGAAGTGTCGTTTGACGGTCTGGCGAACGGCGCCTTTACGGACCCCTACGGCGTCATCAGCGCGCCGGTCAGCGCTGGCGTATTCGCTTATGGAAGTTCCGTTGCGCGGCCGACGGAAAGCTGGAACGCAGCCAACTACTTCGTCGACGTGCTGTTCCAGCCCGTGGGCGCCAACAACACTGCTCCCTCAATCACGTCGGGTAACTACACCGTCGCCGAGAACGGATTGTCCGTTGGAACCGTTACGGCGACGGATGCAGAGAGCAACCCGATCACCTATGCCATCTCCGGCGGCGTTGATGCGGCCAAGTTCACCATCAATGCGACGACGGGCGCTCTCTTCTTCCTGACGGCTCCGAATTACGAAGCCCCGACGGACGTTGGCGCCAACAACGTCTATGACATCACTGTCAGCGCTTCCGATGGAGCCGCAACCTCGATCAAGGCTGTGACCGTCACAGTCACCGACGTTTCTGAGGCGGGGAACACGGCCCCCACGATCACATCGGGCAACTACACTATCGCTGAAAACACCACAGCTGTTGGGTCGGTCACGGCGACGGATGCGCAAAGCAACCCGATCACCTACGCGATCTCCGGCGGCGCTGACGCAGCCAAGTTCACGATCAATGCATCGACTGGCGCGTTGGCCTTCGTCACAGCTCCGAACTATGAAGCCCCTACCGATACGGGCGCGAACAACGTCTATGACATCATCGTCAGCGCTTCGGACAACATCGCAGCCCCGGTCACCAAAGCCGTAACAGTCACGGTGACGGATGTGGCCGAAACTGCGGTTTCGCGTCTGATGGCTTCCAACGTTACGCCGGCAGGTTTCGAATCAGGCGCAACGGATTCGACGAACTACGAACTCGGTACGAAGTTCACGGCGACCCAGGCCGGTCAGATCACCGCGCTTCAATACTATCGTGGCGCTGCTGATGCTGACGACACAGACGTGCGCGCACTGTCGCTCTGGAACTCGTCGGGCGTGAAGATCGGCACCGTGACAGTGACATCCGCCGCCGGCGCTACGGGCTGGCAGGTCGGCACGCTTACGTCTCCGATCTCCATCGTGGCAGGCCAGACCTACACGGTCTCCTACAGCTACGTGTTCAACAACGGGCAGGGCGCCGTCGAGAGCTACGCGAACACCGCCAGCTACTACACAGTGGCCCGGCCGAGCTCGGACGGCCTGCTGACATCGCCCGTAAACGCTGGCGTCTATGCCGAAGGAACGGGGCTTTTCCCGTCGGCTTCCTGGAACGCCGCCAACTACTTCGTCGATGTGCTGTTCCAGCTGCCGAGCGCCAACACGGCGCCGACTATCACCTCCGGCAACTACACGATCGCCGAAAACGGCACGGCTGTTGGTTCGGTGACGGCGACGGACGCACAGAGCAACGCGATCACCTATGCCATAGCTGGCGGAGTTGATGCCGCTCGCTTCACGATCAATGCAACGACAGGCGCGCTGTCGTTTGTCACGGCGCCGAACTATGAAGCTCCGACGGATACTGGCGCCAACAATGTGTACGATATCATCGTCAGCGCTTCTGACGGCATCGCCGCCGCGACGACCAAGGCCGTAACGATCACGGTTACGGATGTCCTGGAAAACACGGCGCCCGTCATCACGTCCGGCAACTACACCATCCCGGAAAACCAGACGGGCGTTGGCTCGGTTGCCGCCACGGACGCGGACGGCAACGCGATCACCTATGCTATCTCGGGCGGTGTCGACGCTGCGCGCTTCACGATCAATGCAACGACAGGCGCTCTCTCGTTTGTCACAGCTCCGAACTACGAAGCCCCCACGGATACGGGCGCGAACAACGTTTACGACATCATCGTCAGCGCTTCGGATGGCATCG
>DAIRES010000242.1:0-4551 GCA_036795465.1 Hyphomonadaceae bacterium
CACCATCAGCCACTCCGCCCACTTCGCCTCATCCATCGCCCCGCGCGCAGCCGCGAAGAGAACCGGCCGCGCCAGCCGCTCGCTCTCGCCGAACACATAGGCATGCCCCTTCGGCGCAACCTGCGTCCCGACCGCAGACACGATCAGGCGCAGCCCCTCCGCATCGATGCGCGGATTGAGCGCCAGCTGCATCAGCAGGTCAGCCCCATGCGCAACGCCATGCCGCCACCCTTCCCGCTCATCGAAGCCGCGATAGTCCGACACATTGCTGAACCAGTGCTGCGCATCGACCAGCAGCTTGATCAGCTCATCTTCGCTCAGGAACGCTTCGATCCGGTCCGCCCGCGCCACTTCCGAAAGCGCCAGCGCCGCGAACGGCTGCTCGAACCCCGCCCCCGCCGGCGCATTCAACCGCGCAACGAGATCAGCCAGCAAAGCCCGCTTCGTCTCATCGCTCAGCTGCTTCGCGCGCAGCATGTGCGCGAGCGCTTCATAGGCGACCCCATCCCGCAACTCAGGATCAGGGCTCGCCAGACAAGCCGTGATCGCCTTCGCAAACGCCTGCCGCTTCGCATCATCAGCAATCTCGAAACTCGCCGTCTTGGCCGCGATCAATCCATCCCGATCCCATCCAACCGGCGGGCATGTGACCTTCCCGGCATCCAGCGACCCGGGCGGATCAAGCATCCACCCTCCGCCCAATGCCACGGGCAATTCAGCCGGGGGGCCTTGCGTGCACGCCGCAAACGCCAGCGCCAGCGAACCCGCGATCAACCGTCCGATAGCCATGTTTCCGCGCTTCCCGTCCCAATCGTCCCAGCGTAAGAAATCCCATGACCTATGCCCAGCCCCTTTCCGGTTCCGCCCAGGATGAAACCATCGAGCTTCGCCCGAAGTTCGATGAGCACGGCCTCGTCGCCGCCATCGCACAGGATGCCGACACCAGCGAAGTCCTGATGCTCGCCTGGATGAACGCCGAAGCCCTGCAACTCACCATCGACACGGGCCGCGCCGTCTATTGGTCGCGCTCGCGCAAAGGCCTCTGGCGCAAAGGCGATACGTCCGGCCACGAGCAGCACATCGTCGAGATCCGCGTCGACTGCGATCAGGACGCCGTCCTCCTCAAAGTGCGCCAGACCGGCGCCGCCTGCCACACCGGACGCCGCTCCTGCTTCTACCGCATCGCCTCACCCGGCGGACTCAAGGAAGCCTGACGCATGAAACGCTGGCTCGCCGCTCTGGCCCTCGTCGCGCTCGCCGCTTGCGGCGGCGGTGGTTCGATCTCGGGCGAGCCGGCAACGATCGAGCCCATCAAGGCGGGCTGGAGCGCGGGCCTGTCCGAAGTCGTGGACTGGGTCGGCAATCAGAAATCGACCGGCTTTGTCATCATCGAGAACAACCGCATCATCGTCGAGAAATACTGGCCACTGCCAGACGACGCGCAGACCTTCCGCGACACCTTCGTCCACGGCACGGCCAGCGACGGCGCCTTGCTGGAAGATGTCGCCTCGCAACAGAAGAGCTTCATCGCGATCCTTGCCGGCGTCGCCATCGACAAAGGCCTGCTCGATATCGAAAAGCCCGTCTCGCATTACATCGGCGCAGGCTGGTCTCGCGCCAGCGCCCCGCAGGAAGCCGCCATCAACGTTCGCAACCTGATGGAGATGAACTCCGGCCTGAAGGAGAACCTCGCCTACGACGCGGCGCCCGGCACGACGTTCTTCTACAACACGCCCGCCTACGCGATCATGAAACCCGTGCTCGAAGCCGCATCGTCCATGTCGCTCGACGATCTCACACAGCAATGGCTCGCCCGCCCCGCAGGCATGAACGATACGGCCTGGCGCCAGCGCCCGCCTGCTTTCGCCAGCGTCGGAAATCCCACCGGCCTCGTCACCACGCCGCGCGACATCGCCCGCATGGGCCAGCTCGTTCTTGATCACGGCGTCTCGGCCAATGGCGCACGCGTCATCTCTAAGACGCAGCTCGATGCGTTGTTCGCGCGAACATCAACGAACCCGTCCTATGGCCATCTCTGGTGGATCAATGGCGGCAGCGAAACGATCACCGCAAACGGACAACAGCGCGCCGGCCAGCTCATCCCCTCAGGCCCGACCGACATGGTCGCGGCCCTCGGCGCGCAGGATCGCAAACTCTACGTCGTTCCCAGCCGCAAACTGATCGTCGTCCGCACCGGACAGGCCGCGCCTGACAACCTGTTCGACGAACATCTGTGGGAGCAACTGACGAAGGTCATGCCCGCCCGCTAACGCGGCTGCCCATTAAGACTGAAGGAAGCCTGCCCCGGCGATTTAATGTTTCGCCTCAGCTTCTCCCCAATTTACACCCGTAATCCGCCCAGACCCGGATCGAAACTTCATCGTCGTCAAACGGGGATGAACCATGAAGACCGCCATTCTTGCCACCGGCGCTGCGCTCCTGCTCGCCGTTCTGCTTTCCTCTCCCACTTTCGCCCAGACCAGTGCGCAGCCCGCCAAGGCAGCCCCAGCACCCGCTCCCATCGCGGAAGCTTCCGCCGATACGCCGCTCGATGGTCTGCTCGAAGAAGCGATGACGCTTGAAGACCGCGCGATGCTTATCCGCCGCTGCGCCGGCCCGCCGCCCCAGCCGCTTCCGCTTGAAACAGCGCCGACGTTACCGGCCATCATCGCTGCGAACTGACCCCAGCGTAAGGCCGCCATTTTCGTTGGCCCTTCCCATCCGCCGCAGGCGTTGCTAACGCAGCATGAGACCTGCGGAGGAAGTACGCCCATGAAGAGCCAAGCCATCGTCGCCTACGGCCAGCCGCTCGAGGAAGTCACCTCCGACATTCCCGCCCCGAAGGGCACGGAAGTCCTCGTGAAAATCTCGCACTCCGGCGTCTGCCACTCGGACGTCCACCTGCAGGACGGCCATGTCGACATCGGCGATGGCGACAAGATTGATTGGTCCAAGGGCCGCACGCTGCCGCACACGCTCGGCCATGAGATCGAAGGCACGCTCTCGGCTGTCGGTCCAGATGCACAGACCCTGCTCGAAGGCCGCAAGGTCGGCGAACGCTTCGTCGTCTTCCCGTGGATCGGCTGCGGCGAGTGCGCCACCTGCAAGCGCGACCAGGAACACATCTGCTCCAAGCCGCGCCAGCTCGGCATTCAGGTTGCCGGCGGTTACGCTGAATACGTCCTCGTCCCACACCCCAAATACCTGCTCGACGCGACCGGCGTGCCGGAAGGCCTTGCCGCCACCTACATGTGCTCTGGCATCACCGCATTCTCGGCGCTGAAAAAAGTCCGTACCGCCTATGAAGGCGAAGCCATTGCCATCGTCGGTCTCGGCGGCGTCGGCATGATGGGCCTGCAATTCGCCCGCGCCATGTTCCCGAACAACAAGATCATCGGCTGCGACATCGATCCGAAGAAACTCGACGCGGCCCTCGCTGCGGGTGCTGATGCTGTTTACAATTCGAAAGAAGCTGACGCGCTCAAGAAGCTGAAAGTCGATACCGGCGGCGGGGCTGCCGCTGCAGTGGATTTCGTCGGCTCCACGCCCTCGCTCAACTTCGCCAACGGCGCCATCCGCCGCGGCGGAGAGATCATCGTGGTCGGCCTGTTCGGCGGCAAGTTCGCGGCGCCGATCCCCACCTTCCCGGGCCGCCCCTACTCGATCGTCGGCTCGTACACCGGCCCGCTCGGCGAGACGCGCGACATGATGGAACTGGTTCGCGCCGGCAAGATCGCGCCGATCCCGGTCGAAATGCGCCCGCTCGATCAGGCCGACAAGACGCTGAACCAGCTGCGCGAAGGCACGATCGTCGGCCGCGTCGTCCTCAAGCCGTAGGGCGCACGCGTGGCGGGAGACGAGCCACACGACTGGGAAATCATCGCCCGGCGCGATCCCTGGTTCGGCGTGCTCTCGAATCCCGCCTTCCGCGCCGGCGCGATTACGCCGGAATACCGCCGTGACTTCTACGCCTCTGGCGAAGAAGACATTGCGCGCCTCCTCACATGGTTCGATCAGGATATCGGTGCACGCCCGTCATCCGGCTGCGCTCTCGACATTGGCTGCGGCGTGGGCCGCCTCACGCACGCCATGGCGAAAGTTGTTCCGTGGGTCATGGGTTATGACGTGGCCGAGTCCATGCTCGCCCTCGCCCGCGAGCAAGCTCCCACGAACACGGAATTCTCGACCACGCTGCCGCCCGGCCCGTTCGCGTGGATCAACTCCTACATCGTCTTCCAGCATATCCCGCCGCCCGAAGGCTTGCGCCTGATTGAAGACGCACTGAGCCGCACCGCGGCTGACTGCTTCCTCAGCCTTCACATCACCTTCTGGCGCGACCACGCTCTCCCGAAAGCCAACCCCATCTCCACCGCTCGCCGCGAACTCGCCCGCGCCGCCAGCCGCAAGGGCGACAGCGACGCCGCGCAGCTGATCCGCATGCATGATTATTCGATGGGCGAAGTCATGCGCCGGATCACCGATGCCGGTTTCGAGCGTGTCATCACAAGGCACACCAACCACAACGGCCATCACGGCGCCTGGCTGATCGCC
>DAIRES010000046.1:0-2639 GCA_036795465.1 Hyphomonadaceae bacterium
TGCGGCTATTACGGTCTGCCCGGCGAACTCCGCCGCCGCGGCTTCCACTCGCTGAACATGCACAGCCTCGCGACAGACTGGATCCGCTGCCTCGAACTTCTGGTGCGTCGCATCATCCTCATCATGGCCCTCGCGCTCGACCTGCCGCAGCGCGCCCCGGCCGCATCCGCATCAGGCGAGCGACCCGCGCGTCCGCCCGCCGTGAAGAAGCCATTCCACGCCCCGCGCCGTCCGTTCACGATCATGCCGCGCGTCGAGGCGCCGCGCCCGCATCGCGGCCGTCGCAAGCCGCCCTCACGCCCGAACACACGCGGTCTCGCTCGCCGTCTCGATCAGCTGTTCCACGCGATCCGCTATCCCGACCCTTACGCCCGCCGCACGGCGCTCGCCCTCGCGCGCATCGCGCAGAACCCGCCGCCGCACGATCCAGACCATCCGCTCATCGGCCTGCAACCATGGCTCATCCGTCCCGAGCTGCGTTCCTACGGCGAAAGCACGATGTACGATCAGATCGAACGCGCGCAGCTGCTCGCCCAGCATTGCCTCGACCAATGGCATGCCCGCCTGCCGCCCGCGCGCATGCCCGAACCTGGCTAGCCCTGTAAAAATTTCAGGGCCGCGCCTCGCAGATGCTTTGTCTGCGAGGTCGCGGCCCTGCGCCTCGTTGGCGCTTCCGGGGAGGAAGAAGGCTTACGCCGCCGCCCAGTTTCCATGGAAACCGGCAGGCACGCGGCGCGGAAGTTTCAGGACGGCTTCCGGTTTCCCGGCAATGTCCTGCGCATTCAGGATCATCAGTTCAGACGTATTGGTCGCCGCGCGATGAACCAGGACGATCAGATGCCCATCGCCTTCCGGCGCCGCCGCCGATCGCGGCACGAAGATCGGCTCGCCCACGGAATCGCCGGGGCCTACCGTCATCACCGTGCGCTTGCCTGTCTTCAGGTCGACATGCGCGATCGAGTTGAAGATCAGCGGATTGCGATGCCCCACATTCGCGACATACCAGCCATGGCGATAGGGCAGGCCGGCAAACCGTTCGTCGAGACGCGGGAACTCGGAATAGAGATCGTCCAGCTTCTCCTGTTTCACCCGGTTCGTCGGCGCATCCATGTCGATGGTCCAGCGCGTCAGGAAAGCCTCCGCATGGCGCGGCCGCGATCCATCCGCCATCGGGAACAGCGGCGCCGTGTCATACTCCATCAGCTCGCAATGGATTTTCGATCCTTCCTCCCACGCATTCATCGGGTGGAACACATAGTTCGGATCCATCTCGAACCAGTGGATCGTATCGACGCTCGCATTGCGCTTCATGACGCCCACGAACGCACCTTTGCCCGGCTCCCACGCGATCGGCGGCATCCCCTTCATCGCGCGCCCCATGTCCATGCTCAGCGGCAGGATGGGGAACAGCACGTAATTCCGCGTCACCATGAAGTCGTGCATCATCGACGCATACGGCGCTTCAAAACGGTCGCGCCGCGTCACGTTTCCGGCTTTGTCCGTCACGCCATAGTCGATCAGGTTGGTCAGCGGCTGCGGGCCCGCCGAATAAGCGAACCACACCATCTCGCCCGTCTCCGGGTCGATCTTCGGGTGCGCGGTGAACTTGCCGCCCGTATTCATGAACCCGCCGTCTTCCAGGTTCCGCGGGTCCAGCGCGAACGGCTCGCTCTGCTCCTGCAGCGCCATCAGCTTGCCCGCGTGCCACACGATATTGGTGTTCGCCCCGCCCGAATGGATGTTCGCCACCGACGGATCGCTGTCGCGCCCGCCAAATCCGCCGAACAGGGCGCGGCCAGCCGTATGCTCGGTCTGCCAGCGCGGCGTCCGCACCCAGCGATTGCGATAGCGCGCCGTGTTGCTGTCGGGGTCGAGGAAGAACCCATGGATCATCCCGTCGCCTACAAAGGCGTGATACTGCCCGCGCGGCTCGAACTGCGGGTTCGGCCCATTGCGGTAATACGCCCCATGCATGTTTGCCGGGATTTGGCCTTCAACGGTCAGATCGAAATCGTCTTCGCTCAGGATTGGAGCAAGATTGCCTGAAAGATGCGGGTTTACCGTCTGTCCATCCGCCATCACGTCCTCCGTTGTTTTCTTACATTGTAAATTTATAGCGTAAATAATAGAAGGCTTCAAGCCGCCTATGGCGGCCGCCTGAAAAGTCGTGGAGTTGCAGTGCCCAAGGTTCTCTCGCCCGCCGATATCGAAGCCTTCCGCGAACGCCTCGGCGATATCGCGGAAGAAAAATTCGCGGCCCACGGAATCGACGGCGTCACCCTGCGCGATCTCGCCACCGCCCTCGGCGTGTCTCCAATGACGCCCTATCGCTACTTCAAGGACAAGGACGCAATCCTCGCCTATGTCCGCGCGCGTGCGTTCAACCGTTTCGCCGAAACAATGGAAAACACCAAAGGCGCAGTCCTCAAGAAACCGGGCGCATGGCAGCCCGGCGAAATCTACATCGACTGGGCGCTGAAAAATCCCGCCGCCTACCGCATGATCTTCGATACCAACCAGCCCACCGCATTCGACTACCCCGATCTCGTCGCCGCGATGAAGCGCGCACGGGAAACGATGACGCTCGGATGGAAAGTCCTGCGCGACCAGGGCCGCTTCAAGGGCGATGTCGATCTCGC
>DAIRES010000046.1:2739-21603 GCA_036795465.1 Hyphomonadaceae bacterium
TCGGATGGAAAGTCCTGCGCGACCAGGGCCGCTTCAAGGGCGATGTCGATCTCGCTGGCCATCTCCACTGGTCGGCCATGCACGGCGCGGTGATGCTGGAACTCACCGGCCTCATCAAGAAACCGCTCGACGCCCGCGCGATCTCCCGCCGCGCAACGGCTGCAATCGTGAAAGACCTCGACATCAAACCGAAAGACTGACTCTCACCAGATGAACGGCAACCACCGCCATTTCACGCGCGTCCTGTATTCGGCATAGCCGGGCAGGCCCTCGATCAAGACGGCTTCCTCGCCAAGCGTCCTTCCAGCCAGCGCAATCGCCGCCAGCCCCACCGGGATCAGCGCCGCGAACGACCCAAGCGACAACGCACACCCCGCCGCCATCAGCAGTCCGAACGCATACCCCGGATGCCGGATGTAGGCGTAAGGCCCCGTGTCGATCACTTTATGATCGCGGTCCGTCTGTATCCGCACCGTCGCCTCGAAATGCCGGTTCACGCTCTGCGCCCAGGTCGTGCCCATGAACCCCGCCGTCAGCGCGACATAGCCAAGCAGCGTCACCCAGTCCGGCGCAATCGCCCACTGGAACCGCTCATCGAACCCCGCCACCGGCATGATCAGCGCGAACAGCACGACGCTCACCGTCGCAACGATCGCATCCCAGCCCTTCGTGCCTTCCTGGTATTTCTCGCGAACCTTTATCAGCTCCGGATTGTCCCGCTTGATCCAGCTCATCGCGACGAAGATCAGCACGATGAACAGCGTCATGAATAGCCACGCCCGCCGCCAGTCGATCGTCCCCGCCGGCCAGAACAGCAGAACCATCATCACCACGATCGTGATCGTGATGCTGAAATAGGCACGCAGGTCTTCTCTCAGGGAGGATTTCGGCGGCGCGTTGCTCTCGGTCATCGCATGGCCCCATCACTTGCAGGCGCTGCAGCCTAACGCTTTGGCGGAATGATTCAAACCGCCCGGTTGATGCCGCCGCGTCCCGCCCCAGATAGCAGCCATGGACCAGATCATCTTCCGCCCTCGCGACGTCGATCTCGCGCGCTCTCCGCTGCGCGGACAGATCAATGACGAAACCTTCGTGCTCGGCGCGTTCAATCCCGGCCTCACGCGCCTGCCGAACGGCAATCTGCTAATGCTCGTCCGCATCGCCGAAGCGCTGCGCAATCCCGTCCGCTCCGATCACGTCGCCATCCTCCGCTGGTCCAATGGCCGCTTCGGCATTGATCGCCACTCGCTCGAAGAAATCGACACGCAAGACCCGCGCGAACTCCGCGTGCGCGGCGGCCTGCATCGCACGATCATCCTCACCTCGATCTCGTGGCTACTCCCCGTCGAACTGTCAGCCGACGGATCGCGTATCATCGCCACGTACTATGATCGCGCCATCACGCCGCGCGCACCCTATCAGGAATACGGCGTCGAAGACCCCCGCATCAGCCGCGTCGATGGCCGCTACCTGATGACCTCCTGCTCCGTCAGCGCAGAACGCCTCTGCACCAGCCTCTACACCTCAGACAACGCGCTCGACTGGAAACTGGAAGGCGTCGTCCTCGATCACCAGAACAAGGACATGCTGATCTTCGAGGGCAGGGTACGCGATAAATTCATGGCGCTCACGCGCCCTGCCGGCGAGGTCTATCTCCTGCCGCCGCCCGACGCGGATTTCCTTCCCGGCCCGGCAATCCAGCTCGCGCAATCGCCGGATGCGCTGCACTGGAAGCCGCTCGACCATGGCAGCATCCGCCCCCGCAAGGGCTCGCCTTCATCCATGAAAGTCGGCGGCGGCACGCCGCCCATTCTCACGCCCGATGGCTGGCTCGAACTCTATCACGGCGTCGAACCCGGCAAGGTCGTCGGCAAATACCGCACCTTCTGGGCGCTGCTCGATCGCGACGATCCTTCGCGCGTTCTCCGCCTCGAAGACGAAACCCCGCTGCTCGAAGCCAACCCGGCTCTCTCCCCCGATCTCGACGGCGCGCGCTACATCCACGATATCGTCTTCACGACAGGCATCGTCGAAGACGCCGACGCCTATCTCATCGCCTCCGGCGAAGACGACATCGCCTGCAGGCTGACGCGGATTCCGAAATCGAGATTCAGCTAGTTCGGCTTTCCGCCGCCCGCGCTCACGGCCACCATCGCCGCGCGCAGGGTGCGGTCGCCGATGCGCCAGCCGGACTGGAACAGCTGCGCCACCGATCCCGCCGGATGCTCGGACGGAATCTGCGTCACGGCCTGATGCAGGGCAGGGTCGAACGCCGAACCCGGCGCTGCGTCCACCGCCGTCACGCCATGCCGCGCCAGAACGGAGACCAGCTCCTTCTGCGTCAGCTCGACGCCTTCCAGCGCGGTCTTCACCGCATCCGTCATGATGCCCCGGCTTTCCGGCGGCACGCTCTCGACGGCGCGCGCAAGGTTGTCCGAAACGTTCAGCAGGTCGCGCGCGAATTTCTCGACGGCGTACAGCCTTGCTTCCTCGATCTGGCGATTGGCGCGCTTGCGCACATTGTCGGTCTCGGCCAGCGCGCGCAGCATGTTGTTCTTCAGCTCGTCGCGTTCTTTCTCCAGAGCCTGAACCTGCTCGGCAAGAATGTTCACGGCGCCCGACGCCGCATGCGCGTCGCGCGGATGGCCAATGGCCTCGTCCATGCCTTCATTCTCAGCCGACAGGATGGCGTCGTCGTCCGATCCGCCGTTGTTGCCGTTCATCACGCTCTACTCTCTCTTTGTCCCCGCGCGGCCTTCGCCCAGAATCCGGCCGACCACCTGCGCGGTATAATCCACCATCGGAATAACGCGGGCATAATTCAGCCGCGTCGGTCCGATCACGCCCAGCGCCCCTACAATCTTCCGCTCGGCATTCATATAGGGAGCGACAATCATCGCGGAACCCGACAGCGAGAACAGCGGGTTTTCCGAGCCGATGAACAGTCGCACGCCCTCGGCCTCCCGCGCCGTATCCAGCACGTTCAGCAGGTTTTCCGATCTTTCCAGTTCCGAAAACAGGTTGCGCACGCGGTTCAGGTCTTCCGTCGCGCTGGTGTCTTCCAGCAGGTTCGCGCGCCCCCGCACGATCAGCGAGCGGCCCCGCGCCGGATCCTCGCCAGACCATTGCGCCAGCCCGTCCTCGACCAGCTTCGCCGCCGTCTGGTCCAGCAGGGCCTTGCGCGAACGCACCTCTTCCAGAACCGTCGCCCGCGCTTCCGCCAGCGTGCGGCCCTTCATCCGGGCATTGAGATAATTCCCCGCCTCGATCAGCGCCGAAGCCGGCAGGCCGGCGGGCAGGGCAAGCACGCGGTTTTCCACCTCGCCCGATTCCGCGACGATCACGGCCAGCGCCTGCTCGGCCGAGATCCGCACGAACTCCACATGCCGGATCGGCGCATCCGCCGCCGGCGTCGACACGAGGCCAGCGCCGCCAACCAGACCCGAAAGAAGATCAGACGCTTCCGACAGCACCGTCTCCATCCGGCGGCCAGACCCGGCAAGCCGGCTTTCGATCGCCTGCTTGTCCGCTTCCCCGGGCTCGCCCAGCTGCATCAGCGAGTCGACGAACATGCGCAGTCCCGCATGCGTCGGCACGCGCCCCGCCGAGGTATGCGGCGAGTCGATCAGCCCCATCTCGGCAAGGTCCGACATGATGTTGCGGATCGACGCGGGCGAAAGCTGCACGCCCCGCCGCGAAATTGTGCGCGACCCCACCGGCTCGCCGGTGTCGAGATAGGCCTGCACGATCTCCCGGAAAATGTCGCGGCTTCGCCTGTCCATGGCCGCGAAAGCGGACATGGCGGTGCTGCTTGCCAGAGGGTTGCGCGGACTGGTGGTCATTGCGGGGGGAACGTATGGGTGCAGAGGGGCAGGTTCAACCCGATAATATGCCTGAAAACACGATGAAAACGCCTGTCTCGCTGTCTTGCGCGCCGGGCGGCCAACGCCGATGCTCGGATCATCGAGCGGGGATCACGATGAAATATCTCGGATTGGCTGCAATGGCTCTGTTGGTCGCCAGCACTGCGGCGCCGGCGCTGGCCTGTTCGCCCATGCCTTTTCCTCCTCCGCCTGCCGCGCCCGCTGGCGCGTCGCAAGCCGATGTCCGGGCGCTGGAGCAGGCATGGGGTCAGGCGCACGCCGCCGTCCGCGCCCAGGAAGATGCCGCCTGGCGCATGAAGCAGCAGGGCAGGCTGTTTGACGAAGCGAAGAGCATCGCAGTCGTGCGGTATGTCCGCGAAGACAGGATCAGCGGCATGCCGAAAGACCTCGACTACATGAACGGCAATCCGCTCGCCGTCCTCAAGCCGGTGCGCTGGGTGAAGGGCGCGGGTTCGTCCGACGAGCTGAAGCTCAGCGAAGGCATGGCCCCGCCCTGCGGCTGGATCCCCGCGCACGATGCCTTCCACGGCAAGCCGGACGAGGTCTTCCTCATCTATCTCGCCGAAGACGGCCACATCGTGGAAGGCTTCAAGATCGAAAAGATCACTGACACCCGCACGCTGGCAGTGCTGACAAAGGCGCAGGAATAGGAACCGCACTTGCGGCGTACCAGCTTTGCTCAAAGGTAGAGAATGAGCGTTCCGCTTGATCGTTCAACACGCCGCCTTTTGCGAAGGATGGCTATTGCTTTTGGCGCCGCGCTTGGCGCGTTGACGGTGGTTCCGTCCGCCCAAGCATGTTCGCTCATGATCTTTCCCTACTTCGAACCGCCCCCTGGCATGCCGCAGCTCGAAGTAGGTCAGTGGCAGCAGAGCAAGATCGACACGTGGTATCGCGACCAGCAGGTCGAACAGCAGGTCCGCCTGTGGCGCGAAGCGGACAGCATTGTTCTTGTTCGTGTCACCGCCTTCAATCGACCAGACGATAACTTGTCCGCGGACGAATGGCGGAAACTGCGGGCGGCTGATCCTACGATCTTCGGCGCGACGCTCGAGCCCGTGCGTTGGCTGAAGGGGCAAGGCCAATCAACCTCATTTCGAGTTGCTCTCAGAGGCGGCGGCGATTGTTCTGTACCGACAGACTGGCAACATGCATCTACCAAGCCGGGCGATGTTTTCATCGCCTATTTCAAGGCTGGCCCATTGTCGAACGAAACATTGCTGGATGGTCTCGCGCCCGGGTCCATCGTCGAACCCAACGTCAAAGCGCTTCTCTCCCTGCCGCAGTAGGAACCCGCCTCCGCCTCTGCTACCAGCGCTGCGTTATCAATTCAGAGGTCATCATGCGTCCGTCCGGCAGACAGCCAAACCAGCTCCGTCCCATCTCGCTGGAGGCTGGCGTGACGCGTTATGCCGAAGGCTCATGCCTCGCCAAGTTCGGACATACGCATGTGCTCTGCACCGCCTCTTGGGCGGGCGAGGTTCCGCGCTGGAAAAAGGGCAAGGGCGAGGGCTGGGTCACGGGCGAATACGGCATGCTCCCGCGCGCCACCCACACACGTGGCCGCCGCGAAGCCACCGAAGGCAAGCAGTCCGGCCGCACGCAGGAAATCCAGCGCCTCATCGGCCGCGCCCTCCGCTCGGTCACCGACATGAAAGCGCTCGGCGAAAACACCATCACGCTCGATTGTGACGTGCTGCAGGCCGATGGCGGCACGCGCACCGCCGCGATCACCGGCGCGTACGTCGCTCTCGCAATGGCGATGCGCTACCTGAAAGACGAAGGCGTCATCAAGACCGATCCGCTCTCGGCGCAGGTCGCTGCCGTCTCGTGCGGCATCTTCAATGACGTCCCCGTCCTCGACCTCGATTATCCGGAAGATTCCGCAGCACAGGTCGACGCCAACTTCGTCATGGCCTCCGGCGGCAAGCTGATCGAAATCCAGGGCACGGGCGAACAGCGCAGCTTCTCGCGCGACGAGTTCAACTCGCTGATCGACCTCGCCGTCCTCGGCACGGACGAACTCTTCGCCGCGCAGAGGAAAGCGCTGGGGCTCTAGATGGCCACGAAGAAACGCACCGTCGACATCAAGTCGCGCAAGACGGTCTTCAAGGGCCGCTACAAGATCGACGAATACGTGTTCGGCTATGATCGTGTGGCGGACCGAGGCCGTCTCGAAGACGTGCAGCGTCTCGTGTTCGAACGCGGCGACAGCGCGGCGGCGCTCATCCACGATGTCGAACGCGACGTGATCGTGCTGGCCGAACAATTCCGCATCGCGACCCATGACAAGGGCCCCGGCTACATCATCGAAGCCATGGCCGGATCGGTCGAGGAAGAGGAAGAGCCGGAAGACTGCATCCGCCGCGAAATGATGGAAGAGGTCGGCTATCGCGCCGACAAGCTGTTCCTTGTCGCCAACGGCTATGTCTCGCCCGGCTCAAGCTCGGAGCGGATTTTCCTCTATTACGCGCCGGTGCTCACGGCCGATCTGGTGAATCCGAAAGCCTCTGGCCTCGCCGCCGAGAAGGAAGACATCAAGCGCGTCGAGTTCACGCGCGAGGATTTCCTCGACCGCATCGACGCCGCCTTCTTCGACGACGCCAAGGTCATGGCCCTCGGCTTCTGGCTCAAGGCCCAGCCCGATCAGGGCAAGCCTTCGGGCCCGAGGCCGGTTCAGCGCAAGCCGGTCCCGGCAAAAGCCAGGGCCAAGCCTAAAAAGTCACGCGCCTGAAGCGGGCTTGAGAAAACCGGCGGGCTCCCCGGTTGGATCGGACGAAATCCGGAAAGCCCGCCGTTCAGGTGCGTTGGCGAGAGATCGCCAGGGAAGCCGTCAGCGTGCCGCAAAGACCTCGCCGACGGTTTGGGGTGCGCCCGTATGAAGGGCGACAAGCAGCGGCGCATTCACCTTGGCGACCGCGTTATCGGCGGCTTCTTCCAGGCAGCGCTCGTATTGGGCCTGCACGGCTGGCATCAGCGGGCTGCGGCTCGGCTCGGGGCCGCAGATGCGCTTGGCGGCAAAATCGATCCGCTTCAGCAGGGCGCGCGCGCCCTCATGCGTCGACAGGTCGAGATCGGCATAGCTCACCGTTTCGGACGACAGCCCCTTGGTCTGGGCAGTCGCAACGCCCGACATGGCGCCGACGGCAAGGTAGACAGCGCCAACCGCAACGACGGCGGAGAGCGTGTCGGTCATGATCGAGGAAGAACGTTTCGAGGAGGGGAGGTTCGTATCCATGTGGTTTCTCCTTCTATGGATGACCGGAGAATGGGTACGCTCGCTTGGCCCCGCTCGCCGTTTTCGGGAAACGGCGCGGCTTCGCAGAAATCGATCAGGCTTTTCGAAAATTGGAGACTGGACAGAAACCAGCGGAGGCTTGCCGATTCAGCGCGCTGAAAGATCAGCGCTTTTCAGAAATCGATCAGACTCCCTCAGGAATCGGCGAGTTCACATCCAGCGATTTGCGCCGCCATTCCGATGGCGAAACGCCGGCCTCTTCCTTGAAAGCCCGGTTGAACGGCCCCAGCGAGGCGAAGCCGATGTCGTAGGCGATGGTCGAGATCGACACGCGCGACTCATTCGGATCAGCCAGCCGGTTCTTCGCCGCCGCAATCCGGTGCGCGTTCACATAGGACGGGAAGTTGCGATAGCCGAGGCAGTCATTGATCAGCCGACGCAACTGCGTTTCCGGCATCGCCGCACGAAGGGCGAGGCTGGCGATGGTGAGGCCTTCTTCTTTCCAGACCTGTTCCTGGCTCATCAGGCATTCCAGCCGGTCGAGATCGGCTTTCGCCGCGCGATCAAGCGCTGCGCGGTCGAGCGTAATCGATGCGCCGCCATCACCATTCGCATGCGCATGGCCATTGGCGTGACCGTTCACGCTCGGGGCCGGCGCTGTTGCGAGTACGGCCGGTTCCGGCTGGTGCAGCGGGGCGGGATCAGCCTCGCCGAACATTTCCTCGCGCGCTTCGATAAAGGTGAAAGCCCCAGCCATCACGCACAGCGTCAGCATCGCGGCGTTGAACATCGGATACCAGGCGGGCACTTCGCCGAACGCTGCCCAGATGTCGAAACCACTGAGCGAGAGGATGTAGAGCGCAACCCCCACCATGAACGGTCCGCGCACGCGCCGCCGGGGTTCGACAAGATCGTCCTTCCAGCTTCGCAGCACGACCACCAGCGCCGCGATGGCGAACGCCGCCTGCGCCAGTGTCGATAGCGTCCATACCAGAGGCATCGCGGAATCGGACGGGATCTGGTGGCTGAACGCCAGCAGGGCCAGCGATCCTGGCGCTGCGAACATCATTGGCCGATACGTGTCGCAGTCATTGAACAGCGCCAATACCATCAGCCAGAACCAGCCGACCGACGACATCGCCACAACGCCGATGATGACCCGCGCTTCGTAAGGCAGCGCATGGGTCTGGTCGCACCAGAGCTTCACGGCGAAAAATGCGGATGTGAAAAAGAACGCGAAGCCTGTCCAGCGCGCGGTCAGCCGCGGCGCGCGCAGCATGGCTGCGGCCATCGCAAGCAATCCGCCTGCGCACAGCCCCAGCAGCAGCTGGGAAAACTCGCCGGTCGTTTCGCCGGTCATTCTATGTCCCCGGGCTCGAAAGCTCGTGATCAGATCCGACTTAAGGAGATCAAGATGACAGTGTCATCCGTCAAGGCTTCCGCGCGGGGCAGGGGCCAAACTATTCGCCAGACCATCCGGCCGGCTTATTCGGCGGCGACGGCTCGCCCGTCTTCCTCGTCATCGGCTTCGGACGCCTCGTCCGGGTCCCAGACCAGGATATCGCCCGGCTGGCAGCCAAGCTCGCGGCACAAGGCTTCCAGCGTCGAAAAGCGGATCGCCTTGGCCTTGCCGGTTTTCAGGATCGACAGGTTCGCAAGCGTGATTCCCACGCGATCGCCCAGCTCGGTGAGCGACATGCGGCGGTCCAGAAGGACCCGATCGAGGGTGACGCGGATCGCCATGGGCGCCGTCATCGTCCTTTGCTCGCGACCGTCGGACCATCCGCCGGCCTTGTCTTCAACGCTGTTGGGGAAGCGTCCGGCCCTTTTAACCAACCCGTAGAGTCAAACGTCCCGGGCCTGCAATGACTGAACCATCACATGAGCGTGGTGGCTCAGATCGTCATTTTCTGCTCCTCGCGCATCGCGGCGCCCTCGCGGAACACCTGCGCCAGAACCAGAAGCGTCAGAACAGCCAGCCACACCGGCCAGTTTATGTTGGGAAATCTGAACGCAACGCCATCACCAGTTGGAGCGAAAACGCCGAACGCCAAGCTCACAATGGTGGCGACGAACATTCCGGCAGCTTCCATCACCGCCAGCACGATGCCGATCGCCGCAAACCTGCGCGCATTCTCGGGAACGAACGGATCGCGTGCCACCAGTGTCTCGAAAACGCCCCGCAGGTAGGCGCAGATGATCATCACCCCGATGCACAGGATCGATCCGATCGCGATCCAGATTGTCAGGTCGCGCGGCGTGTTCAGGCGATACTGGCCTAGGTCGAGGAAGGTCGGATTCCCCGTCACCAGCGAATAGATCGCGAAAGCGGCAATGATCCAGATGAAGCCGAGCAGGGCGCAAGCCACCACCCAGGCCACATCGACCGCCACTTTCAGGAAGGACGAGATCGACCCTCGGCCGGTCGCGCGCATGAGCATATTATACTGGGCTCCAATCCAACCCAGGCCGCTTACGCGCGGCCAAATTTCAAGCTACCCCGGCGGCAGCTTCCCAGCCCCCAACGAGTGGCCCCGGCTTGCCACCCGCCAACTTGTCTGGCGGGATGGATTCGGACCATATCGAAAAACAATAAGCCCGTCCACCCGGGCAGACGAAAGGACGCAGCCGCCATGAGCGCCAGCCGCAAGCTCCCGCCCGGCCGCCTGATCGCGGCAACCCACAATCAGGGCAAGGTGAAGGAGCTGCGCGATCTGCTGGGAGACGCTGGTTTCACGGCCATTTCGGCCGGCGAGCTGGGCCTGCCCGAGCCTGAAGAGACTGCCGATACCTTCCGGGGCAATGCCGAGCTGAAAGCGCTGGCCGCCGCAAAAGCCGCCGGCGAGCCCGCCCTGGCGGACGATTCCGGTCTGGCCTGCGATGGCCTTTCGGGCGCTCCCGGCATCTATTCGGCGCGCTGGGCCGGCCCGGCCAAGGATTTCCGCGCGGCCATGCAGAAAGTGGAAGACGGCCTCAAGGCTGAAACTTCCGCCGACGGCGAAGTCGATAAACGCGCCAGCTTCATCTGCGTCCTCTCTCTGGCTTGGCCGGACGGCCATGTCGAAAGTTTCGAGGGCGTCGTCCGTGGCCAGCTGGTCTTCCCGCCGCGCGGCGAGCGCGGTTTCGGCTACGATCCGATCTTCGTGCCCGAAGGCGAGACCGAAACGTTCGGCGAAATGGACCCGGCGAAGAAACACGCGATGAGCCACCGCGCGATCGCCTTCGCGAAGTTCAAGGCCTTTCTCTCCGAGTAACATTCCGCGAACCAGACAGCGTCGCGGCAGTAAGCTGTCGAACATTGCGGCATCCCGCAATTGTGTTGCTACGAGAGTTTATCGGGGTTCACAGATCGACCCGTCGCGCTAGACTCGGCTCAAGCAGAAACCCTTGGGGGGGTATATGTCCAAACTCGCAACCGTGCTCATCGTGGATGACAATCCGCGCTGTCTCGAATTCATGACATTGGCCTTCGCCGCGCAAGGCGGCATCACGGTCTCCAGTGAGATAAAGCCCGTGACGGCGCTCGATCGCATACGTTCGGAAAAACCCGATCTCGTCGTCCTCGATGTGAAGATGCCGGAGCTTGATGGCTTCGGCGTGCTGTCGCTCCTGCGCGGCGAGGGCAATCCGGTTCCCGTCGTGATGTGTTCCGGGTCGGCGCTGCAGAACGATATCGACCGCGCCTATGCCGGCGGTTGCAGCGGCTATCTCGAAAAGCCGACCACGATGGAGGATTATCGCACCATGGCGGGCGCGATCCTCCAATACTGGAAGCGTGGCGAACTTCCGCGCCACTGAGGTTTCATTCAGTCCAGTCTCCCGGTAAATCCAGCGGCATGGCGCAAACGACTCTCGACACATATCTCCGCCTGCCGCGCCGCGGTTATTTCTCGGCGCTGGAATGGCACGCTGTCGCCATCGGCAGCATCGCGGCCGCGGTTCTAATCATCGGTTACGGCTTCAACTTCGAGCCGCTGCAGACCATCATTCCCGGCTTCCCCACGATGAAGGCGCGCACGGCGGCAGCGTTCATGGCGCTTTCGGTCAGCTTCCTTCTTTCATTGCGTGAATCGCAGCGCTCGCACTGGGGCTCGGCAGGCATCGCTGCGCTGCTTGCAGTACTGCTCGCGCACATGTGGGCGACCCGTAGCCTCTCCACCGGAACCGATGCTTGGGCGATACTCCCATCCGACGCCACGATCTTCGGCCTGCTGATCGGTGCGGTGACGCTGGTCATCATCAATCTCCGGCCCGGCTGGTCGCTTGCCGCCGGCATCCTCGCGCTGATCGCGGCGACGCCTGCGCTGTTCCGGATCTTCGGGCTCTTCCTGTTCCGGGGCGCGCCCGACGAACACAGCCCACTCAACACGATGGCGCTGCACACTTCCACGCTGCTCGTGTGGTTCCTGCTGGTCTGCGTGATGCTGCATCCGCGCCTCGGCTTTGGGCGCGTCGTGCTGCAGGCCAGCCTGCGTGGCCGGCTTCTTCGCCGCGCGCTTCCCGTTGTGGTCATTCTTCCTGTTGTCGCCGCCGCTGCGAGTCTTTCCCTTTCCATGACACAGGGCTGGGCCAGCGAAGCCCTGTTTGCTCTCAACGCAGCGCTCAGCGTTACGCTGGCCGCGGTCCTGATCTGGTGGCTGTCCAGCCTCGTCGAAGGCTGGCAGGTCGAGGCGAACGACCGCGCCTCGCGTCTCTCGCGCGCCAACGAAGCTCTCGAACAATACGCCTCATCCGCCGCGCATGATCTTAAAGCCCCCGCGCGCCACGTCCTTCTGTACGGCGAACTGCTGGAGGAAGCGCTCGCCAAGGACGATGTTGCCTCCGCCCGCCGCCACGCGCGCTCCATCCGCGAAAGCGCGCTCGAAATGCCGAAGATCATCGACGGCATGCTGGATTACTCGCGCTCCGCCTTCACCCGTATCACCCTGTCCGACAACTCGCTCAGCGAACTCGTACAGACGGCCGCCCGCCAGAATGCGGGCGATCTCGAAAGCTCCGGCGCGCACATCACGGTGCTGCACGAAGTGCGGATGCGCTGCGACTCCACGCTGATGACCACGGTGTTCCACAACCTCATCACCAACGCGATCAAGAACCGCCGCCGCGACCGGCCTCTGACCATCCGCATCGACGCCGTGCGCGATGAAGCGGGTGTCCGCGTGTCGATCGAAGACAATGGCGTTGGCTTCGACCCCGATTTCGCCACGGTCGCCTTCAATCCGCTAGCGCGCGGCGTGCATACGGCGGGCGATGGCACGGGCATCGGCCTCGCCACCTGCCGCACCATCATCCAGAGTCATGGCGGCCAGATCCGCATCGACCCCACCTGGCGGAACGGCGCGCGGATCGAGATCACGCTGCCGGACAAGCGCCCCGGCCCGGCCTGAGTGTCGAGAGTTGACGCGGGCGCTGTTTCAGCGTCTGCGATCGCTGCATGAGCGGCTTCAATCCCCAGCGCGGTTTCGGCGTTTACGTCCACTGGCCGTATTGCGCGCGGATCTGCCCATATTGCGATTTCAACGTCTATGCCGCCAAGGCGCGCGACACCGCCCCCCTGTTCGACGCCATCCTCCAAGACCTCGAAGGCTGGCGGGCCCGCACGGGTGAGCGCCGGGCCGATGCGATCTTCTTCGGCGGCGGCACGCCTTCGCTGATGACGGGCGATCAGGTCGCGCGTCTCATCGCGAAGGTGGACGAACTCTGGGGCCTCAACCCCGACGCCGAAATCACGCTCGAAGCCAACCCCGACGATGCCGCCCGCTTCGCCGATTTCTCCGCCGCGGGCGTCAACCGCCTGTCGCTCGGCCTGCAATCGCTCGACGACGCACGCCTGAAATTCCTCGGCCGCACGCACACCGCCGCCGATGCGCTCGCTGCCTTGAGCGAGGCCCAGCGCCATTTCCGCTCCACCTCGATCGACCTGATCTACGCCCTGCCGAACCAGACCGCGGAAGACTGGCGCGCCGAACTCGCCCGCGCCCTCGCCCTCGGCGCCGATCATCTCTCGCTCTACGAACTCTCGATCGAACCCGGCGCCGCCTTCTTCCAGGCCGTGAAGCGCAAGGACTGGTCGCCCCTCGACGATGAACACGCCGCAGACCTCTACGAGATCACACAGGAACTGGCCGACGCGGCAGGCTATCCCGCCTACGAGATTTCCAACCACGCGCGGGGGGCAGAGCATCAATCCGCGCACAACCGCATCTACTGGTCATCGGGCGACTGGGCGGCCGTCGGCCCCGGCGCGCACGGTCGTCTCACGGTCGGGCCTGAGCGCTGGGCCGTCGTGGCCGCTGAAAAGCCCCCCGAATACCTGCGTCAGGTGAGCGCCAACAGCCTCGGCTGGGCCGCCGTCGATGCGCTCGATCCGCTGGCGCAGGCGCGCGAGCGCGTCTCGATGGGCCTGCGCGTGATCGAGGGCTTCGCGGCGACCGACGTGACAGACCTCGGCCTGTCACTCGACGCCGAAAAGCTTGCGGAGTTCGCGGCGTCAGGCCTGCTCACAAACGACAACGGCCGCATCGCGCTGACGCGAAGCGGCCGTCTGATGGCTGACCGGATAGCCGGCGAAATCTCGCCCTAGCTTCCCGCAGCAAACGCCTGGATCGGTGGGGAGATGATCTTCACGCCGCCCTGGTTCTGCAGCTGCATGATCGCCAGCGCGCGTTCCACGCTGCCGTCCGGGTTGAAGCGGAACAGGCCGTTGACGCCGCTCCAGCCCTGCGGCCGCTGGATCATCGCTGCATCCAGCCGCTGGTTCGCCGCCAGCGTCGCCGCCAGCGCGCCGGCGTCATAGCCAAAGCTCGCCAGACGCGGCGCGGCTTCGCCATAGATCGCCTGATAGCGCTTCTCGAAATCCTGAAGCTCGGTCGGGTTCGGCGCCGGGAATGCGCCGCCATACAGCGACGGCTCGCGCCAGATATCCTGATCGTTCCACTGGCCGGTGCCAAGGAAGCGAACTTCGCGCGGCGTCACATTCGCGATCGCCCGCAGCAGCGAGCCGACCGAGCGCAACTGCACGCCCGCTTCGGGGATCAGCACGGCGACCTTGTTCGGATAGGTGCGGTTCTCCGCCTCGATCACTTTCGCGGTCCGGCGCGCCTGCTCCTGCGGCGAGGCGTTGCCCGGCGTATAGTATTCAACGCTCACGACCTGCCCGCCGCGCTCGGCGACTTCCTGGCGCAGCGCCTGTTCGATATTGCGGCCATTGGCGTTGTCGGGCCCCAGCATCGCAAAGCGTGTCACGCCATCCTTCGCCGCCCAGTCGACAATCCGCTCGACTTCGCTGTTCGGCGTCAGCGACATCAGATAGGCGCCCTGGCCGAACGCCGCGGCGTCGGTCGAGAAAGCCAGCACGGGCGCGTTCACCTGCGCCGCCTTGGCGGCCACGGCGGGAACCTGCTGTGCGAACACCGGCCCGATGATCGCCACCGCGCCATCCCGCACCGCGTCTTCCGCAATGCCCTGGATCACCTGGGGGTCCGCGCTGGAGGCGTCCCGCGGCATCAGGATCACGTCGCGCGCGCCCACCTGGAACAGCGCCATCTGGATGGCGTTGTAGATGCCCTTGCTCTGGCGCTGGACGTCGGCGTTGGTCGAGTTGAACGGCAGCAGCACGGCAATGCGCTTGATGTTCTGTGTTTCGTTGCGCGGAATGTGGCGCGGATAATAGGCGTTCCGGCTCTCCGCGAACTGCGTCGAAACCGGCTCCGACGGCAAAGGCTGGCCCGGCGGAAGAGGACGGCTTGGATCAGGGCGCATGCCGCTGCTAGAGAGGGGGGCGGTAGGCCGCACGGGGCCGCTCGTGCAGGCGGCCAGCGAGGCCAGCGCAACAAGAGAAACAGCGGCAAGTCCGCGGACCCGAGATTTGGATGACATGCGCGACCCCTCCTGAGGATGCGTCTTCAGACCCGGCCCCTGATGAGGGCGAAGAGATCAGTCCGGAAGCTAGGCTGGAGGATGATTCCCGGCAACCTGAGGAAGCCGGCACATCCCGCCTTTTCCGCATCGATCCAAGGCTTGCGCCCGGGCTCTACGTTGTTTCGACTCCCATAGGCAACCTGCGGGACATCACGCTCAGGGCCCTCGACATTCTTGCGTCCGTCGATGTGGTCTGCGCGGAAGACACGCGGGTTGCCGGGAAGCTTATGTCGGCGTTTGGATTGTCCGCCCGATTGCGCCCTTATCATGACCACAACGGCGCACAGGCGCGGCCCGGCCTGCTTAAAGAACTGGAAAGCGGTGGCCGCATCGCCCTGATGTCCGACGCCGGAACGCCCCTGATTTCCGATCCGGGCTACAAGCTGGTGCGCGAAGCAGCCGAGCTTGGCATCCCGATCTACGCCATTCCCGGCGCTTCAGCCCCGCTCACCGCGCTCGCATCCTCCGGCCTGCCGACCGACCGTTTTACCTTCGCTGGCTTCCCGCCGCCGAAATCATCCGCCCGCAAGCGTTTCCTAACCGAGATGAAATCGGGGCAGGGAACGCTGATCTTCTTCGAAGGCCCCTCGCGCCTCGTCGCCAGCCTCACCGACATGGCGGAAGTCTTCGGCGCGCGCGAAGCCGCCGTCGCGCGCGAGCTGACCAAGAAGTTCGAGGAAACACGCAGAGGCTTCCTGCCCGATCTTGCCGCCCACTACGCCGAAGCTGGCCCGCCGCGTGGCGAGATCGTCATCCTCGTCGGCCCGCCGGGAGAGCAGGGCCCGCCCGAAGCCGACGCCATCGACGCCGCCATCCTCGCCGCCGACGACAGCCGCCCGCTGAAGGAGATCGCCGCTGAAATCGCGGAAGCCCTCGGCCTCAAGCGCCGCGACGTTTACGAGCGCGCCCTCGAACTGCGCGACAAGGGCAATGACGAAGAAGAAGCCTGAGAACGCCATCCTCCGCCGCCTGCGCGAGCGGAAGGGCCGCCGCGCCGAAAACGCCGCTGCGCTCTGGCTTCAGCTCAAGGGCTACCGCATCCTCGATCGTCGCGCCCGCACGCCCGCCTGCGAGATCGACCTGATCGCCGCGAAAAAGAACATGCTGGTCTTCGTCGAGGTGAAATCCCGCCGCACGCAGGACAAGGCGCTGGAGTCCGTCACGCCCCAGCTGCGCCGCCGCCTTGAGCAGGCCGCCCGCATCTGGGTCACCAGCCGCCACAAGCTCCAGAAACATCTCTGGCGCTTCGACATCGTCCTCCTGTCGCCCGGAAGGCTCCCCCGCCACATGCGGGATGCGTGGCGGGCAGAGAACTAGAACGCGATCCAGGGCGCAGATCTGGCGTCGATGGGAACCCCTCCCCCTTGTGGGGAGGGGCGCAGGGGTGGGGGGCTGCTCCGCGTGCGAGATGGTTGTTGTGAGCCGGGAACTTACCGCCCCACGGCCCCCCACCTCCTACCTCCTCCCCACAAGGGGGAGGAGAGCGCTCGCGGCGTCGCCGTGCAAAACCGCAACGGTTCACCACGTATTCACGCGGCTTGGCCAAACCTGCAAAACGCCTGAAAATCGCCTTATGGTGCGGGTAGCCACCCTGACCGGGCCGACTGGACGGAGCTATTGGGATCAAGATGACCGCACGCCTCATTGCCTGCTTCCTGATCGCCGCGCCGCTTCTCGGCGGCTGCCTTTCCGATCGCACCTTCGGCGAAGCGCTGGACGACAGTTCGGCAGCCACCGAAATCAAGTCACGCCTGTTTGGCGCGGGCGGCTTCAGCCGCTTCGGCGAAGTCGATGTCGCCGTGGTTGATCGCTTCGTCCTTCTCTCCGGCCGCGTGCCGACCGAGACCGACCGCAAGGAAGCCGAACGCATCGCCTGGCAGGTCGCCTCGATCGACGAAGTCGCCAACGAACTTCATGTCGACAAATGGGATCTCGGCCGCGACATGAACGATACGTGGATCACCGAACAGGTCCGCCTCCGCCTCCTCGCCGACAACGACATCAAGGGCACGAACTTCAACATCCAGGTCCACAACGGCGTCGTCTATCTGCTCGGCCTTGCCCGCTCGGAAGAAGAACTGCGCAAGGCCGCCGAACACGCCAGCCTCGTCAACGGCGTCCAGAAGGTCGTCTCCTACGTGAAGATGCGCGAACGTGGTTCGCCCCCGCCGGACATCAGCGTGGCCGCCGCCCCGCCCTCGACGCAGCAGGGCCAGCCCGTCCCGATCGACGATACAGCCGGCGCCATCCGCATCGCACCGCCCGCCTCGGCCCCCGCGCCGATCACCGGTCCGTCGACCCAGCCGACCACGCGCGGCCAATACACCGACCCCTACGCCCCCGGCGCCACGCCGCCCCCGGGCTCGAACAACAATCTCGGCCTGCTCCAGTCCTCGCCCGTGCCGCCGCCCAGGGAGAGGCCCTGATCGGGATCAGATTGCGCGAGAGCGTTGGGCAACCTAGGTAAGGGGCTCCCCGCCGGAGCCGCCCATGTCCCTTCGCATCGCCGTCCAGATGGACCCGCTCGAGACGGTAAACCCGGCCGGCGACAGCAGCTTCATGATGATCGAGGAAGCCCAGCGGCGCGGGCATTCGGTTGTCGTCTATGGCGTTGGCGATATGGCCTATGATTCAGGCGTCGTCTCCGCCCGCGTCCGCCCCGCCA
This sequence comes from Hyphomonadaceae bacterium, assembly GCA_036795465.1. Lineage (GTDB taxonomy): Bacteria > Pseudomonadota > Alphaproteobacteria > Caulobacterales > Hyphomonadaceae > UBA7672. The sequence goes on from DAIRES010000046.1 coordinate 20,447, forward strand.
AGGTCTTCCCCGGCCAGACCCCGCACGCCACTTTCGAAGCCTCGAAACTTATCGACCTGCGCAAGGACGCTGACGTCGTCCTGATGCGCCAGGACCCGCCCTTCCACATGGGCTACATCACGGCGTGCCACCTGCTCGAACTCATCACGCCCGATACGCTCGTGGTGAACGATCCCGCCGGCGTGCGCTCCTCGCCCGAAAAAATCCTGACGCTGATGTTCCCCGACCTCCAGCCCGCGACACTCATCACGCGCGACGTCGCCCGCGTGCGCGAATTCCGCGAGCGGCACGGCGACATCGTGCTGAAGCCGCTGCACGGCCATGGCGGGGCAGGGGTGCTCAAGCTCGGCAAGGACGACGGCAATCTCGAATCCATCGTCGACCTGTTCAACAAGATGGTCCCCGAGCCCTTCATCGCACAGGCCTTCCTCCCCGCCGTCAGCGAGGGTGACAAGCGCATCCTCATCGTCGATGGCGAACCCGTCGGCGCGATCAACCGCAAGCCGCCCTCCGGCGCCATCCGCTCCAACCTCGTCGTCGGCGGCACGGCGGAAGCGACCGAACTCTCCGCGCGTGAAAAGGAAATCTGCGCCCGCATCGCGCCAGAGCTGAAAAAGCGCGGCCTGATCTTCGTCGGCATCGACGTCATCGGCGGCATGATGACCGAGATCAACGTCACCAGCCCCACCGGCGCCCGCGCCCTGAAGCGTCTCAGCGGCGTCGACGCCATCGCGAAGATGTGGGACGTGATCGAGAAGAAGGTCCGCTGATCTACGGCTTGTAGATCAACACAAACCACAGCCCCGCCGCCGAAACCGCCGCGATGGCAAAGCCGGTCAGCATCCAGCCCCAGCCGCTCGTGCGCTTCACCACAACCGGCGCGGCAGCAGGTTCCGCCGCGCGGTTCAGCGCCTCGTCCAGCTTCTGCAGCGTCTCCGGCAACCGGCGCAGCCGCGCCATCGCCTCGCGCGCCGTCGAGATCGCCAGCTTCTTCAGGCCCTCCGGCCCGAACTCGCGCTTCGACCAGCGGTCGACAATCGGCTTCGCCGCCTGCCAGATATTGTGCGACGGATCGATCGCACGCGCGACGCCCTCAACCTGAACCATCGTCTTCTGCAGCAGGATCAGCTCCGGCCGCAGATGCATCCCGAACTGCC
>DAIRES010000243.1:0-4516 GCA_036795465.1 Hyphomonadaceae bacterium
GCTGCAAATCGTTCTCATGATCATCTGCGTGTGTCGGGGTCTCAATACGGCGAAAGTAAACGACGCCATCGCGGCGGGCGCTCGCTCCCCTGCGCAGGTTCACCGCCATCACGACACAACGATAAACTGCGGAAAATGCTGCGAAACCGTGTGCGGCATGATCCGCGAGCAGGCTTCGAACGATGTTTGCTCTCCCCAGCGCATGCTGGCTGCCGCCGAGTAGGCCGCTGCGAACGCTTCGTCTTCGCATTCGCAAAAATTCCTAATAAAAACAACTTGAAAAGCTCAGAGAGTCGGGCTCTCTGAGGCCAGTCCGCGCGTTATGCTTACCGAAGCGCTCCCGCCCTTCCCCGGGCCCTCCCGGCCGCAGCTTTTGAAGGAATCCGCCCATGAAAGGCGACCCGAAGATCATCGAATTCCTGAATCAGGCGCTCAAGAACGAGCTGACCGCGATCAACCAGTACTTCCTGCATTCCCGGATGCTGCGGGACTGGGGCGTCTCGGAGCTGGCCAAAAAGGAGCATGATGAGTCGATCGAGGAGATGCATCACGCCGACTGGCTGATCGAGCGCATCCTGTTCCTGGAGGGCCTGCCCAACCTGCAGGACCTGGGCAAGCTGTTCATCGGCGAGAACGTCCAGGAGATCCTGGAGTGCGATATGAAGGTCGAGCAGATCGCGGTGCCGGTGCTGAAGGACGGCATCGAGTATGCCGAGAAGATCCGCGACTATGGCTCGCGCGACCTGCTCTTCAAGATCCTCCATAACGAGGAGGAGCATATCGACTTCCTCGAGACGCAGTTCGATCTCATCGCGCAGATGGGCATCCAGAACTATGTGCAGCTGCAGTCGAAGCCGAACGCTTCGCAAGCGCTGGACAAGTAACCGGCGCATCTGATGCGCGGCCAGGTGCATCATGTCGACCTGTCGATCCGCGATATCGCGAAGGCTGAGCCGCTTTACGACCTTGTGCTGACGCACATCGGTTATGTGAAGGGCAAGCCTTATCCCGATGGCGGCGGCGAGTGGGACCTGGCCGACGGAACATCGATCGGGATCCGTCCGTCCAGCGGCGCCAACGCGCAGAGGGATCACGACAGGTATTCGTCAGGGCTGCATCATCTGGCGTGGAGCGCGACGAGCCGGGACGATGTCGATGCGCTGTTCGGCAAGCTGACGGATTTTGGCGCGACCATTCTCGACCCGCCGGCGGACTATCCGCAGTACAATGGCGACAAGGGATATTATGCGGTGTTCTTCGCCGATCCGGACGGCTTGAAGCTGGAGTATGTCTGGACGCCGTGATGCGGATCAGCGCCGCTACGAAGACTTCGCCGCCGCTGCGCTGAGAAAGCTTGCGTACATCCTATGCGCGCGCTCTGTCAGCGCGGGGTCGTAGCGGACGCGCCAGTCCTGGGCTTCGATTTCGTCGAACGCATGGGTGGCGCCCTCGAAAACAGCGACGTCGATCGAGGCCGAAGGCGTTCGCATGCGGTTGAGAACGCGGATCAATGATTTGCCGCCGACGACTGAGTCCGATGTGCCGACGATGGCTTGTACGGGCACATTGACCCGCAGGCCGTTGACGGGCGCGAGCGCGCCGATGCCCTGGTAGGGGTAGATGACGAAGGCGCCCGCAAGGCCGGCGAGAGGCTCTTCCGGCAAACCGTAGAGGCGGGTGGCGTTCTCGATCTGGCGGCCGGGGGTCATCGACATGGCGTCGAGGGCGGTCCAGCCGCCATGGCTCCAACCTGCGATGACGATGCGATTGGGATCGACCCAGGGCTGGCGGCGGGCCCACTCCATCATGGCGAAGAGATCGCCTGCCCGCTCGCGGCCCCAGAGCTGGAGGCCGGTGCAGACGGTTGCGTAGGCTTCGAACCGGGAAATGCGGCGGTGGCCATAGCTGTCCACGACGAGAGCGGCCCAGCCGGCGGACTTCGCGACGGCGGCCCAGCGTTCCTGCAGGTTCTTCTTGCCGCCGCAGCCGTGGAACTGGAGCACGATGGGGAATGGCCCCTCGCCTTCCGGCTTGTGGAGCTCGCTGTCGCGCAGCAGCGCGTCAATGCGCTGGTCGACCGTTTCCGCTTTCACGGCCGGGATCATTTGCCGTAGCGCCTGTGCAGCTCAGCGATCAGCGTGCGATCGAAGTCGCGGCTGCCGAGATCATTCCATGCGCGTAGTTCGTCGCCGATGAGGGCGAGATCGCGGGCGGATTCGAAATCGGGTCCGGGGATCATCTTGAGATCGTAGAGGCGTCTGGGCGAATAGCCGGTGAGAATCCAGGAATAGTGCCACGGCAGCTTGGCCGCCTTGGCGAGTTCGTTGGTGCAGTTAGACGCCAGCGTGTTGTAGAAACGTGGCCGGGTGGAAACATCGATCGTGCGCGTCAGCAGGTTACGGAGGAAGGCCTGCTTCTGCTCCGCCGTCAGCGTGAGCGGATAGATATAGACGTCCTTCTTCAGATAAGTCGCACGGCGCTCAAGAAGCTCGCGCGCCGTGTTCCACATATAGGCAAGCTCGAACTTGTTCAGCAGGCCATCAACTGCGGAATATTCCTCGCCCTGCTCCAGTCGCGCCTCGACGGTGAGGCCGACAATCCGGTCATCGGGAAATTCGAAGAGCAGGAGCGTATGGGCGGCATAGGGCTGGCCGGGCTGCGGCTCGACGACGAACCAGACGTCCTGCACATCGGCGAAGCGGGCGGCGAAGGTGGTCGAGTCCTTCACGGCAGGACCGTCAGCCGTGTAGGACCAGTCCATCACCGGATCGAGGGTGAAGCTGTCCTGGGTTTCCGTGACCTTGGGCATGACGGAAAGGTTTTCGACCCAAGTGCGATCGAGCCGGGGCGTCGCCATCGCCATGGCTCCGGCGAATACGACGATCAGAGCGGCAAATGCGATGCCGACGGTCGCCCATTTGTGTTTCCTGATCCAGGTCCAGACAGGCATCCGGCGCATTCCCATATCCCGGTTTCCACAGAAGCATGGTCGCTTGCATGAAGCAAAGACCTGATAGGTATTGCCGGAAGGTTCAAGTCGGGCCCACAAAAGCGAGGTTTCACTCCGGGGGGCGTGGGCCTGGATCATTGGATCAGGGGATACAAAATGCTTTTCAGGAACATTCTGCTGGCCGCGGCCAGCCTTGCCGCGCTCGCGCCCACGGCGGCAGCGCAACAAGCCGATACCTATGTGCGGCCCTATTGGTGGGACAAGCCAGTCGTCGAGGGCATGGGGCGCGCGATGCTGGACGTGGCGCCAAACCGGGCGCGTTTCGACCTGTCTTTCGTCGAGACGGACGACCAGTCCGATGCGTCGATGAAGAAGGCCGTGGCGCGGGCGAAGATCGCCTATGACGCGATCAAGAAAGTGGCCGGCGACAAGGCGCGCATCACCACGAGCGTCAACGTTACGGCGTTCTACAAGCAGTACAAGGACAAGGAAGGCAATGTTCAGACGAACACGCGCGCCGACCAGGTTGAGGGTTATGAAGCGCGCGTATCGATGAGCGTGGTGCTTCTGGACACTTCGCTGGCCGGACGGGCGCGCGCTGCGGCGCTGGCGCTAGGGCCGCAGGATGCGGGTCGCGTGAGCATCTATCTGGAACAGACCGCAGAAATGCAGCGCGCCGTTCTGGACGCGGCCGCGAAGGATGCGCGTCAGCGGGCGCAACTGGCAGCGACCGCTGCTGGCGGGCGTCTGGGCGACATACTGGTCGTGCAGGAGGGCAACAGCTCGTGCATGGGCAACTGGTCGTCCTCGCAGGTGGCTCGCGTTCTGGGCGATGGCGACAGCTACAACAGGTATGCGCCTGCGCCCGCCTATGCTCCGCCTCCCCCGCCGCCCCCGCCCTCCATGGCGCCGTCGATAGCTTCGGGACAGGTTGGAAGCCGGACGATCACGGTGACGGAGAAAGATCTCGCAGCGCTGGACCTGCCGAGCGATCCGAACCCGCAGCAGATCCAGGCGGATGTCTGCGCGATCTACACGCTGGTGAAGTGATCGTAGCGTGCGCCGCGGCTGACGGAGACGTCTCGGATCGAGGCGGTCACCGCTAGCGGCGGCGCGAGCGGACGTAACGGAAATTGCCTGCTAGTTCGACATTTGCGCCGCTTGGGCGAACAATCGCGGACGGCGCTGCCAATAAAAGGCGAGACCCGATTGCGTTCGGGCGGCGCAGGGCTACAGCTTTGGGAATCGGGGTCCAGGGTTCGCCATGCCAGACGTTTTTGTATCCTATAACCGGGAAGACCTTCCCATTGCGCAGCGCGTTGTGGACGGGCTCGTCCACGAGGGGATCAATGTCTGGCTGGATATGGAGCTGAAGGCCGGCGAGAATTACGACGAGATCACCGAGGAAAGACTGCGCGGGGCGAAAGCCGTCGTCGTGCTGTGGTCGAGCCGGTCCGTCAAATCCCGCTGGGTGCGCGCCGAAGCTACGATCGGACAGCGCAAGAGCACGCTTGTTCCGGCGATGATCGAGGAATGCGACCGGCCCGTGATGTTCGAGCTGGTGCA
>DAIRES010000244.1:0-4485 GCA_036795465.1 Hyphomonadaceae bacterium
CGCTGCCTTAGCTCAGCTGGTAGAGCACCGCATTCGTAATGCGGGGGTCAGGTGTTCAAGTCACCTAGGCAGCACCATCTTTTCAAGCACTTAGCTCGACGCTCAACTGCCCCGACATGCAACCGGAAGCACATCGGAAGCACCGCGTACGGAAACCACTCACAGCAAAAGATCGTGAGGCTCGCCGTTTGCTTGCGTGAGCCTGCGTTTCCGAAATTTGATTGAATGGTCTTAGGCGCCCATCGCGGCTGATGCCGCGTCCTGCGAGGTCGACTGACGGCGTCGCTCCGCTGCGAAGGCTTCGAGGTCAGCCGGGTCGTAGCGAATGGCGCGGTCGGTCGCCCGGATGAAACGTGGACCGCGGCCCAGGCACCTCATCTTGTCGAGCGTCGATTTGGACAATCCGAGGCGAAGTGCAGCTTCGCGAACATCGAGAAGTCGCCGCGGCTCGGCGACCGACGCGACAACGGCATTCAAGATTTTCTGCGGCCGGCCTCGACCACGCGACGCGCCAAGAATGTAGTCGAGGAGCGGATCGACCGTGTTCGCGGCTGGTTGCTGCCTCTCCTGCGCAATAACGGACGGGCGCACCGGCTCGACAACAAGCAAGGATCGCGCTTCGACGGCTGGTGGGAACGGGCGCGAAAAGAGATCGAGCTGAGCCGAACTCGTCGGCTTGTCAGCGCTCCTCGCTCGTTTGCCCTTCATCACGCACTCCACGCCATCGTTATTGGGCGCGGGCTTGGTCAGAGTTCAACGGCTTGAAACCACCGCGCGTGTTTGCCGTGGAAACACCGTGCGTTGCGCAACGCTCGGGCGAATTCTAGGGAGCAGCATCACTGATCTTGAGGGCATCGTCGTTAGGGCCCACTACCATCGTGCTTCCTAAGGCATGGATGGGGAATGCTATGGCGTCGTAGTTTGCCCTGAAAAGGGTATCGACATTCGCTTGGGTTATCGGGCGAACGGCGTTCGGATTGAGAATTGTTCCAACCACGTCCCTTTTTACGCGACCACCGACGCTATCGACAAAGCGCCTGCCGACCACCACTGCACTTATCGATGGAGGGATCGCCAGAGACCCTATACGGTCGCAAAATTCTTTCTCGCGCTCCTTTTCTAAGTCACGAGTCTCCGTGAGGACAACGTGAAATATGGTGGGTGTCGCTGGCGCTTCAGGAAGTTCTCGTTGCTTCGTTCGAAGCTCCCGAGCGAGAGCTTTGCTCGGGGTAATTGAGCTGAACTCCTTCACCTCGATTTGGCAGCTTGCGCCTTCCAGCGAGACCAGGAGATCATTCTTCGCCGCGCCAGCCCCTGCCTGCGGCTCCAGACCTTGCAGGAGCTCCCTACGATGCATCTCGGCAGCCATGCATAGATGGTGTTGCGAGCCGTTGCTTCGTGTCAGCTGTGCGCGCAGCCGCGGCAGCTCGTCGAAGTTTCCAAGTTCCTCAAGCGCCAAGCCTAGCTCGACAAGATAATTCCAGCCCGGATCAACGCAAAGAGACCCCAACGCGGTGCGCGCCAGAAGAAATGCTGGAAACCATCCGTCAGCAGTCTGTGGCAACGGGTCTCCCATCCGAAGGGCCCCTGCGCGCTTGTAACGAGCACGCACCCAGTCTGCAGGGAACACATGCCGCAATTTTCCGACTGCTAGCGCTACCTCGTCAGCGCTAAAGCCACGCACGTTGAATTGAATGTCTGACGCTACCCGATCTTCAATCCGATCCCACAATTGTTCCCAAGTCGGCCCTGCAAGCTTGAGGACTTCCTGTCTGTTGGAGAACGCCACTCGCGCCGCCGCCTCGTCAGGAGCGGTGCCCATGCGCATGTACATCGGAGAGCCCTCATCGGACTGTTCTCCAAACCACAATGTCATGGGAGTCAGAAATTTCGCTGCGAACTGCACCATCTTCGGGATTGAAGCGGCAGGTAGTGCCTGCAAAAGCGCGGGGTCTTGGCACCACAATTGAACACTTTGCCAGTTCACGCCTCCGTCCAGAGGCCTCAACGACAGCTTTGCCGCCGTCGTTGCTTCGCCGATCTTGAACCTTGCGATTACAACCGCGAGAGGTTGCTGACCCGCCGGCCCAGGTTTGAACTGGACCTCGGTGATTTCAAACCTGATCTCCTCCGGCATCGTTTCTCCCCGACCACGTACCATGTCTACATTGGCGGCATCTTGATGCCCACGCCTCGCGACAGCGTCCACGACAGTCCTTGCCCGCGCATCGCACCTTCAACTTCCCGGCCCGCAAACCTCTCGAGCGCTGGCCGCCATGGGACCAGATTGGCCTGCCGTTCCCCGACGATCAGCGCCATTCGTCCCTGCGCGAGATCAATCCTGCGCGCATAGACGCCTGACACCCGATGAGCGTCGTAGGTCAACACCGGCACGCCTAGTTCGCCCGACAGAACCCTCGCTCGGTTCGTCAATTCGAGCTGTGCTAGTCGCTGCATCGCCTGCCTGGATGGCGCTGCCTCATGCGTCGCCATCCATCCCTGCTCGATGAGGAAGAGACGCCGTTGCTGTAGCGCCTGCTCGAACTCACGCGCGATCCTGGCCTCGCCCGAGGGACCCTCCGCATCGCCAACCAGAACCCGATCCAGCTGTGTCGGGGCTCTTGCCTCGACCTGTTCGCTCAGGGACCAATAACTCGCGACCTGCGCAGAGAAGGGCGCCCTGCTGACCAACCGCTCCTCGAACGCCATCGCGTTCGCGAGGTGGTCGCGGCCAACGATGAACTCGCCATTCCCCAAGCGCTGAACCAGCCCCATGCGCCGCATGACCTCGAGCCTGCGAACGTTGGCGGCAACGAGCCGGTGGTCGACGTTCGGCTCCAACTCACCGTGGATTCGCGTCGAGTAGATACCACCGCTGCTCGCGGCGATCCGAGCGACAGCCTGATCCGAGGCACGGACCGTCGCTACATTTGGCTCAAAGCTGACGATTGCCCCCGGTTCGGCGCCGCCGAGGACAGCGAGATCCTGCGGACGTTCAAACCGTGCATAGCGGAGTTCCCCGCTGCCGGTTTCGACGACGGCCAAAAACTGGTCGCCGATTTCATCGACGGGGCCGAGATGGACGAGTTCCCCGATGACGGGAGCATCGCGATCGGCTTCAAGGACAAGGCGCGGCTCCCTGCCCGGCTGCACTGACGCAACCGTTCGCACCACGTCCTCATGCGCGGCCATGGCCCGGAGCCGCGTCGCCAGGCCGCCGTCGAGACGCCAGCCATCCGTCCCCCGTTCGGCCAGGCCCCATCCCTCCAGCCGCTCCAGCCGAGCGATGAGATCCGGTCTCGTCGGCATCAGGGCGCCGGCACGAGCGGTTGCCGCCAGCTCGCGGTCGAGGGGCGTCACCGCCATCCGGCTGATGTCGGCGAACCGCTCCTGAACCAGGTCAACACCGAGCCTCGGTCCCAGAACCCGCGTGACGATTTGCTGCGCCTGCTCCCGGATACCCGACGAGATCAGCCGGGATGGAATGAACAGCTCCTGGCCGTCCGGCCGCCGTCCCCGGATCAGGACGTGGGTGTGAGGATTGTCGGTGTCGTGATGATCGACAGCCAGCCATTCGAGCCGGGTTCCAAGCTTCGCTTCCAACCCTGCCATGACCTCTCGGATGAAGGGCCGGAGATCGCCAAGGGCTGCGCCGTCTTCGGCGCTGACGATCATCCGGAAGTGCCGGGGGTCGTCCGACCAGCCCGTGGTGATCGCTTTCGCGTCGACCGTGTCACTCGCCCGACCGTAGAACGTAAAGCGGACCGACCCACCGGCTTCCGCGCGCGTGAGATAGTCGACTGACCGTGTGGGATCTTCGGGCTTCTGATCGGCGGCGACCTCGGGCGGCCGCGCACGCTGCGCCCCATCGCGGGAGAGGTAGGCGACATGCGCGCGCAGCGGCGCTCCCCGCCCGCCGCCATTGGCAGCGTAGCGCATTTTCACGACGACACGCCGGGCGGCCACAGACGGCTGCCGTGTTCGACTAGCCGACCCCTTTGCGAAGTGCGCCCGCACGCTTGGCTGACGGGGTTTGGGACCGGAGGCGCGAGGCTGGCGCGTCGCCTGCCGCACAGCGGCGCGTACCCCCTTGAGCTTCGGCGCCCTGTCAGCGGGCGGCTTGCCAAGCCTCGGTTCGAATTCGTTGTCGCGCGTCGCCATGATGACGAACATCATCATTGGCGGCGTGGCGATTTCCACCGCTTGCACCCTCACAACGAAACGCGGCGCATGCACTGCAAGCGTGGCGCTAATCCACGGTGCAAAGACCTATGTGCAGACAGGGCTGTAAGGCCCGCAGCACGGTACGTGCTTTATCTTGCATTCCACCGCACCCTCCCCATCCACCTCACTTCGCGCTCTACCCACCCCTCCACCGCAATCCGCCGCACGCTCTCATTTTGCCGCACACCACTGCAGGAGAGGCCAGGCATCCAGCTGGGGAACGACAGCAACGAGAGCGACAAGCGCCGCTCTCGCCGCGCC
>DAIRES010000047.1:0-21338 GCA_036795465.1 Hyphomonadaceae bacterium
AAAACCGTTGTACGTGCAAGCGTACCGTGAGTTCGAATCTCACCCTCTCCGCCAGTTGGATTTTTATGCACTTGAATCTAAGGAAGAAAATATCAGATTTCAAGTTGCCGTCCAATAACCCACATTCCAACCCACAAATGGCCTGCGCTGCTTTCGCATGAATTGAGCTGGCGCGAGACAGTTCGAAGATTCGAACTCAACTAAAGACGCGACCTGACCGCGAGCAGAAGCCACCGCAACTGTGCTCGGTCGAAGCGCCGCACAGGGCCATCCTCGACCACGCTTACGCCTGTGAACCTGATGCCGGGCACAAGGCCGAGTTTCACCTTTCTCGCCACCGTCGCGCGTGAGATTCCAAACGACTCCCGGATAGCTGCGTAGGTAAACCACATCCGGTTCGGCGGCAGCGCAGAGATAGATCGATCGACAAGTTCCTGATCGCTTTCGGAATAGGCAGGCATATCCGAAACAGTTGTGATCCTGGATACAACCGCTTCGCGCGCAATGCGAACTGGCAGCTTTCGAACTGAAGCGGGATTCGAACCGGGAACTACCTTCGGCGCCGATTGTGGCTTCGCATTTGGCTCGTCGACTTTCGGCGCAAGCCGCTGTGCCGGCTTGCTCGCCCCCGCGAACGCGGCGAAAGCAAACAGGTCCGGCTGAGACATCGCGGATGGATAGCTTCTATTGCGTCGGACCATTCCAGATTTCCTCCAACCACTTTCTGGCTATTGCGCAAACGTCGCCACAGGATTCAGCTTGCAGACCGTAGATGCGGTGGAAACACCGTGGATCGTGCAATGAGCACGCGAAAATTCACTACGCTCATCCCATTGGCGGCAGGCTGATGCCCACTCCCCGCTGCAGCTGCCACGACATGCCCTGAGCCCGCAGCTCGCCAATTACCTCCCTGCCCGCGAAGCGCTCCAGCGCCGGCCGCCAGGGCACGAGGTTCGCGTGGCGCTCGCCGACAATCAGCGCCACCCGCCCCTGCGCCAGATCAATCCGCCGCGCATAGACGCCGCTTACCGCGTTCATCCGCACACTCAGAACTGGCTTGCCGATCTCCGCTGACAGATCATCAGCAACGCCGCGCAACTCCGTTTCCGCCATCCGTCTCATGGCGTCTCGCGAAAGAGCCTGCTCGTTCGGTCCGAGCCAACCCTGGTCGATCAGGAACAGCCTGCGTTGCTGGAGCGCTGCAGCGTGCTGGCGGGCGAAGGCGCTTGTGCCTTCGGGTGAAGCGGCTTCGCCCGCCAGCACGCGGTCGAGCCGCGTGGGGCCGATCGCGTTGATCTGCTCTTCGAGCGACCAGTAAGAAGCAACGGAAGCTGACAGCGGGTAACGCCGGGCAACGCGCTCCTCGTACATCAGCGCGCGCTTGAGATGGTCGTGCCCAACGAGGAAGTCGCCCTCGCTGGTTCGTGAGACCAGGCTCATCCGACGCATGGCCTCCAGCCGGCGGATGTTGGCCTGGACCAGCCCGCGGCTGACCGATGGCGCTTCAGCGAGGTGATGCTCAGCCGAGTAGAGCCCGCCGGTGCGATCCGCGATGTCGACAATAGCGCGGTCGGACGGTCTGATCTCCGCGAGGTTTGGTTCGAACGCCACCTGCGCGCCGGGCATGGCGCCATCCAGCTGGACCATGTCGGCCTGGCGCTCGAACCGCGCGTAACGCAACTCGGCCCTGCCGGTCTCGATGACGGCGACGAAGTTGTCGTCGAGATCGCCGGACGGTCCCAGATGGACGAGCATGCCCTCGAGGCGCTCGCCCAGGACCGCCGCCAGCACCGGCAAGGGACGCCCTTCGCTGAGATGGCCTGAGACGGCTGTCTCAACCTGCGCGTGCTGCTCCATCGCCTTAAGTTTGCCGAACAGGTCAGGCGCGATGCGCCAGCCTTGCACGCCTCTCGTCGCAAGGCCCCAGCCTTCGAGACGCTCCAGCCGGGCGATCAGGTCCGGCCGATGGATGACAATGTGCCCTGAAGCGCCTTGCGCCTGCACCAGCTGGCGATCGAGCGGGGTGACCCGGACATCGTCGATCTCGCGCCAGCGGTCACGGGCGATGTCGGCCTCAAGCCTGGGTCCGAGGACCCGCGTGACGACTGCCTGCGCCTTCTCCCTTATGCCATGGCTGATGACTTTCGACGGAATGAACAGGTCCTGCCCGTCGGACCGCCTGCCCCGCACGAGGACGTGCGTGTGAGGGTTGTCCGTGTCCCAGTGATCGACCGCGACCCACTCCAGCTTTGTCCCCACCTGCCGCTCAAGATCCGACATCACCTCCCGGATCATCGGACGCAGGTCGCCCAGCGCCTCGCCATCCTCGGCGCTGATGATCAGGCGGAAGTGCCGGCTGTCGTCCGCCCAGCCGGCCGTGATCGCGTTGCCGTCGAGGTCCTGGGCGCCCCCATCATAGAAGCTCAGCCGCGCGTTGGGTGTTTCCTCGCGTTGCAGGTAGTCGACGGCGCGCTCCAGTCCTGGCTCGCCCCGCGCCTGCCCCTGCTCGCGCGCGAGATAGCTGACATGCGCCCGCAGCGGGGCGCACTTGCCGCCACCGTGGACGACGAAGCGCGCTTTCACCACGACCCGGCGCGATGACGCCATCACGGGCCGCGCCTTGCCGGCCGAGCCCTTCCTGAAATGCGCCTTGATGCCTGCCCTCGGCGCGTAACCGGACTTCGGTCCGCGGCTCACGCCGGCACGCTGCCGCACTGATGCACGCACACGGGCAAGGCTGGACGACCGCTCGTGTCCGATGCGCCCCAGCTTCAGCTCGAACTCGTTCTCGCGCATCGCCATGACGATCATGATCGCCATAACAAGCGCCCGATCCAGCGCATACACCGCACGCCAGAAAGCACCGCACACGCGCCGCACGCGGTGCGCTAAACCACCGTGGAAAATCCTATGTGCAGACAGGGCCCAGAGGCCCGCAGCACGGCACGTGCTTTATCTTGCGATCCACCGCACCCACCCCGTCCTTACCGCCCCTTTCATCCCCTCCCTGCTCCGCCCAGTCGGACCAGACCTGCCGACCGCTTTCAAGATCGGTCAGTTGCATCGAGATGCCAAACCTGTCCTCGTCCATCTGCAATGCGCCTTCAAGCAGATAGCGGGCGCCAAGTCTGCGTCCCAAGGCCTTGGCGCCGGGGTCGTACGAGACGTGAGTGAATGTCGAACTGCGGTCGATCACTGTGAACTGACGCATGCGCGACAACGCAATGATCAGGTCTTCGGAGAAGCCGCGACAGACATGTTCCTGGCCGGCATCGTCGCTTCGGTTCTCGAGCGGCAGGACTGCCAGCACGGGCGCGCCCTCGAAGCCGGGAACTGAACGGGTAACGTCAATCGCGGCAAGATCATTGGCGGATGCGCCAAGTGGATGATCACCGTCCATGACCTCGAAGATCTCGACCGGCGTCGCGATATTCTTCAGCGACAATTCGCCAGCGCTGCGGAAACTGGCCCGGATCACCAGCGCATCATGAACGACGCGGGAAACCAGAACACCTCCTGGCGGGCAGACTTCCTGGAGGCGGGCGGCGACATTGACCGCGTCACCGTACAGATTTCCGTCGTCATCAATGACGGAGCCGGCATCGATCCCGCCACGCAGCAGCAACTGTTGGTTGCCAGAGGACCTGCTGAGGACATCCTTCTGGATTGCGGTCGCGCAGCGGGTCGCACCCTCAGCGTCCGGAAACTCGACCATAAAGCTATCGCCCGCAGCGCCGAACAGCCGGCCGCCAAACAACAGCACATGTGCCTCGACAATCTGACGGCATCGTCTGACAGCCTGCACCGCCGCCATATCGTCCCGCGCCATCATCCGGCTGAAGCCGACAACGTCGAGACTCAGGACGCACGCCCAGCGGCGGGTCAGGCTAGCTTCAACCGAGGACAAACCACCAACCCGCGATTGCGGCCGCTCCGGCGGCGGTCAGGAACACAAGCAACGAGATGTCTTCGCGCGTCACGCCCATGACGCCTGCCGCCACGCGATTTCCGGCGTGTCGCCTGATGCTGGCCGCGACTGCTCCAAGGTAGTCGGTTTCGTACCGCATGTCCGGCCGACACGCAGGCGATCGGCCAACCTCGCCTTCTTCAGCGCAAATTCGTCGCTCGACATCATTCTGCAGCGGGGCGCCGCTGGCCTGCTCGAAGGCCTGCTCCTGAGTTCGGTCGCGATTATCCTGACCCACACGCGCCGGCCTGAGCGCATGAACGGCATTTTGCTTGGCGTTTCGACGTTTCCGCAGATGGTTGCAGTGTATTTCCTGTCGACCTTGCTGATCCCGGTCTACGGTCTTGGCTTCGTGTTTGTCCTGCTGGCCATTGCAGCCGGCATCGCACTTCTGGCCGTTATCTTCGTCGTGGACCGCGTCGAGACAGGCGCTGAAAGCGCGCTGGCGCCGATCCAATGGTCGCCTTCCCTCGTGGTGTTTGTCGCCGGCGTCCTCCTGCAGAATGCAGGCATCGGGGCGGCCTGGAACTATGGAGAGATCCTCGCCCGTCAGCACGGCTACAGTCATGACGTGGTTGGCCTTTCAATGTCGGGCGGGCTTGGCTTCCAGGTCATTGGCGCGCTGCTTTCGGCCTGGCTAGCCCAACGGCTTCACCAGCGCGCGCCGCTGGTTCTGGGCGGCATAATTCAGGCCGCAATCGTCTACGGAATGACGATTGCTACAATACCGGGCATCTACATCGCCTTGTGCTGCAGCTTCGGCCTGTTCTGGCTTGCGTTGCAGCCCTTTCAGGTCATCGAACTCATCAAGCTGGATCCCTCGAGGACGATGGCGGTCCTTCTCACGCCGATCACGCTGACGGGCCTGAGTGTCGGCCCCCTGCTCGTTTCCTTCGTCGCGAACGAGAATTCGGTCATCGGCGTTTTCTTTGTCGCTGCCGCACTTCTGGTCGGCGGCGCCCTGTTTTACGCCTTGTCGCGTCGCATGTTCGAGCACCGGCGCGTCAGCGCGTCGTAGAGAAAGCGGCTTCAGCTCGCCGACGGTGCGTCGCGATAGTCCCGCAGGACGCGCTGTCCGATGCGCGTGAGAAACTCGTAGTCGATCGTGGACATCGCGTCGGCTTGTTGGCTGAGCGCCAATGTTGGACCGACGAGCTCGGCTTCGTCGCCCGGTTGTACGTCGATGCCGGTGACGTCGACGATTGTCGTGTCCATGGAGACGCGGCCAACGATAGGACAGACTTCTCCGGCGATAACCGCGTGACCCTTGTTGGATGCCGACCGCAGGAAACCATCGGCATATCCGATGCCCACGACCGCTAGCTTCGTCGCCCTGAGCGCACGCCAAGCCCCACCATAGCCGACGCTTTCACCCGCGCCGATATTTCGTGTCTGGAGGACTGGCGCGGTGATGCGAATGACCCGCTGCACGCCGCGGCCTTCTTCGGGCACAGGACCTCCGCCATACAGACCAATTCCCGGGCGGACTTCGCTGAAATGAAAGCGTTCGCCAAGATAGATGCCGGCTGTCGCTGCCAGGCTGTATATTGCGCCTGGCCAGAGCAGCGCCGCACGCCAGAAGCGCTCGAGCTGACGGTCGTTCATCGCATCGTTGGGTTCATCGGCGCGCGCCAGATGGGATAGCACGACAGATGGCGGCTGGGTTGTCGTCATCTGATTTGCCGCAGGCCATTCGCCTTCCGACAGGCCCAGGCGGTTCATTCCCGTGTCGACGTGCAGTGCATACGGCTTGCCCTTCGCGTGTAGCAGCCAAAGCGCGAGCATCGACGCTGTGTTGATCACGGGCTGGAGATCAGCCTCCCGGAAAAGCGGCAGGGACTCCTTATCGGCCCCGTGAAACACCGCGATCTCGACCTCAGGCCCGAGGGCCGCCCGCAGGGCTGCGCCCTCCTGAGGCCAGGCGACATAGAAGCGCCGCGCGCCTGCCGCTGCCAGCGCTGTTGCGATGCGCGCGGCGCCCAAGCCATAGCCGTTCGCCTTCACTACGGCCGCCGTGCGCGCAGGTGCGGCGCGGCGCGCGAGCAGCCGCCAGTTCTCGACCACCGCGCCGAGATCAACCGAAATGCTGGCCCCGCTCACAATGCAGTCGCGACGGCGGCCGGTCGCGAGGCCCCTCCGGTCGAGCTCAGCCTGGGCGAATGAGTATAGCGGGACACCGAGAGGTCGCTGACATCGATCTCCGGCACGCGATTGCTGATGATGTCGCTGACGACCTGTCCCGACCCGCAGGCCATCGTCCATCCGAGCGTGCCGTGGCCGGTGTTCAGGGTCAGGTTCGCATAACGCGTCCGCCCGACCACGGGCGTCCCGTCGGGGGTCATCGGCCGCAACCCGGACCAGTAGCTGGCCGCTTTGGTGTCGCCGGCCGCCGGAAACAGGCTCTCGAGCGAATGGACAAGCGTCGCCCGGCGGCGCGGCGGGAGCCTGTTGTTGAAGCCGGAGATCTCGGCCATTCCGCCCACCCTGATCCGGTCGCCAAGGCGGGTGATGGCAATCTTGTAGCTCTCATCCATGCACTCCTCGGCGGGGTGTGCTCGAAGGCGTCACGCGCAAGACCGTGCTGGAGATTGCCGAGGCCATGCAATGTACTGTGCGGGTCGAGGAAGTACCTGTCGACCTGATCTATGAGTGCGACGAGATATTCTTCTGCTCGACAGCCGGCGGAATCATGCCTGTGACATCTCTCGATGGCGCGCCTGTGGGCAATGGCAAAGTCGGGCCCCTCACACGCCGTATCTGGGAGCAGTACTGGCAGCTTCATACCGACCCACGGCTGAGCTTCGCGATCGACTACCGATCCGCCGAAGTGGCGTTGATCTAGGTTCGCGCCCGCGCCGCCTACCCGTTCGAAACCCCGGTCTGAGGGCGCTGCACGTACGAAGACGCGAGTTGCAGGCTGTAGCCTTCCTCCTCGGTTTTCAGGAGGGAGGCGCCGCGCGGATCCGATCCCAGCTTCTGGCGGATACGATAGATGTGGGTCTGAACGGTGTGCGAGTTGGCGCCAGCACTGTAGTCCCAGATTTCGACCATCAACTCATCTCTTGCGACCCGCGCTCCGCCGGCGCGACACAACCGCTTGAGCAGACGGGCCTCCATATCGGTGAGACGGATTTTCCGGCCGGTGTCGTCAACCAGCAACCGGCGCGACTGGTGAAACGTGTAGGGGCCAATCTGATAGGTTGCGTTCCGGCTGTCGTCGAACACACGAAGCTGGGCACGTACACGCGCCAGCAGGTGAGCAAAGCCTACGGGCTTGACGAGATAGTCGCTCGCGCCCGCTTCCAGACCAAGGATCGCATCTGCGTCTGATCCAGCCGCCGTCAATAGAAGTATCGGCATGGTATGGCCCTGCCCGCGCAACACCTTGCATGCTTCACGACCATCGAGGTCCGGCAATCCAACATCGAGAATCACAAGATCGGCCCCGTGCGCCGCGACCATTTGCAGGCCTTCCCTGGCACAGCTTGCCGGCTCGATACGGAAGGCATGCGCCGCAAACGCGTGCACCAGCGCGCCTCTCAGTTCGGCGTCGTCCTCGATCAGAACAATCAAGCGAGCAGAACTCATGCAAACACGCGGGCCAATCGCGCGGCAGGCAGCATCGTCGTCGCAGGCCGTCCCGCGGGCCGCTCTGAGGCCAACCGCCGACGGAGCCAGAACACAATAAAGTGCGCTGGCAGTACGTCGATTGAAGCGCGCAAAGCTGAAGCCCTAACGTGTCCGCATCGGTGTACACGCGTCTCGACGCGGCGTGCGCTTGATGGATTGATCCTTCCCGAAACTTGCCCCCGGATTATCCTGTCCGGGGGCGCATTTCCCCCCGGCGCCAGGCGTGCGCGAATCCGACTTTCGCGCCCCACGCTCCCCATCTGGCTTTCGCGCGCGCAGCCTTTTCCAAGAGCGCTGACGGGCCGGGCAGTCATCGACATCATGCCCCGTATCCTTTCTCGCAGCGAACACTTGCTGGCATCGGCGAAACGCGATGCGTCACCGGCTCCGCCATTCGACGCATCGCCGGACATCAAGTTGCGTTGCGCCTCCCTCCTGGCACGCATCACGTGCATAGGTTTAACACCAATTCGATATTAATCGATCTACGTTTTCCGTCGACTTTTCAAGCCTGTCCGCGATTACACGATCCCGCGATGTTTTTCTCCGCACGCGATGCGCCCCATTTCGCGCTTGCGTGCCGCGACGTTGCCAGCGCAGTGCGCGATCATCCTAATGCCGACGTGGCGGCACGTACCGCCCAGCATGACGCCACACGATGGCGCAGGGGAGGAAAATTAGGATGAGAAGTATCGCGCTGCGAAGCGCTTCGGCGTTCGCATTGGCTTTTGGTCATGTCCTGGTCTCAGCGGCATGGGCGCAACAGGTTCCAACAGAACCGGCGAGTCCACAGACCGCGCCCGCGACTCAAGCCGGCCCACCGGAAGACGCGCGCCGTGACGTTGTCATCGTCACAGCGAGCAAGCGCGAAGAAACCGTACAGGACGTCGCTATCGCGATTACCGCGGTCACCTCGGAGGAAAGGGATCTGCGGGGTATCACCAGCATCACGGATCTCACGAACGTCACCCCCGGCCTGTCGTTCGACTCCGGTTCAGACCGCATCTTCCTGCGGGGCGTCGGTCGTTACACGAACAATTTCGGCGCTGATCCCGGGATCGCGAACTATTCCGACGGAATCTATCAAGCCTTTGCAGTCACGGCGGGCCGCAACAACATTTTCGTCGATCGTATCGAGGTCCTTCGCGGCCCACAGGGTACGGTGTACGGCCGCAACTCTGTTGGAGGCGTCATCAACGTCATCTCCAAGCGCCCAACGGATGAATTCCAGGCCGATGTCGTGCTCGGCGCGGGCAATTATGATTACAGCCTGGCGGCCTTCTCCGTGTCAGGGCCGCTCACTGACGACATCCGGGGCAGGCTAACCGCTTCCATCGAAGAGCGAGAGGGCTATTTCGACAACGTGGCGAATGGCCTGCACGAAGGGGGCGAGCTCGGCGACTGGAACCTGGAGCTGCAGCTCGAAGGCGACATCGGTGACCGCTTCAGCTGGTGGCTGAAGGGGACGACGCTTGACTGGAGCAAGTCCGGTCCTCCGGGCGGTCAGACCAGCGCAGGTTCAAGCGCGCCTTATCTCACCAGCTTCCTCAGCGACACCGGGATCGTGCCCAGCCCGGGCTGGGCTTATTCGGGCGATCCGTTGATCCTCGATACGACGCAGCTGGGAACGGTCACGACGAACCCGACGACGACCGACGTGTTCAAGATGAACGCCAACTCGGCGGGATATGCGATCTTCGATGCGTATCACGAGTTCACGGCCGAAGCGATTTACGAGACGGACTCCTTCGATATCAAGTACCTCGGCGGCTACGTGTTCTATGATTACGTCCTGCCGGGCGACAATGACGGGACACCTGTCCAGTCGATCACCTACCTGGCCGATCCGGGCGGTGAGCCGTCGCCCACGGGCTCGCCCTTCACAATGTTCCCGGACCAGGAGTTCCTCTACAAGGAAAGCCGCGCGTTCTTCTCGAACGAGATCAACCTGATCTCGACGACCGACGATCCGCTGCAATGGCTTGTCGGCCTCTATCAGTACTACGAGAACTCGCAGCAGCCTGTGACGGCCCAGATGCCGAACGACCCGTCGCTGGACTTCTTCATGGACCCGAACACCGGTGACGTGCACGCCAACCGTGGACGGCAGTTCTTCTACACCAACAACACCAACCAGTTTAACGCCTACGGCGCTTACGGCCAGGTCGACTATCGCTTCAACGATCAGTGGAAAGGCACGGCCGGCCTCCGCTACTCACTCGATAACAAGGAGATCAAGGAGGAGGCCTCGCTCCGGTGCGCGTTCACCTGCTCGTTCCTTCTTGGCACGCCCGTTCCCTTCCCCGTCCTTGATATCACGCCCTTCGTCTTCAACGGCGTCGCGCCCGGGTTCACCGGGCCGCAGCCTGGCGTGGTCAGCGCAACGGACGCCAACCCGACCGGTATTGTGCACGATCCGGTGTCCGGCGTGTCGACCCGCTTCCTCAAGCACGAATGGAACGCGGTGACAGGAACCCTCGGGCTCGAATACACGCCAAGCGATGATGCGATGCTCTTTGCCCGTTACAGCCGCGGCTACAAGAGCGGCGGCTTCAACGCCGACAGCATGTCGCCCCTCCCCCTCACGAAGAAGGAGATCGTGGATACGATCGAGTTCGGATGGAAGCAGGAGGTCCCGGAATGGAACCTCACGGCGAACACCGCCATCTTCTACTATGACTACAAGGACGCCCAGATTCCGCTGGCGGTGCAGCCCACAACGGGTCCGGCCTACGAGTCGTTCGTCAACATACCGAAGGTCAAGAACTTTGGCGTCGAGCTCGAAACGACGTGGAGGCCGCTCGAAGACCTCGAGGTCCTCTTCACCTACGCCTATCTCGACGCGACGGTTGAGGAGAGCGGCACCTACCTCAACGCCACGACAGGTCTCGCAGAAAGCCTGGAAGGCAACACGACGCCTCTGTCCGCCAAGAACAAGGTCTCGGCCAACGTTCGCTATACTTTCGATCTTGGCGAGGCCGGCACGCTCACGCCGAGCGTCAGCTACTACTGGCGCGACAAGTTCTCGACCAGCATCTTCAACAATCCTCTGAGCTACACGCCAACCTACGATCAGACAGACGCCCGTCTGATCTGGCGCGATGCCGACGACCGGTTCACCGTGACGGCCTGGGTCAAGAACCTGTTCGACGAGCTCGGCTATGATTCAATCACGGCAGCGCTGCGGCGGACGGACAGCACGATCTATCAGACGATTACGCCGACGCCGCCTCGGCTCTTCGGCATCGAACTGAAGTATCACTTTCAATAGCTCTCCACGGCGCGCCAGCGCCGTCTCCGGCGGGTATCGGCCTTCCGGCCGGTTACCCTTCTCCAGAGACTGCCCGCACCGCGAGGTGCGGGCATTTTTGGAGGCGCAGATGTGACCCTGAGCGCCTCCGAGGCAGGCCTGGTCGGCCGCAAGACATACGGAGTTTGATCGAATGTGGATGCGCCTCGCAGGAATTGCGTTTCTGGCCGCACTTGGTGTGAGTCCCGCCGGCAAGGCTGAAGCGCAAGAGGCGCCGCTGAACCATTCGGGGCGCGCCGTCTACGCGAGGGCCTGCGCGTCCTGCCACGACAACCCCGCAGGCAGCCGCGCCGCGCAGCTGGCGTCGCTCCAGGCCATGACGCCGACGCGCATTCGAGACGCGTTGACCCAGGGCGTCATGAAACCAATGGCGGCCGGCCTCACGGGGGAAGAGCTGAACGATGTTGTCGCCTACCTGACCTATGGCCAGCGCGCGCCATCCAGCGGCTGGACCGACGCCATCAAATGCGGGGCCAACAAGACGGCGGTCGATACGCATCTACCGGTGATCAGTGCGGGTTTCGGCGTCAACGCCAACCAGACGCGCAGCCTGACCACGGTGCAGTCCGGCATAGGCAAGGACGGCATGAAGTCACTGAAGGTCAAATGGGCAATCGCTCTTCCGGGCGACGGACCAGGCACAGGCGCCGCCGTTCTCGGCGACACTGTCTTTGTCAGCAGCGGCGAGCGGATGCTCGCCCTGGATGCGCCGACAGGCTGCGTAAAGTGGAGCTATGCCGCAACTTCCTACAACACGCCTGCAATTGGTGAGATAGGGGACAGGAAAGTCCTCGCCTTCTCCGAGGCAGGTGCGATTCATGTCGTCGACGCAGAGACAGGTGAGCGCGTCTGGAAGGCTTCGGGGCAGCCGAAGAATGGCACAGGCGGAGAAATCCGCGGCGGTGTCATCTTCGCCGGCGACACCATCATCGTTCCGATCTCGAATTCCGGCGTCGTCACCGGCATGGACCCGAAGACCGAGTGCTGCACAGGCCATGGATCCGTCATCGCGCTGAAGGCGACCGACGGCTCATGGCTGTGGGAATACCACACCATGCCCGAGCCCGAATACACCGGTCAGGTCAACCGGCTCGGCGTTCGTCAGAAGGGACCGTCTGGCGCTCCAATCTGGTCTGTCCCGCTCCATGATCGCGCGCGCAATCGCATCATCGTAACGACCGGCGAGAACACCTCGCATCCAGGCACGGACACATCGGATGCGGTCATCGCACTCGATCTCGCTAGCGGCAAAGTCGTGTGGCGCTTCCAGGCGATGGCGGCCGATGTCTGGAACATGGCGTGCGACGTCTACACGGGCGAGATCGGTCCGAACTGCCCTGTCCTTTTCGGCGGCGACGGACGGGATTTCGACTTCGGCGCCGGCGCAGTGTTAGTGAAGGCCAAGAGCGGCAAGGACATTATCCTCGCAGGCCAGAAATCCGGACACGTATGGGCGCTCGATGCGAAGACAGGCAAGGTTTTATGGAGCCAGCGGATTGGCGAGGGGACGGCTCTCGGCGGTGTGCACTGGGGACTTGCGAGTGATGGCGAATACGTCTTTGCGCCGATCAACGATCCGTTCTTTGGCGGCGATCCGGAATTCGTCTCACGCGCCGGCGTATATGCATTCGACGTCGAAACCGGTAAACGCGGCTGGTCTTATGCGGCGCTGCCAGATTGCGAAGGCGAGCGCGCCAGGCTCGTGAGTAACTGCAAGGCTCTCTACGGGTTTTCCGCCGCACCGCTCGTCATCGGCGATGCGGTTGTTGCAGCCACGCTTGGAGGCCAGGTGATCGTTTTCGACAGGCAGACCGGCGAAGTGCTGAATACGATCGATACAGTTGGCCCGATCGCGACGATCAACGCCGAAATTCCTGGCAAGGGTGGCTCAATCGATAGTCACGGACTGTCGGCGGGCGCAGGCATGATCTTCGTGAACTCCGGATACAGCGCCTTCAGCCAGACACCCGGGAACGTCCTCATCGCGCTGGCGCCAGGAAACAGATAGCGGCTGGTATCCCAGCCGGTCAGTGTTTCAGCTGCAGGCTGTAGCCTCCGGATTCAGTTATCAGAAAGCGTGCCGACACGGGATCTGGTTCGATCTTCTGGCGAAGACGGTACATGTGGGTTTCAAGTGTGTGCGGCTTGACGGCCACCCCCTCGCCCCAGACTTCCGCGACCAGTTCGTCACGGCGAACGGTCTCGCCCTGAGCACGATAGAGATACAGCAGAATTTCTGCTTCCTTGTCGGTGAGTCTGACCCTCCTGTCGCTCGGGCCGACCAGGAGCTTGGTTGCGGGCCATAGCTGGTAGGGGCCGATCTGGAAGCTGGCGTAGTCGCTCTGCTCGTGGATGCGCCGGTGTGTCCTGACCCTGGCAAGCAGGAGCTCGAACTTCACGGGCTTGGCGACATAATCGTTCGCTCCCGCGTCCAGGCCGATGATCGCATCCCCTTCCGCAGCTTTCCCGGTGAGGATGATGATCGGGACGGACACTTCCTTCCTTCGCATGATGCGGCAGGCATCACGCCCGTCCATGTCGGGAAGGTCAACATCGAGCAGAATGAGGTCGATACGCGGCGACTGTGCCTTGGTGATCCCCTCAGCCGCGGTTGCCGCCTGCTCGACCTTGAACTCCTCATGCAACGCGAAGCGCTGTGCGAGTGCGGCGCGCAGGATCGCATCGTCATCGATCAGCAGAATTGTCCGTTTGGCGCTCATCAGCGAAACATTGACCCGTGCGTCAGTTTCCTACGATGGGCAACGCGACGCCTGGCGCCGCAAGCAAAACAAGACTTTCTCTCGGCATCGTGAAATCGCAGCAGTGCTATCAATGGGCGCACTAGCAGCGGCGCGCGAAAGAGTATTGTCTTCGCGCCATGCCAGACACCGGCCCGATCATTTCCACGCCTGCCAAAGCGGCTCGACCCGACACGCTTGCGCGACGGGCCGTGCGCCGGGCCCGCGATTTCTTCGATGGGGTTGCCGGCCAGCTGTTTCTGTACACGGTCGGCTTTGTTCTGCTCGCGCAGATTCTCATCTACCTCGCCGCGATCGGCATCCAGCGTGACCGGTGGGTCCGGGATATGGTCACTTCATCAGAGATGGCGGCGATGGGCGCAGAGACGATGGCGACGCGTCGTGTCTCTGACGAGCTGGCTGATGCCTTCTTCGAAACAATGGGCGTCTACACGGTGATCATCGAGTCGGGCAGCCAGCGTGAACTCGTGCTCGAGCAAGGCGTTCGCCTCCGAGGACCGATCGTTCCCATCTACATGACCAGCAAGGGACAGGTTCAGTCGGCGCCGGCGCCCTTGTCGCATCTCTTCGAGCCGGAAGGACGTCAGCTGCACATTTTCTCGCAACCCATTCTCACCAAGTACAACCAGATTGAAGTGAGAGTGCCAGAAGCAGCGCTCAAACAATGGCTATGGGCGTCATCCGGTGAGGCAGCGCTCAACTCGCTGATCATTTCCGCGATCGCTGGCGCTCTGATCTACTTCACGGTCTATCGGTTGGTGGTGCGGCCAATGAAGGGACTGACGGAATCCGTTTCACGATTCTCGAAATCGCCCGATTCGCCCACCATCACACTTCCCTCCGCCCGAAGCGCGGAGATGCGGCGCGCGCTCGCGGAGCTGCAGGAAATGCACAAGACGGTGTCGGGTGCGTTTCGACAACGCAAGCGCCTGGCCGATCTCGGTGAAGCCGTTGCGAAGATCAACCATGACCTGAGGAACTCGCTGTCGGCCGCAGAAATCCTGTCGGAAGGCCTCGCGCACTCCAACGATCCGCGGGTGCGGGAGGCGGCGCCGATGCTTGAGCGCGCGATAGAGCGGTCAATCACGCTTGCGGAATCCACTTTGCGGTATGGCCGGGCCGAGACGCCGCTGCCCAGGCTTGAGTCTGTCATTCTCAGGGATGTCGTCGCAGAGGCAATGGTCGAGGGGTTGATTGCGTGGCCGAAAGTCGGATCCAGCATCGACATTCCGGAAGATCTGCGGGTCTCGGCCGACGGCGATCACCTGCACCGGATCATCACCAATGTCTCGCGGAACGCTGCAAAGGCCATCACCGACAATGCGGACGCCAGTGCTCCTGGCCGGGTCTCAGCCCGCGCCGTCCAGCGTGGCCAGGCTGTTCTCCTTGAAATATCGGACAACGGACCCGGCATCGCTGCGTCGGTCCTTGCAGACCTGTTTCAGCCGTTCGCGAAAGCAAGCTCGGACGGCGGCTCGGGTCTCGGACTGGCGATCGCGCGCGAGCTGGCGCGCGGGATGGGAGGCGATCTGGAACTGTCCGACTCCAGCCCGCGCGGCGCGGTCTTCACCTTGCGGCTCGCGGCTTTCGCGTAACCCCACGTCAGCGGGCTCACCCCGCAGCTGCCACGCCAGCCGCCGGCAGGATCCACTTCGCTATTTCAGACCCTTCGCCTTTCGCTCAGCGAGCCGGACACCCGCGAGCATGCCTGGCAGCCCGTAATTGCCCTCGTGACAAGCGTATTCGAACAGGCGCTTGGGCGTTGCGTTGAAGCTGAGTTCTGCCTTCCAGGGCTGCTTGTAAATTGCGGGATCCTCGACCGAGAACTCGTAGAAAATCTCGTCCGCCGATGCGCGCGTGAGCCGTTCGGTCACCTTTCCGCCGGGCGTGAGGGGAAACGCGTTCGAAACGCCCTGCTCCGGCCGGATGTTGATCGATTCGACAACCAGGGTTGCGCCCTCCCACCAGGCGACGCTGTCCCCCAGCCAGGGCTTGATGACATCGGACCTGTGACTGTGCTGCGCGATCTCCGCGGAGGCGAAGATCGGGATGATGCGCGCGTCATGCGCCATCTCCACAAGGATCAGCAGATGGTTCTCGGTCTGCACGAACTGGTAGGTATTGTTGTAGAGTACGCTGAGCATGCCGGGGCCGCCCGTCCCGCCAAACCCGATCAGGCAACGCTCTGAGAGCTCGGTCTCCTCAGGCCCGGCATAGGGATACGCGCCCGTGACGTACCGCTCCTCCGAAGCCTTCATCGCTTTCGTCGCCTCCGCCTCGTTGACGAAAGGCAGTTGGCCATCTCCGGGCTCGACGATGTAAGATGTCCGATACTCACCTTTCACCAACGCGAGGTTTTCGCCAGGGGTGACCCAGAAGGCGTTGTAGCCACGGGTGCCAAAATCCTCGCCGCCCTTTTCCGGCGCCCCCGTGTCGGCGGGGACTACGGGGTGATCAACGAAATCCGCCAGCCCGGCGACGGGCGTTTTCTTCGCGATCGCAATCGCTTCTTCGGATGACACGACCAGCGGTAGTCCTTTGGTTCGTGTCAGGCCCGTGAGGGATTCGTTTGTCCACATGCCGGTGAAATCCGGCCGCGTGGACGCAGCCGCCTCCTGCGCGACTGCCGATGGCGCTGCGATCAGTGTGCCCGATGCAATGGCGAGCGCGGCCAGGGCGGCCGATGTCGAGGCAGAGCGGATCATCGTTCCTCACAGTGCAGATGACGGGTATGTCACCCCGGCCGCGACCCCCGCGTGAAGCCGGGGTCCTGGGACCGCCGGAACTCCAGCCTGCCGCCTGGATGATTTCATGCCCGCACGGTACGGGCCGCATGATCCCGGGTTCAACGAACGAACTCGAAGCGCACTATTTCGTGTTTTCAGGCTTGCAGCCTGGCTTCTGCGCTCTCGCTTCCACCCGATTTCTGGAGCCGGTCACCAAGATCAGACGGTTCGACAACATGTCGAGGCGGCAGCACCACCACAAGCGCCAACTCCGCGCACCGGCGCCAGGCCTGAGGGGCGGCTCAGATCGTTTCCGCCCTCTCAAAACACAAAATAGTGCGCTCTCAGTACGCGCGTTGAGGTCGGCCGGGGCCGAGCGGAATACTCGACAGGAAGTGCCGATTTTCGAGGCAAACGCGCACTAGAGGAACGCCATGTCGAAAACCTTTTTCACCACGACCGTCGCTGCAGCCGCGATCGCCGCAGCGCTGGCCTTCAGTCATCTTGGCGTATCGGATCAGGCCGACGCAGCCCCAACCGCCCGGATCGTGGGCAACTTCCAGCTCGTTGACCAGACAGGGTTCGCGCGTGAACTGTACCGGCTCAAGGATGCGCAGGCGGTTGTGATCGTCGCTTACGCGAATGGCGATGCGACCAGCAAGGCGGCCGCCAAACAGCTTGCAAGTCTCAAAGCCAAATATCCCTCGTCGGAATTCCTGCTGGTCAATTCGGTTCTGGGCGACTCCTACCCCTCAATCGCTGCTGACGCCGCCGCGAACGGCATCGACCTGCCGCTACTGGACGACGACAACCAGCTCGTCGGCGAGATGCTTGGTGTAACGCGTGCCGGCGAAGCTTTCGTTCTCGATCCCAGGTCATGGAAAGTTGTCTATCAAGGCGCTGTTGACGGCTCTGCCGCAGCATCGCCGTCCACTGGCTATCTCGAAGCCGCGCTTGCCGATCTCGCCGCTGGCCGGCCGGTCGGCGCCGCAAAGTCATCGGGCAAGGGCGCGCTTATCGCCTTCCCTGCCAGGACGAACGCCGCCGAGTTCGCCAAGATCTCCTACTCCGGGACCGTTGCTCCCATCCTCCAGAACAAATGCGTTGCCTGCCACTCGGAAGGCGGCATCGGTCCCTTTGCGATGGACAGCTACGAGAAGGTGAAGGGCTTCGGCCCCATGATCGCCGAGGCAATCCGCACCGACCGGATGCCGCCCTGGGCGGCCGATCCTCATGTCGGGGCATTCTCGAATGACAAGTCACTGAGCAACGACGAGATCAAGACGCTCGTCCACTGGATCGAAGCCGGCGCACCGCGTGGCGAAGGCGCCGATCCGCTCGAGGTCGAGCATCACGTCGCCGAGGAATGGCCGCTCGGCAAGCCCGACCTCATCGTCGACGTCCCTGACTACAAGATCCCGGCGAACGGCATCGTCGACTACCAGTACCCTTACGCCCTGAACCCGCTCAAGGAAGGCAAGTGGCTGAAAGCGTCCACCGTCAAGACGAACACACGTCAGGGCGTGCACCACCTTCTTTCCGGCTATATGGCGACGCCGCCGAAGCCGGGTGAACGCGCCAGCATCACCGGAACGTCCGTTGCGGACTATGCCGTCGGCGCCGATTCAACGCTCCAACCACCTGATCTTGGTGTGTGGATGCCGCCCGGCGGGGCTATCGGCTTCCAGATGCACTACACGCCCTTCGGCAAGGAGAAGACGGACCAGACCAAGGTCGGCCTCTACTTCTACAAGGACAATGAGAAGCCCAAGCTGATGATCCGCGAGACCACAATCGCGGACATGTTCATCAAGCTGCCGCCTAATGATCCCGAACACATGGAAACCGCCTATGCCGTGTTCCCGAAGGACGCCATCCTCTACTCCACCTTCGTCCACGCGCACTATCGCGGCACGTTCTTCGACCTGAAGATCCGCTACCCGGATGGCAAGGAAGAGATGCTGCTCCGGCTGCCGCGCTATGACTTCGGATGGCAGCGTTACTACGACTACCAAAAGCCGATCGCCATTCCGGCGGGCTCCAAGGTGATCGCCCGTTACGCCTACGACAATTCGAAGCGCAACCCGGCCAATCCGGATCCGAATGCCGAAGTCGTCTGGGGTGACCAGTCGTTCGAGGAAATGTTCTTCTCGAAGCTGCGCTACCGCTGGGTCGATGAAACGGCTGCCAAGCCGACCAACAATGACGCGCTCCTGGCTCAGTACACCCTGCTCGGCATGCTGGACGACGACATCAGCGGCAAGGTCGAGAAATCAGAGCTTCGAGGGCCAATGCTGGAGGCGCTGGCAAAGTGGGATCAGCTTGACCTCGACAAGGACGGCAGCCTCGATGCGAAAGAGCTCGAGCCTCTCTTCGCGCTCATCCCCACAGAAGACTAGGTGCCTGGGGGCCCTGGTTGAAAGCCGAACGCAGCGACTACGCCCAATTGCTGCGTTCGGCGACAACGCCTAGCGGCTAGTACAGCAAGCGGTAACCGGCAGGCTCCGTGATGAGGTAGCGTGTCACGTTGGGATTTGGCTCAACCTTCTGACGCAGCCGGTACATGTGCGTTTCCAGCGTGTGCGTCGTCACCTCAACGCCGTGCCCCCAGACCTCGGCACGCAGATCCTTGCGCGACACCGGCTTCTGCTTGGCTTTGTAGAGGAAGCGAAGAATGTCTGTTTCCTTCTCGGTGAGCCTGATTTTCCGTTGGGCGTCATCGACGAGCATCTTGCTGGCCGGCCTGAACTCGTAGGGCCCAACACGGTAGGTCACCTCGTCACTCTTCTCATGCGACCGGACATGCGCACGTATCCGCGCCAGCAGGAGCGGAAACTTGATCGGCTTCAAGACATAGTCATTGGCGCCTGAATCGAGACCCAGAATGGCGTCCGCGTCTGACGTCCTGCCGGTCAGCATCAGGATCGGAACCGAGACCTTGTGCTTGCGCATCAGCTTGCACGCCTCACGCCCGTCCATGTCCGGCAGCTCGACATCAAGGATGATGATATCGGGGCGCGTGGACTCTGCCTTGACGATCCCTTCGCTGGCCGTCTCGGCAAGCTCGACGATGAATTCCTCGATGAAGGCGAACTGGTGCGCCAGCGCCTGGCGCATCTGCTTGTCGTCCTCGATGATGAGGATCGTCCTTTCCGTCTGCGTCAACTTCACACTCCCGCATCGGATTCGTGCTGTTCGATTATTATCGCCTATTACGCCGCGTCCGCCAGTGTAAACCCACCCAACAGCAGCGGTCCGAGGCCGAACGACTCCATTTCCGGTCGGGGCCTGCCAGGCGCGTGGGCATCCCGATTGCGGACGCAATCACAGCTTGCGACGGTCCATAGAGTTCGAAGACGGCAGGCTGTTCCTGGGGCAACCCTTGGCAACTTACGAGGATCCACGTCCAACCGGCTACTGCCTCCTCCAAACGACTATGGACCTAGAGCCGGTACTGGCGGAGGATGGGCTCGTGCAAAGGGGGCTTGCGCGCGACATGCGAATATTCGGCATGCAGTTTTCGGGCGCCACGTGAGGCGCTTCACCGATCTCGATCGGCTGCACGATCAAGTCTTGATCACCAACGATCTTGGCGAGTTTGTGATCGCGCATGCATCGGTCAAGCGCCTGCTTCAGGATGGATTGCTCTCTCCCCGGCACGCACGTTTTGCTGACCTCGAGGCGCGCGGTCTTTTGCACGCTGAGGGGCCGCAAGGTGGACTTGCGGCGATCGCGAAACGGACCCGCAAGGCCTTTCTCCGTGAGGGGCCGTCGCTCCACATCTTTGTTGTGACGCTTCGCTGCGATCACTCGTGCCAGTACTGTCAGGTCTCTCGCGCGGCGCTAAACGCGAGCGGCAAGGATATGAGCCGCGACCATGCGCGCGCCGCCATCGATCGTGTAATGGAGAGCGACGCTCCCGCGTTGACGGTGGAGTTTCAAGGCGGAGAGCCGTCGCTTCGGTTCGATCTGGTCCGGGAGATCGTGGAGGAGATCGAGCTGCGGCGCTCCCACACGCAGCGCCCCATCCGTTTCACAATGGCGACCACGCTTCATCTGCTTAACGTCGAAGATCTGGAATTCTGTCGCGATCACGACATTCATCTCTCGACGTCGCTTGACGGACCCGAGCACATTCATAGCCAGCAACGCGCCCTGCCGACGCGTGACAGCTGGAAGCGGACGATTGAAGGTCTGGAGCGGGCGCGTTCAGTGCTGGGACAAAATGGCGTCGCGGCCCTGCCGACGATCACGCGGGCGGCGCTCGCCTGTCCCGAAGCCATCGTCGACACCTATGTCGAGCACGGATTCAGCTCGATCTTCCTTCGCCCCCTTGCGCCTTATGGTTTCGCCCGCAAGACCCGTGCGGCTCTGGGCTATTCGGTGTCGGAGTTCATGCCTTTCTATGAGCGCGCGCTGAGGCACATTCTGACTCTGAATGTGAAGGGGGTTCGCATTGAGGAGACGATGGCGGCGATCATGTTGCGTCACATCTTCACGCCCTTTCACTCAGGGTACATGGACCTGCGCTCCCCTGCAGGGGCTGGTCTGGGAACGCTGGTCTATAATTACGATGGTTCCGTCTATCCCTCCGACGAAGCTCGTATGGCGGCCGAAACCGGCGACGGGCGGTTTAAACTGGGCGGCGTCAACGACACCCTCGACGCTCTATTGTCATCCGATGCGATGAAATGGCTGGCTCAAGGCGCGATCGCTGAAATCCTTCCTGATTGTTCGGAGTGCGCGTTCGTCCCCTATTGCGGCGCTGATCCGGTGCATCATGCGATCGTGCACGGCGACCCTGCCGCCGCACGGCTCGGAACTGATTTCTGCGATCGTCATATGAGCCTGTTCCAGCTGCTCTTCGCCAAGATAGCGGAACGTGAACCGGACAGCATGAAGACTTTTCTGAGCTGGGCCCTAAGTGCGGACCGGACCGACGTTAA
>DAIRES010000245.1:0-1622 GCA_036795465.1 Hyphomonadaceae bacterium
CGCGGGAACAGCCAGGCGACGGCGCCGGCCAGCACGAACACGATGCCGGGGATCAGGAACAGGATCGAGAAGCCCGCCACGGCGATCGACAGGCCCAGCCCCACGATGAGGAACCAGAACCAGCCGGATGCGAACAGCGTCTCGCGTTTCGAGTTCGGCGCGAGGAAGGACAGCGCCAGCGCACCGGCAAGCGCGGTGGCGGCGAAGATCGCCATGTTGAGTGCCTGCGGATAGGCGGTCCAGTAGGACGGCTCCGGACGGATGAGGCCGATGCCTTGCTGTGCGAGGAAGGCGAGCAACCCGCCCACAAGAACGAGGGCCGGGGGCAGGGCGAAGGCGCGCCAGTCAAGCTTCTGCCAGCCACCTGTGCGCGTGGGGCGTACCAGAAGCATCGCCGCGACGCCGAAGCACAGACCGAGCAGCACGAGCGAGAACATCTGCGGCAGCGACACGAACAAGCGCGCGCCGATGTCGGAATAGGCGATCTCGCCGCCATCCTTGTCGCCGCTCCAGTCGCCGGCGAGGAAGGCGCGCGTGGCGCCGAGCGCCTGGTCGCCCATGTGCTGCACACTGTCGCGGTTGAGATGGGCGAGGTCGTCGTGATTGGTGTGATAGAAATCGAGCCCGTCGGCGATGGCGATGTTGATGCCGGTCGACTTGTCATTCAGATGGACTGTCAGGTCGGTCGAGTTCGGCAGAAGCTCGTAAACAGCCGTCATCATCGAGTTGGCGACGGGACGCGCGCCGCTCTTCGACCAGTCGATCACGATGCCGGCGTTGGGATGGCCGGTCTCGAACATCATGGCGGGCCCGCGCACGCCGCGCGCTTCGAGGTTGATGATGCGGCCTACTTCGATGCCGTATTTCGCCTTCGAATCCACGAACGCCTGCGCGCCGAGCAGGGCGACTTCCTCGCCATCGGTCAGCAGGAACATCACGGGCCGCGTCGGCGGGTTCTGTTTAAGGTGGTGCGCCACTTCCAGCCACACCGCGACGCCGATGCCGTCGTCGCCAAAGCCCGGGCTGGCGTCCACGCTGTCATAGTGTGCGGTGAGCACGAGGGCGGGGCCGTCGCCTGAGCCCGCCGTGAAGAATATGTTCTGCACGAAAGCGCAGCGCACCGACGATCCCGAGATCGATCCGCGGCAGGCGTTCTGCGCGATCACCTGAGGTTGATAGCCGAGCGATGCAACCTCGCGCAGCAGGCGGGAGCGTGTCTGATCCAGCGCATCGGAGTCCACGGCGTGCGGCGTGCCGTCCAGCACGCGGGCCAGCCTGTCGAGCGCGCGCGTGGTGTCGAACTGGTCTGCCGCGTTGGTCGTGCGCATGGGATCAAGCGCGATCGTCGCGTCACGGAAGAAGAACAGCGCGAACAGCACCGCAAACACGGCAAGCGCCCACGGCGCTTTGGAGCGCGCAGGTCCGGCCGTGTCGTTGTCGATGTTCATTGCCCCGGTCTCCGCCGCGTTTCCTTGCGCGACGATAGGAGAGGTTGCGCCTCAGCGCCAGCGCAGCATCTGGCCGGTCTCTTCGCCCATCGGGGGAGCAAGCCGCCGCACCGCCATGCACGCCACGAAGCAGCACAGCAGGCTCGCCGCGCCGACTTCGGGCGATCCTGAAAG
>DAIRES010000245.1:1722-4468 GCA_036795465.1 Hyphomonadaceae bacterium
ACCGGCATCAGCACAGCCGTGTAATTCCCGCCCAGCCCCGCCGCCAGCGGCTCATAGCCAATGCCCAGCACCTGCGGAAATGTCAGCGCGATGATCCCGAGTATCGCGCCGCCGAACACCGGCAGCAGCCACAGCGGCACGTGCACCTGCGCCGCGAACGCGGCCACCATCACGGGCGTGCGCGCCCAGATGATCGTCGCTGCATAGGCAAACATCGCCAGCACCGGCAACGCCGCCAGCGCCGCGAGATGCACCTGCGGCAGGATCACGCCGACGTCGGGAATATCGATCACCGATCGTCCGCCCATAGCCCAGCGTGCGAACAGCCACGCGCTCACGGACGCCACCACGACTGGCCCCATCTGCGACAGCCGCAGCCGCCGCAACACCAGCTCGCGCGCCAGGAACACGCCCGCGATCGGTGCATGCAGCGCAGCGGAGATCGCCGCCGCCAGCCCCATGCCCAGCAGCATCCGCCGCGCCGCGAGATTCAGCCCCATCAACCGCCCCGGCAGCATGGCGAGGCTCGCCCCCAGGTGCGCCGCAGGCTCCTCGCGTCCCGAGCTTCCGCCCCAGCCAAGCGATACGATCGCCACCAGCGCTGAAAGGAATGCATCTCGTAACGAAAGTGTCGTGGAACGTATCGTCCCGCGCAGCCGGCGGTTCTGCACGATGTCCTGCAGCCCGAAGGCGCGCGGCGCCGGCCCCCATCCCCACGATATGCCAAGCCTAAGCAAAAGGCAGATCAGCGCGCCGCCGACGATCGGGACGATGAGGCGCACCCACCACGGAATCTGGGTCAACTGGGACGACAGCCGCCCCGATGGCGCGCGGAACGCGACGAACTGCGCATACATCACCAGCGCCTGGATCGCCGCCACGGCCATCGCCGCCAGCACGCCGACAAGAACCGCCAGCCCCCACATGTAGAGGCCGCCGCGCTTGGGGCGGCCGATGACTTCACCGGATGGGCGGTATATCGCACGCGACATTGAATGGAGTTCTGCGGTCCACGCGCGCCGGGTCAAGCTGCGTTTACGCGCGTGGAGAAAAATTCAGTGTCCTGACGGACCGGAAACATGGAAATCCACCGCCAACAACCAGATTTCCGGCGGGCGCCTCATGCTGTGGACAGCCGCTCCGGCTTGCGACAGCTTCGCGCCAGTCGCGGAGGGAATAATGCGAACGGCCATCGCCGGACTACCTTTATCGGCCCTGGTTTTTCTGGTTCTGGCTGCGTGCGGCGGTCCCGAGCAGGCCGAAGGTCCCTCTGTTCCGGAAGTCGTCGCCACGCCCGCCGCAGATGGTGGCGCGGTCAAGGTTCCTGCCACTATCGCCGATACGCTCACGATCATCTGCGGCAAGCCATTCTCGCAGGATGCGACGGCCGGAACGCTGGCGGAGATATTCGGCGCCCAGAATGTCATACCCGAAACGATCGACGGGCGGGAAGGCGAACAGGTCAACGTCACCGCGATTTATCCGCAGGACCGCTCGCGCCGCATCGAGGTGACGTTCGCGAACGAGGAAGAGCGCACCGTTCTCACCAGTGTCTCCATTCGGGGCGAAGTCTCGGAATGGACCGGGCCCGGCGGTCTCAATCTCGGCGACGGTATCGAGACGGTGGAGCGTCTGAACGGAAAGCCGTTCACAATGTCGGGCTTCGGCTGGGACTATGGCGGCTATGTCACCGACTGGCAGGGCGGCAAGCTAAACCAGATCGCGCCGGGTTGCCGCACGACGGTACGCTTCAACATCCCGCCCGACGTACACAGCGAAGACGCGGTTCTTGGCGAGGCGCCCCATTCCTCGACCGAGCCTGCGATGCGCAAGGCGTCGGCCTATGTTGAGGAAATCCAGATCAGCTGGATGCAGGAACACGAGTACTAGGCGCTCGCGTCGCAGCTGTCATCCCGGCGGAGCGCAGCGAGAGCCGGGACGCACTTATCCGGTGTCGGGCTATCGCAATGGTTCCCGGATAGCGCTCCGCGCTTCCGGGATGACAATTCCACCAATCCGGTTCTATCTTCCGCCCAAGGCGCATCAGACGCCCGGGGTGAGACATGACGGGTTGGAACCGCAGGCAGTTCGCAGCAGGTATCGGTGGTAGTCTTGCGCTGGCGGGATGTGCAACCGCGGGCGTAGCCGCGGGGCCCACACCAAAGCTCTATTATCTCGGGCAAGCGAAGGTCTTCGCGTTCGACCCGGCCGGCGGCGGCCCGGTAACGCTGGTCGATGACGCGCCAAAGGATGGCTCGCGTCCCACCGGCGTAAACGACGGCATCGCCGTCAATTCTGCGACTGGCCAGATCTTCTGGACCAACATGGGCCGCGCGGCTGAGCGCGATGGCTACATCATGCGCTGCGAGAAGGATGGCTCGAACGTCGCCACCATCGTCGCGCCGGGCGGCACGTTCACGCCCAAGCAGCTGAAGATCGATGAAGCCGCCGGCAAGCTCTACTGGTCGGATCGCGAAGGCATGGCGATCCAGCGCTGCAATCTCGATGGCTCCAAGCTGGAGACGCTGGTGGTCACCGGCAATCCGGTTGGCGACAAGGGCGATCAGTCGCGCTGGTGCGTCGGCATGGCGATCGATTCCGCGCGCGGTCATCTCTACTGGACGCAGAAGGGTGGCGACAATGCGGGGCAGGGCCTGATCCGCCGCATCAACATCACGGCGCCCGCCGGCGCCACGCCCACCAACCGGCGCGACATGATCACCCTGTTCTCGCGCATGCCCGAGCC
>DAIRES010000048.1:0-21176 GCA_036795465.1 Hyphomonadaceae bacterium
CGGATGGCTTCACCTTCCACACCATCGGCGGCAAGGTCGAAAGCGTTCACCTGCCGACGGCTGGCGCGAGCTGGTGGACCGCATCGACCACGGACACCGAACTGGTCACGATCGGCGAAGCAAAAGACGAGACGATGCCGGATGGCTCTACGCATCACGTCGTGAAAGTCACGCCGATCAAATCCGGCAATGCCGTGGTGAAGTTCGAGAAGCGTGACAGCGCCGAAGCGACGGCGCCCGTCACCGAGACGCGCAACATCAACTTCATGGTTCACTAGACAAGGGAAAGGGCGCGGTTTGCACCGCGCCCTCCGCCTTTGTGCGCATTGCGCACAAACCAGCCCACAATCGTGGGATCTACTGACCCGGCGCCGAAGCTGGCGGGGTCGTTTTCGCTTCAGCCCATTTCGAGAACTCGACCTTCGAGAGCGACTTGCTCTTGTCAGCGTCATACTTGTCGAAATCGGCCTGCGTCACTTTTGAATCCGCCACCTGCACTTCAGCGAGCGACAGCGCGCCGTCAGCGTTTGCGTCGTGCCTGGTGAACTTGTCTTCCGTAGCGGGCTTCGCGGCGGGCGGGGCCGTCGTCACCTGCGCCAGAGCGGGCGCGGCGAAAGCGATGAGCGTTGCGGAAGCGATAAGGGTTTTCATCATGGGGTGGAGTTCCTCTACTGTTGCTCTGTTTTGGTCGTCAGGAGCGATACGAGCTTGCTCGCCCCTTGCGATCCCAACGGAGTTCCACAGCGGGGGTTTCAGGTTCCACGCTGAACAATGCTTCATGACTCCAACGCCATTTTTCGGGGCGCGAAGTTCCTGCCTGACTTCGCAGGCTTTTCGGTCGAGCCACGCGAAACGTTTCGCATCAGCCTGACGAATCTTTCATCGAAACACGCCTGCGGGGCGTCTGTTCCTCGCGATTCAGTTTGACGCGTTGCGTGTGTTCCTTGTCTGCAACAACACTGTTGATCGAGGGAACGGCGGGCGCAGCGTTATCGTTGGCAGGTCATGAGACGCGTACAGAAAAGATTCCAACCCGGTACGCATGTGAAATGGTCGTGGGGCGAACACACCGCCCGCGGGGTTGTCCGAAAAGTCTTCACTCATCGTATCGAGCGCACAATGAAGGGTACGACCGTCACCCGCGCAGCGGACAGGAATAACCCCGCCTACCTGATCGAACAGGAAGACGGCGATGCCGTGCTGAAAAGCCATAGCGAACTGCACGCAAGCTAACGATCACTCGCCGAACATCTCCGGATCGAAGAGTTCAACTGTCTTGGTTTTCTTGCGCGCTTTCTCGACCGTCACACCAGGATAGCCCTTGAGCGGATCGACGGGCGCGCCGAGGTAGGCCCAGTCCTGCAGCTGATCGATCGCGACATGGTATTTGGTCTCGCGCCCCGTGCGGCCAGCGAACAGCGCACGCGGGATATTGACCATCTTCGGCGAATGCCCCCGCTCGAACATCAGCGGCGATCCGCACCGCGAACAGAAGTGGCGCACCTGCTTGCGCTCGGTATCGGCGAAGCGCCCCACCTCGGCCTCCCCCTTCCTCACGCGCACCTTGCTCTTCCAGCAGCCGACATAGGTGGCGTAGGCGGCCCCGTGCGTGCGGCGGCTGGCGCCAGAGTGATCATGCCAGCCCCAGAAGACCGGAACGTCGGTTTCGATCTCGACCGCGCCGCACAGGCATTTGCCGGAAATCGCCGCCGGGGCGCGCATCTTCGGCGTTTTCGCCTTTTCAGGCCTATCCGGCTTCATTTTTACGGCCATGGCGCTTTGTCCCACTCTCTCGACGGGGAGCAGCAAACATTGGATATTGCCCGCCAATCAAGGCTCAGGCCGAAAAACAACGAAGCGCATGGCAGACGGAACACTCTCCAAATCAGCGGGAATGACGGCCGAAGGCTGGCTGACTGACTGCTGGTATTTTGCCTGCGCGTCGAAATCGCTGCCGGCGGGAACGCAGTTCCGGCGCGTGATCCTGGGCCAGCCGGTGATGCTGGCGCGTACAGCAAAGGGCGAAGCATTCGCGCTGCGCGATATCTGCCCGCACCGTCTCGTGCCGCTATCGGCCGGCAAGCAGATCGAGACGGATGGCCAACCGACAATCCAGTGCCCCTATCATGGCTGGCGCTTCGGCACGGATGGCGGGTGCAAGCACATGCCATCGCTGGTGAAGACCGAAGACTTCGCGAGCGACCGCGTGAAAGTGCGCCGCTATCCGGTGCATGAAGTGAACGGCATGATTTTCGTCTATGTCGCGGACAGTCCGCGCGGCGATGATCCGCCCGCCGCGCCCGCGCCGGATTTCAATCTCGGCAAGCTGAAGCCGAAATTCATCGTCGCGGAAATCTTCAACGCGCACATGGACGATGCTGTCGTCGGCCTGATGGACCCGGCCCACGTGCCGTTCGTGCATAACCAGTGGTGGTGGCGTCCGCCCAGTACCGGGCTGCGGCTAAAAGAAAAGCTGTTCGAGCCGTCAACACGCGGTTGGTCGCTGGCGCGGCACAAACCATCGGGTAATTCGCTGGCGTACAAGGCACTGATGGGATCGGAAGTCACGACGGAGATCGTCTTCCAGATTCCGGGCTTCCGGTGGGAGATCATCGAAGCAAAGAAAGCACGCATCTTCACGCTGACCTGCCTGACGCCGATCACGACCAAGAAGACGCGCATTACGCAGATCACCTTCTGGGAAAACGCGCCGCTGCTCGACTTCGCGACACCCATCCTGATCCCGGCGGCGAGGAAGTTCCTCGGCCAGGACGGCCACATGGTGAACCTGCAGAACCACGGCATGGCCTATCAGCAGAACATGCTCTGGATCGACGACATCGACGTGCAGGCAAAATGGTATCGCACGCTGAAGAAGGAATGGGCTGCCTCGCGCGCCGATGGCCGTCCGTTCGTCAACCCGATCGAGCCGCGCACGCTGCGCTGGCGCAGCTGATCCATGCTGGCGCGCTTAGGCCGCATCGCCCTCGTGGCGGTGGTGTTTGCGCTGATCGCCAGCGCGTTGATCACGGCTCAGTTCCTGCTTGATGGCCTGCCGCTGGATGCCAGCTTCCTGTGGGCGTGCGCTTTCTTCTCGTGCGCGCTGGTCGCCATCGCGGTTGGTTATGGGCTGGGCGATGAGTTGCGTCGCGCGTGGGCAGCTGGCGGCATAGGTCGCGCCTGGCCGTGGCTGACGATCATCGCGATCTGCGCGGGGCTGTTCTGGTCGCTCAGTGTCTGGATCGATGCTTCGGCGGGAATGAGCGTTGGCCCCTTCCCGCCGATGCTTCTTGTGCTTGGCGTGCCGCTGGGCGCAATCGGCTTCCGGCGCAACCGCAAGCCGTAAAGCGTCAGGCGCGGGCGAGCGGCGCGCTGGAGAAGGAAGCGGTCTTGCCCATGGCGCGCACGATCAGCGCAACGCCGACCACCAGCAACCACAGTTCCCAGCCCATGAAGGCGTAGGGCAACACTTCGATCACCGGCAGTTCAGGCATGGAGAGCGAGAGAAGTTCGGTCTGCCCGACAACCCAGAGCGGCAGCGTGACGAGGCCGGCCGCACCGATCCACTTCATCGCACCGCCCATGCGCATCAGCGCGAGCCCCACGCCGAGCGTCCAGATCATCAACAACACCTGCCCCAGATGTTCGCCCATGCCGACGCCTGCAAACGTGTTGAGCGCTTCATAGCTGGCGATGGCGGCGGCGCGTTCGGCCGATCCCTCGCCCGCCTGCACGTAAGCTGTTGCGACTGCCGGGATGGCGAACGTCCAGCGCAGCAGGGCCGCTGCCTGGAAGACGCCTGAAAGAACGCCGAACAGCGTGAAGCCCGTCGCAAGCTTGGTATTGCCGTCCTTCAGCGCCTCGCCGAGCAGCATCGCGCCAAGCGCAAAGCCGATGGCGCTCAGCGCGAACGTCCACCACGCCAGCACCAGAGCGGACCCGCCCGCGTGGAACAGCTCCAGCACCTCGCCGGCCGGGCGGCGCAGCACGTCGTCATAATCGAACAACGCGATCAGCGCCGCGTAAGGAATGTTCGCCAGCACAGCCACCGCAGCCAGCACGATGCCTGCCTTGATCAGCGCAGGCCGGTTCAATCCCTCGTTCGTCATGTCCCAATCTCCATTTGTCACTGAACGGTGACATATGGCGCCATCCGTGCAAATGTCAACAACTTGTCCCCACTTGGTGACAATGCTAGGTTTTCATTGGAGATTCGCGATGCCAGCCAAGAAGAAAGCCGCCCCCGCCAAAGCAACCCGCGACCGGGAGGCGACCGAACAGCGCTTCATCGAGGCGGCTGCGCGGGTGATCGCGCGCGATGGCGCGGCGGGCCTGGGCGTCAACGCCATCGCGGCGGAGGCAGGAGCCGACAAGAAGCTGATCTATCGCTATTTTGGCGGGCTGGACGGACTGCTCGAAGCCATGGGCGCCAACACGGCCGTGTGGATCGGCGACGCGCTTTCTTCGTCGAAGGGCGACTACGGACAGCGCATGTCCGCACTGTTCGCAGCCTACGCCGCCAACCTGCGTGGCGATCCCGTATTGCAGAAGCTGCTGGCATGGGAGCTGGCGGGCCCGTCGGACACACTGCGCCGCATCGATGCCGCACGCTCCAAGGCGATGTATGGCGTGATGCCGAAACTGCGCGGCGACGAGAAGCCGCCGGAAGGCGTCGATGCGCCTGCCGTCAATGCGATCCTGCTCGCGGCCCTGCACTATCTGACGCTGCGCGGCGCCACGATGGGCGGCTTCTCCGGCCTTTCGCTAAAGACGGAAGCCGACTGGAAACGCACCATGGCCGCGTTCGAAGGATTGCTCGCGCGAACATACGAGCCACGCTAGTTTCTGCGATACGCCATAGGGAAAACGCTCATGCGATCTTCCATTCTCGCGCTTGCCCTCGTCCTTGCCGCCTGCGTCTCGCCGGCGACAGCACAGCCGCCCGTTGTTGCGGCCAAGGACGGCGGCGAAGTGGCGATGGAGGAAATGACGCTGACCTGGGCAAAGCCCGGCGTCGATCTCGCAGCCACGATCTACCGCCCCAAATCCGCATCAAAGCCGTTGCCCGTGCTGATCGACGTGCACGGCGGCGCGTGGGGATCGGGCGACCGCACCGGCGACAGGCTTTATTGCGCAGAGCTGGCAAAGTCCGGCATCGTGGTGGTGTCGATCGACTTCCGGCAATCGCCGGCATTCAAGCACCCCACCAGCAGCGCGGATGTCGCCGCCGCCGTGCGCTATGTGCGGCTCAACGCGAAATCGCTCAACGCCGATCCTGATCGCATCGGCCTGATCGGATCATCCTCAGGCGCACACCTCGCCCTGCTCGCTGCCCTGCGGCCGGATGTCCAGCAACACAAAGGCACGCCGATCCTCGGGCCTGATGGCGCCTACGCACCGCATGATGCGATATCCGCCGCGGTGAACTATGTCGTCGCGATGTGGCCGGTCAGCGACCCGGCGGCGCGCTATCGCTATGCCAAGCGCGCCAACCTCACGCGCCTCGCCGAAATGACGGATCTCTACTTCGCCGACGAGGCCGCGCGATGGGACGCCTCGATCCCGCGAATTGTGACATCCGGCGAAGCCAAGACGCTGCCGCCCATTCTCGTCGTCCAACCGGGTGACGATTCGAACATCCCACAGGACATGACATTCGACCTGCTGCACGCTTGGCAGGCGCGCGGCGGCAAGCTCGATTACGCCTTCTACCCCGGCCAACCACACGCATTCGGCCATCGCGCTTCTGCCGCAACCACCGACCTGATCGCCACCGTCGCCGCCTTCATCGCCCGGCAGAACGCCCGATAGAGGCGCACCACCAGACATTTTGCCGCGACCGCGCGATATTTTCCGGCGACGGAATGCACAGGCAAAGCCAGTTGAAATCCCTGCCGACTGGCGCGAGGTTGCGGCCAACGGAAAGCGGGCGTCCCGAGGACAGCCCGCACGGGAGGAAGACACATGAAACTGCGCACGATGATGCGGCTGGCCGGGCTTGGTTTCGGCCTCGGGCTGTTCACGCTCCCCGCCACGGCGCAGGTCGCCCCCGATCATCCCGGCCGCGCCGTGTACAACAAGTCGTGCGCCATGTGTCACGACAATCCCGGCGCCACACGCGCCGCCACCCTCGCCTCGATCCAGCAGCAGGCGCCCGCGCGCCTCCGCGAAGTGCTCACCACAGGCGTCATGGCGCCGATGGCCGCCAGCCTCAGCCCGCAGGAAGTGACCGACGTCATCGCCTTCCTCACCGCCGGACAGGCAGCCGCCGCAGCTAACTGGACGGACGCGCTCATGTGCACCGCCGACAAGCGCGCGGTCAGCAGCAGCGCCACCATCGTCTCGGCCGGCTTCGGCGTTGACCAGAACCAGACGCGTAGCCTCTCGGCTGCTCAAGCAGGCCTCAAGAAATCCGACCTCGCCAATCTCGAAGTCGCATGGTCGATCGCCTTCCCCGGCCAGGGCGCAGGCACGGGCGCATCCGTGCTCAGCGACGGCACGATCTTCGTCACGGGCGGCCAGAAAGTCCTCGCGCTCGACGCAAAGACAGGATGCGCCAAGTGGGCCTACTCCGCCTCCTCGCGCAACACGCCGGCGATCGGCGCGATCGGCGGCCGCAAGGTTGTCGCCATGTCCGTCGGCCGCGACATCCATGTGCTCGATGCCGCGACCGGCGCCCTGATCTGGAAAGCCTCCGGCCAGCCGGTCAACGGCACGGGCGGGAATATCCGCGGCGGCGTCATCTTCGCGAAAGACAAGATCATCGTGCCGCTGTCCGCATCCGGCGTCGGCTCCGGCGCCAACCCGCGTACCGAATGCTGCACCGGCCATGGCTCGGTGGTCGCGCTCAACGCCGCAGACGGCAAGCATGTGTGGGAATACCACACCATGCCCGAGCCGGAATACAACGGCCAGGTCAACTCGGTCGGCGTGAAGCAGAAAGGCCCGTCTGGCGCGCCGATCTGGTCGGTTCCCGTGTTCGACGCCAAGCGCAACCATGTGATCGTCACAACCGGCGAGAACACTTCCCACCCCAGCACCGATACATCCGACGCCGTGATCGCGCTCGACGCCGATACCGGCAAGGTCGCGTGGCAATACCAGGCGATGGCCGCCGACGTGTGGAACATGG
This sequence comes from Hyphomonadaceae bacterium, assembly GCA_036795465.1. Classification (GTDB taxonomy): domain Bacteria; phylum Pseudomonadota; class Alphaproteobacteria; order Caulobacterales; family Hyphomonadaceae; genus UBA7672. The sequence continues at coordinate 7,133 of DAIRES010000048.1, forward strand.
CGTGCGATACCGGCTCCGGCTCCAACGGCCCCAACTGCCCTGTCCTGTTCGGCGGCGACGGCCGCGACTACGACTTTGGCGCGGGCGCGATCATCACGTCGGCTGGTGGAAAAGATGTGGTGCTCGCGGGCCAGAAATCGGGCCATGCCTGGGTTCTGGATGCAGCGACAGGCAAGGTGATCTGGAGCCAGCGCGTTGGCGAAGGCACGGCGCTCGGCGGCGTTCACTGGGGCATCGCCACCGATGGCGCAAACTTCATCGTGCCGATCAACGACCCGCTCAAGATGTCCGCCAACAAGGCCTTCATAGGCAAGGCAGGCGTCTATGCGTTCGACCTCAAGACTGGCAAACCTTCATGGTCGTTCCTCGCGCAACCCGATTGCGCGGGCGAGCGCGCAACGCTTGTCGCGAGCTGCACCGACAAGTTCGGCTTCTCGGCTGCCCCGCTGATCATCGACGGCGCCATCATCGGCGCAACGCTCGGCGGGCAAGTCATCGTCATTGATGCGAAGACGGGCGCGGCAATCAACAGGTTCGACACCGTCGGCTCCGTCACACCGCTCAACAAGGACATCGCCGGAAGAGGCGGCTCCATCGACAGCCATGGCATCTCCGCCGGCGCGGGAATGGTGTTCATCAACTCCGGCTATGGCGCCTTTGGCCAGACGGGCGGCAACGCTTTGATCGCCTACAGGCCCAAGCAGTAGTAACTGCCAGTATCTGACAATAAAGAGCCCGCGGTTTGCGCCGCGGGCTTTTTCGCGCGAACCTATCAGTGGCATTGAACACAGATCCTGATGACACTGTGACGGCACGTGCAGCCAAAGCCAGTTGAACTCTCCGCCAACCAACGCAAGGTTGCTCCCAACGAAAAGCGGCAAGCCATAAGCTTCCGCGCGGGAGGAAAACATGAAACTGCGCACAGCGATGCGAGTAGCGGCTCTGGGCTTAGGCCTTGCCCTGCCAGCGGCAGCGCAGGTTGCGCCCGACCATCCCGGCCGAGCCGTGTACAACAAGACGTGCGCCACGTGTCACGACAATCCGGGTACGACGCGCGCCGCAACGCTTGCCTCCATTCAGCAGCAGGCCCCCGCCCGGCTTCGCGAAGTCCTCACCACGGGCGTCATGGCGCCGATGGCGGCCAGCCTGAAGCCACAGGAAATCACTGACGTCATCGCCTTCCTCACCGCCGGTCAGGCAGCAAACGCCGCGCCCTGGACGGACGCAATCAGATGCGCCGCAGACAAGCGCGCCGTCAGCTCATCGGCGACGATCGTTTCCGCAGGCTTCGGCGTCGATCAGAATCAGAGCCGCAGCCTTTCCGCCGCACAGGCAGGGCTCACCAAGGCCAACCTCGCCAATCTTGAAGTCGCCTGGTCGATCGCCACTCCGGGCCAGAGCGGCGGGACCGGCGCATCGGTGCTCAGCGATGGCACCATCTTCATCGCGCTCGCACAGCAGCTTCTTGCACTCGATGCGAAGACGGGTTGCGCGAAATGGACCTACGCCGGCTCAACGCGAAGCACGCCTGCCATCGGCGAGATTGGGGGCCGCAAGGTCGTAACGCTGGCGATCGGTTCTGACGTCCACGTCCTTGATGCATCAACCGGCGCACTGGTCTGGAAAGCCTCGTGGCAACCCATCAAAGGCGCAGGCGGCCATGTCCGTGGCGGCGTCATCTTCGCGAAGGACAAGATCATCGTTCCCGTGTCGTCGTCGGGCAGCACCTCCGGCTCCAAACCGGATTTCGAATGCTGCACGGGCCACGGCACGGTGGTCGCGCTCAGTGCGGCGGACGGCAAGCACGTTTGGGAGTATCACACCAAGCCCGACGCCCAGTACAACGGTCAGATCAGCTCGCTTGGCGTGAAACAGAAGGGTCCGTCGGGCGCGGCGATCTGGTCCGTTCCCGTGTTCGACGCGAAGCGCAACCGCGTGATCGTCACCACCGGCGAGAGCACATCGCACCCAGGCACCGACACGTCCAACGCCATAATCTCTATCAACGCCGACACCGGCAAGGTCGCCTGGCAATTCCAGGGTATGGCGGGCGACGTGTGGAACCTGGCCTGCGACATGGGCTCGGGCACGAACGGCCCCAACTGCCCCGCGCTCTTTGGCGGCGATGGCCGCGGCATGGATTTCGGCGCAGGCCCCGTCGTCGCCTCGGCTGACGGCAAGGACGTGATCCTCGCAGGCCAGAAGTCAGGCCATGCATGGGTGCTGGACGCCGAGACCGGCAAGGTGGTCTGGAGCCAGCGCGTTGGCGAAGGCACGGCGCTCGGCGGCGTTCACTGGGGCATCGCCACCGACGGCGCCAACTTCATTCTGCCGATCAGTGACCCGCTGAAGGTTTCCATCAACCCGGGCTTCGTCGGCAAGGCCGGCATGTATGCGTTCGACCTCAAGACGGGCAAGCCTGCCTGGTCGTTCCTCGCGCAGCCTGACTGCACCGGACAGCGCGCGACGCTTGTCGTCAGCTGCAACGACAAGTTCGGCTTCTCCGCCGCCCCACTGATCGTCGATGGTGCCGTCATCGGGGGCACGCTCGGCGGACAGATCGTGATCCTCGACGCCAGTACGGGCGCCATGATCAACAAGATCGACACGATCGGGCCCGTGACGCCGCTCAACAAGGAGATCGCCGGCAAGGGTGGCTCGATCGACAGCCACGGCATCTCCGCCGGCGCGGGTATGGTGTTCGTCAGCTCGGGCTATAGCGCCTTCGGCCAGACCGGCGGCAACGCGCTGATCGCCTACAGACCCAAGCAGTAGCAATCATCAGAGCCTGAAAATGAAAAGCCCGCGGTTTGCGCCGCGGGCTTTGTCATTTGGGAATGCAGGGTGCCCGCGTCCTATTTGACCGTCTGGGTGGTCGTGCCCGTCGGCTTGCCGAGGCCCATCGCATCGATCTTGATGAAGGCCGGTCCGAGAATGACGAGGAACAGAACCGGCAGGAAGAACACGATCATCGGAACCGTCAGCTTGGCCGGCAGAGCCGCAGCCTTCTTCTCGGCTTCGGTGATCCGCATCTCCCGGTTTTCCTTCGCCATGACACGCAGCGCGGAGCCCATGGGCGTGCCGTACTTTTCAGCCTGCACCAGCGCCATCGCAACGCCCTTGACGCCCGGATGGTTCGTGCGTTCTGCGAGGTTGTAATAAGCCGTGCGGCGATCCGCGAGATAGGAAAGCTCGGCGGTCGTCAGCGCGAGTTCCTCAGCCAGCTCAGCCGAAGCTGTACCGATCTCCTCACCAACGCGCGCGAACGCGCCTTCGATCGACATGCCGGATTCGACGCAGATCAGCATCATGTCCAGCGAGTCAGGAAACGCGCGCATGATCGACGTGCGGCGCTTGGTGATCATGTTCTCAAGATAGATGTTCGGACCATAGAAGCCGGCGGCAAAGCCGCAAACGATCACGCCGATCTTCATCTGAAGTTGCAGGCCGTGGTCGTTGACGAACCAGATATAGACGAACGTCGCGATGCCGAAAACGATCGGCAGGGCGAAGCGGCAGAAATAGAAGATCGAAATCGGCCTTGGGCCGCGCAGGCCGGCTTGCGTAAGCTTCTTGAGAATGCCGGGGTCTTCCAGCATCTTGGCAAGGTCGAGCTTGTCGACGAATTTCTTGAGCGTGCTGGTGTCCTGCACGCGGATCGACTTTTTCGCATCGCCGTCCAGAGCCGCACGGCTCTTCTTGCGCAGCTCTTCACGACGGTTGGAAACAGCCTTGAGACGCGTGGCCAGCTTGTCGCCGCTGAACGCGGGCGCAGCCAGCGTCACCACGGTCGCGAAGGTTGCAAGCGCCGCGAAGGCCGAAGCCAACGTTACCGGATCGGTGAGAAATGAAACCCAGTCCATCTCCATGGCCCTGTTCCCTTCCCTAGATGGCGAAGTTGATCATGGAGCGCATGATATAAATACCAGTCGCCATGAGGCCGGCCGCGATCAGAAGGATCAGGTGGCCGAGATCGGTTACGAAAAGTGACATGATGTAGCTAGGCGTGGACAAGTAAACGAGCAGCATCACGATGACCGGCAACGAACCGATGATCATCGCCGAAGCCTTCGCTTCCGAAGACAGCGCCTTGATCTTCTCGCGCAACAGCTTCCGCGAACGCAGCACGTTCGACAGGTTGCCCAGCGCCTCCGAGAGGTTACCGCCGGCCTTCTGCTGGATGTTCAGCACGATGTTGAAGAAGTTCACTTCCTGGATCGGCGTGCGCTGATACATGCGGTCCAGCGCCTGCGGAACTTCAACACCCATCGCGATCGCATCGCAGACCAGCTGGAATTCGGCGGCCAGCGGTTGCGGGCTCTCGCGCGCGATCATCTTCAGGCACTCCTGCAGCGGCAGGCCTGATTTCACGCCGCGAACGATAACGTCGATGGCGTCGGCAAACTGGCCGATGAATTTCTTCTGGCGGCCCGCGATCTTCATGCCGAGAAACCAGCGCGGCAGGCCGAACGCAGCAGCAAACGAAATGCCCGCCGCGGCCAGCAGCGTGATGTCCTTGTCGAACTTCGCGCCGAAGAACAACGCAATGAACGTTCCAACACCCGAAACCGCCGAGGCGGTCCAGAACATTGGAACCGTGATTTTCAAGCCAGACTGCTTGATCCGATCTTCCAGCGACTTGCCGGCGCGTTTCTTGCGGTTCGCTTCCTCGCGATCACGCAGCGCTTTGGTCGTGGCATCCATCTGCTTGCGGCGCGCGAGGTTCGCCGCATCCGCGCCGCCGCGCCCGCGCGTGCCGTCGCTGATCGATTTCAGGCGCTTGGATTGTTTCCCGCGCCCTGTCCCGCCCGCGAAAACCAGGCCGATGCCAGCGATCGCGACGAAGGCAAGGCCCGCGATCGCGTAGGTCATGAGCTCCGGTGTCATTTCCGACCGCCCTCTTCCAGCGCATCGAGGGCCCGGCCCAGATCCGCTTCCATGTTGAAATACTTGGCGCGCTCCCAGAAGCGCGGACGGCCGATGCCGGTGCCGCTGTGCGTGCCGATCAGCTTGCCGTCCTTGTCTTCGCCCGTGATCTCGTAGCGCATCACGTCCTGCGTCACGATCACATCGCCCTCGAGGCCCATGACCTCGGTGATCGACACGATCTTCCGCGTGCCGTCGCGCAGACGCGAGGCCTGAATGACAACGTCGATCGAACCGACGATCATCTCGCGGATCGTGCGTTGCGGCAGCGTGAAACCGCCCATCGTGATCATCGATTCCAGACGCGAGAGACCTTCGCGCGGCGTGTTGGCGTGCAGCGTGCCCATGGAGCCGTCGTGGCCCGTGTTCATCGCCTGCAGAAGATCGAACGCTTCCGGTCCGCGAACCTCGCCCACGATGATCCGGTCAGGACGCATACGCAGGCAGTTCTTGACGAGGTCGGTCATCGAGACGCGACCCTGCCCTTCGAGGTTCGGCGGGCGGGTTTCGAGACGCACCACGTGCGGCTGTTGCAGCTGGAGTTCGGCGGCGTCTTCGCAGGTGATGACGCGCTCGCCCGGGGCGATGAACGCCGTCAGCGTGTTGAGAAGCGTCGTCTTGCCCGAACCCGTACCGCCCGAGATCAGCACGTTGCAACGGCAGGCGCCGATGATGCGCAGGATTTCAGCGCCCGGTTCCGAAATGGAGCCAAAGCCCACGAGATCCGTGATCTTCAGCTTGTCCTTCTTGAACTTACGAATTGTCAGTGCCGGGCCATCGATGGCCAGCGGCGGCGCAATGACGTTGACGCGCGATCCGTCGGCCAGACGCGCGTCGCAGATCGGCGAGCTTTCATCGACACGACGGCCGACCTGGCTCACGATCCTTTGGCAGATGTTCATCAGCTGCGCGTTGTCGCGGAAGCGGATGTTGGTACGCTGGATCTTGCCGGCGACCTCGATGTAGGTCGTGCCCGCACCGTTGACCATGATGTCGGCGATGTCGTCGCGCGCCAGCAGCGGCTCGAGCGGACCATAGCCGAGAACGTCGTTACAGATATCCTCGAGCAGCGTCTCCTGCTCGGCGACGCTCATCACCACGTTCTTGATCGAGACGATCTCGATGACGATGTCGCGGATCTCTTCGCGCGCGGACTCCTGGTCGAGCTGCGCCAGCTGCGACAGGTCGATCGTGTCGATCAGCGCGTTGAAGACTTCCGTTTTCGTCCGGTAATATTCGTCCGAACGGTTGTCGATCGCTGCGACCTTCTCCTTCGGCGGAGGCGGAGGCGCAGACTTGGAATTCGACTTGCTGGAAGCGGTGGGCCTTGGCGGCGGAGCGCCAGCGGATTTCGGCGGTGGCGGCGGCGGATCAAGCTGCGCGGCGGCTTGTGCAGCTGCGGGCCTGGGCGCTGGCGGCGGAGCGGCGGCGGCTGGACGCGGCGCCTCGACCGCCGCTGGCGGCGGGACAGCAGGTCCGCCCGTCGTCGTGCGCTTGCCGAACATCCCCTACTCCTACTTGCCCAGAAGCTTTTTCAGCATCGAGGGCTTTGCCGTCTGCACTTCTCGTCCAGTGAGCAGCGCGGCGAGCTGGTCCAGCCCCTGCGCAACCTTGGATTCAGGCGCGACGTCGAAGATCATCTGGCCGTTATTGGCCGCCGTTCCGAACAGCTGCGCATCGAAGGGCAGGATCAGCGACGGGTCGATGCCGATCGCCTGACCGAAATCCTTCGCCGGAATTTCCGGGCGCTTGGGCAGGCCAACCATGTTGAGGACCAGCTTCGGCGGATTGTCGTTCGGGCGCGCGGCCTTCAGGAAGTCGATCAGGTTCTTGCCGTTACGCAGCGAGGCCAGATCCGGGCCCGCCACGATCACAAGCTCATCCGCCGAAATGACGGTCGACTTGAACCAGTCGCTCCAGATATGCGGCAGGTCGAGCACCACGAACGGAACCGATCCACGCACCTGCTCAAGCACGCGGACATAGGTTTCCGGGTCGAGGTTATACGTGCGATCCAGCGTCGCCGGCGCAGTGAACAGCGAGAGACGGTCGGTCGCCTTGGTGATGAGGCGGCCCATGACGGCGTCGTCGAAACGATCGGGCGACATCAGGGCGTCGGCAATCGTGGCGCCGCTGTCCTGGTTGAAGTCGAGGCCCGTGGTGCCGAAGTTGAGATCGAGGTCGACCAGCGTCGCGTTGACCTTGCAACGTTCCGACAGCGCCCACGCCAGGTTGTGTGCGATGGACGATGCGCCCACCCCGCCCTTCACGCCCGTGACAGCCAGCGTCTTGCCGGTGAACGGAGCTTCCGGGTCGGCAAACAGGTTCGCGATCGAGCGGATCATCTGCACCGGATCGACCGGCGCGACGAGATACTCCGACACGCCGCGGCGCATCAGTTCGCGATACAGACGGATATCGTTGGTCTGGCCGAGCACGAGAACGCGGATGTTCTCGTCGCAATATTCAGCCAGCGCATCGAGTTCGCTGAGCAGCTGGCGCGGATCGCCCGAGCTTTCGATGACAAGCAGGTTCGGCGTCGTTTCGTTGACGTAGTACTGGATCGCAGCGGGAACCCCGCCCTCGAACACTTCCATCGTCACGTTCTTGAGCCGGCGATCGTTCATGATCGTGCGCAGCAGGCTGAGCGACGAGGTGCGCGCGCAGAAGCCATGCACGGTGATGCGCGGAATCGGACGGTCGCCGCCCGTGTGCGCCGCACCGAACGAATAGTCGTAGCCAAGGCCCTGCCCCGCCGCGTCGTCGGAGACGGGTTCGGCATCCATGGCAGTCAGCGGCGGAAGGTCATCAGCCGTCTGGTGGGCCGGCTTCGGCTGCAACCAGCTGGATGCGGCAGACGCGGCTTCGGCCATTGGCGGAGGCGGGGGCGGATCGAAATCCTCGCCTTCGTCGGAGAATTCATCCTCGAACGACTCATACTCGCCATCGGCTTCCGGTTCCGCCGCGAAGACGGTCGGGGCCGGCGGCGCTGCCTGTGCAGCGCGCGGCGGCGGCGTCATGAAGCCATCATCGTCCAGGCCGAAATCGGCCTCCTCGAACGCCGGCGTCTTGCCGTCTGGACCACGCAACGCCGCAGCGAAGCTCGCGCCCAACGGCGCGTCCATGTCGAGGTCGAGATCGTGAGCGAGCTGGTCGAGATCGCTGTCGTCGTCAAACTTGTCCCGTGATCCGCTCATGTCCCGATCCCTATTTCACGGCCTGGCTGATGGCGCCGCTTGCGTCGCCATTGCGCTCTGCCGAGGTCTTCTCCCCATTGCGGTACTTCGAGAACACCACGCCGCGGCGGTTGGTGTCGGCCGGATCCATGCGTTGCGGACCGACCAGGTCGCCGGCATTGGCGATCTGCGCGGCCAGGTTCATGGCGGTCGCGCATCCGAACGACGGCAGGGCCGTGTTGCTGCCGGTCCAGGCGAAATCCCAGTGCGAAATATCCGGGCAGTTCGGAACGACAGCGTTGTAGGTGCGATAGCTGATGATCAGCGGGGCGGAACGTGCGCCCGTGCCGTCATAGGTGCCTTCTGCGATGCGGCCCGGCTCGATGCCCTCGGCCATCATCACGGCGCGGGCGTCAGCCGCGGCGCGGATCGCGGAGATATCGTCCGGTCCATTGCTGGGGCGCGAGATGATGACCGCGCCATGGCCTTCGTCCTGATAGCTGGCGGCGAAGTATTTCACCGCTTCACGCTCGACCTCGCCCAGCTTCTCGCCGGCCACGATGGTGTCGATCTTCAGATCGGCGGTGGATTCCTCCGCAACGATCTGCGTGTGCGTGCGATTTGCCCATGCAATCTCCTGATCGGAGTGCTGACAGGCGCCCAGGGCAGCCAGCGAAACACCGGCGAGCACGATATGAAAACGCGAAGACATGCCGGCTCTCCCCTCAGTCAATGATGAAGCCGCTGGCGCCGCCGGGAGGCTTCGCCTTGTCCGTGCCCGAACCGGGCACGGCATAAACATCGTTCAGTTTGCCGAACAGCACGGTGCGCGCGTCGGAAGCCGTGACATAGCCACGGTCCGGATCGCGGAAGCCCTGCGGATCGGTCGGATCGACCAGATAAGGCGTGACGATCACGACCAGTTCGGTCTCGTCATTCTGGAAGTCGCGGCTGCGGAACAGCGCGCCGAGCACCGGAATATCCTTGGCGCCGGGAATGCCGTCGAGGTTCTGACGGGTCGTTTCCTGGATCAGGCCGGCGATTACGAGGCTGCCGCCCGAGGGAATTTCAACCGTCGTTTCAGCGCGACGAACTTTCAGCGCCGGGATGGTGATCGTCGAACCGACAACAGGCAGACCCGTGTTCGGGTTGACGCCCGCGATCGTGCTCGACTGGAAGCCGCCCTGTTGCGAAAGCTCGGACACCTCGACTGACAGTTGCAGCGAGATACGGCCTTCCGACATCACGACCGGCGTATAGCCAAGGCCCACGCCGAACGGTTTGAACTCGATCGAGATCTTGCCTTCGTCCTGAGCCACCGGAACCGGGAATTCGCCGCCGACAAGGAACTTGCCCGCTTCGCCCGAGATCGCCGCGAGGTTCGGCTCGGCCAGCGTGCGCACGATGCCCACCCGCTCAAGCGCGTTGATCTTCGCGCCGATCGCGCTCTGCTGGGCAGCGCCCACCAGGTTCTTGTAACCGAGATCAGCCGTCAGGCCGCCCAGCGCCGTACCCGCGAGAGGGAAGGAGTTGGCGGACGACATCGAGATATTGTTGTCGAAGCTGTTGCCCGAAAGCTGACCGAAGCCAATCGCGCCAGACAGGTTGATGCCCATCTGCTTGATGACCGAACGCTGCATCTCGACGAAGCGAACCTTCAGCGTGACCTGGTCCTTGCCTTCGATCGCCATCATGTTGAGGACGGAGTTGTCGTCCTTCGCATAGGTGCGCGCGAGCTGCATGACACGATCCGCGCCCGACAGGTTCGGCACCGAACCGGCCAGGATGATGCGGCCGTTCACGGCCTCGACCTGGACCTTGGAGCCCGGAACGTGGCGCTTGATCAGCGTGCGGAGCTGTTCCATCCCGGCGACGCCATCCGTCACCGAAATCTCGAGCACCTTCACCTTGCGACCAGAGCGGTCGAGGAACACCATGTTGCTCTCGCCCGGCGACACGCCCATCACGGCGATGCGGCGGCGATCGCGTGCAACGATGTTGGCGATCTTCTCGTTGGCGATGATGACGTCGTCGATGTCGACATCGAACTCGATCATGTAGGACTTGTTGACGGTCAGCGTCAGTACTTCCGTCGTGCCTGCCGGAGCGGACACGTCGGGAACGGTGATGCGTTGCGCCGGAGCGCCGCTGAGCTCGCCGCCCTGCTGTGCGAATGCGCCGGGCGCCGCGACCGCAAGGGCGGCCGCGAGGCTGGCGAGAATGAAGTTACGGTTGGCTGACATGTATGACCCTCAACCTGCCGGCGCGGCGCTGACGGTTTCGTTGCCGTATCGATAGACGCGCACACCCTCGGCATCCTGCGAAACGCCGTCGCGATAGACGCGCCCGGCGTTTGTCGCGCCCTGCGGCGCCTGCATGTCGGCGATGGAGCGCAGCGTGAGCGCGATTTCACCGGCGCGCTTCGCCGTGTTGAGCAACGTTGCGTCGCGCTCTGTCAGTTCGAGCGTCGCGCGCGAACCGATGATGACCTGCCCCTGCCCTTGCTGCGGCGCGCCTTCTTCGCCTTCAGCCGGCGGCGCGCCATAACGCGCATCGATCGCAAGCACGCGGATGTTGGAGAGGATGAGGTCGGAGCGGATGTTCTGCATCCCCGCCCCCTTGCTCGCATTCTCGACTTCGCGCGTGACGATCACGTCGACGCGGTCGTTAGGCTGGATGAAGCCGCCCGCCGCGATCTCCGCGGCGATCTCGACCGAGACAGCGCGCATGCCCGGCGTCAGCATCACGGCCATGAAGCCTGCCGTGCCCGGATGCATCAGCTTGGTCGTCGTGACCGGCTCGCCGACGACGAGATCAACGCGCGCAACGGCGCCGACCATCTTCTCGAGGCCTTCCGGTTCTTTTTCCTGTTCGACGAACGATTCGACGTTCGCGCTCGCGGGCCACTCCTGCCAGCGCAGGTCTTCGGCGGCGACGAACTTGCCGATTGGAATCTTGTTGTTCGCGACGAGGATCTGCTTCGTCGGAATTTCAACGGGCTTGGGCGCCTCAGCGGGCGCTGCAATAGAAGCGACTGCAGGCGAAGGCGCCTGGACAGACCGCACGAGGAAGACAGCGGCTACAGCCGCGCCTGCCGCTACCAGAAGAATGATCAGTCGCACGGGCGACATGAAGGCCCTCCGCCGCAGTCCCCAAGGCCTGAAAGGGGCCCTATCCTGAGCGGGAGATTTTCATGAGGGCTCTAAAGGAGAGTTAAGACGACCGGCGCGAGCGCGTTAACGTTTCGCGTCAAGTCTTAACCCTGCACTTTTTGCCTAGGCGCTGAAACCTGCGATTCCAGCCGCCAGCACGGGCGATGCGGGGGCCGCCATCAACGCGCCAACTGCGATCGCAACCGCATACGGCGCGCCCTCTTCCGGCGACATCAGGCGATTGAGCCAGGCCTTGTTGCTCGACACTTTCATGCGGCGCATCACGATCAGCACGCCAGCCAGCGCGCCGCCGGCAATCGCCATCCCCAGAACAAACGGCGCGCTCGCCGCCAGTCCGGTCCACAGCGAAGCCGCCGCGATGACCTTTGCATCGCCGCCGCCGAACACGTTCAGATAGAATAGCACCGCGCACCCGATCAGCACGCACGCGCCGAACACCAGATGCATTCCGATCTGCTCGACCGACAGGCCAGCGGCGAAGGCGGCAGGAATGAAGGTGAGGCCAAGTACGATCGAAACCCAGTTCGGAATCGTCATGGTCGAGACGTCGTGCCAGGCGGCGTAGATCAGCAGGAGCGGGAACGCCAGACAGAGCAGCGACGTGATCATCTTCCACCCAAGTGACTATCCAAGCAACTTACAAGAATTCACTGAAGGAATTATTGACCGTATCAAGTATTCGCAAAAAGAAAGAAGCCGCGGACTAAGGGTCCGCGGCTTCCAATCTCAGGCCAGCAAGTTTGCTGGCGCTAGATTACATCTCAGACGAGATCGTGTTGAACGTCGCGTTGGCGTTCTGGCCAAGCGTCGACACGCCGCCGATGACAGCAACGGCGATGAGAGCGGCGATCAGGCCGTACTCGATCGCGGTCGCGCCGGATTTGTTCTTCAGGAATTTCATGACGTTTTTCATTTTGCTTCTCCGCTATGCATGGTTTTAGTTTCCCACAGCGAAGTACCATCACCCGCAGTAGGTATGTTGAGTTCTACATGAGGTGGATTGATATCGCGTAAAGCAGACAAGAAATTTGGATGTATTCGCGTTCAGTTCTGCTTAACCACACCGTCAACACTCGATTCAATACTTTGAAGAGTTCAATAACGGGGCCACGTCGTGCGCGTGTATGTATATATAGACTCGCGCGCGCGAGTCCCCTGCTCCACCGGCCCGTTGTGAAGCGCCGCCTTAGCCATTGATTCAGGCTTGCTCCCTATCGTCACCCCAACTGTCCCCTGGGGAGACCGCCCATGACGAAGAAATTTTTTGCTACTGTCGCGATCTGCCTGGCGCTTTCGCCGGCTGCGATGGCCGATCCCTTCAAGGTGAAGGTCGATGAGACGGTCACGCTGAAGCTGAACCAGGCGGCCAACTCCGTCGTCGTCGGCAACGCCACTGTCGCCGATGTGACGGTCCACGACGCCCGCACCCTGCTGGTCACCGGCAAGGCCTTCGGCTCGACCAACCTCACGGTTCTCGATCGCGCCGGCAACACGATCTACACGAGCCAGCTCACGGTTGGCGGCGAGGACGATAACGGCCTCACCATCGTCCGCAGCGGCGCCACCTATTCGTACTCATGCGTCGACAAGTGCCGCGCCACGCCGATGGTTGGCGATGCGCCGGGCCATTTCTCGGACGTGATGGCGACGGTGAGCGGCAAGCAGGCCACCGCCCGCGGCGGCAACTAGCCAGCCTCACCAACGCATCAGCTCTCCGGCGTCTGATCCGCAACGGCGCCGGTTGAGGGCTTGACCAGGAACATCAGGCCCAGGCCGATCGCCAGCAGCAACAGCACGGGCGAGAACCCGATGCGCTGGTCGTTGAACGTCCGCGTCGCCCACCCCGTCAACAGCGGCCCCAGCCACACCGTTGCCGTGCTCGACATCGCGAACAGGCCATAGAACTCCGCCACACGGTCTTTCGGCGCCAGCACCACGATCATGTAGCGGCTCGTCGAGATGTTCGCCGCCGCCAGCGCCGCAACAATCGCGATCACGCTGAGATAGAAAACATCGGCCAGCGAGTCGAACACCCCTGCCCCGTGAACAATCTGCGAGGCCGGGATCAGGCCATACAAGATCGACTGCTGCGTCGTTCCAAGCGCGATCGCCATGATCACGACCAGCAATCCAAGCTGGATCATGATCGCCTTGCGCGGCCCATAAGCCCTGTCCATCACGCCCGCGAGCCACAACCCGCCGATCGCTGCGAACACGGACGCCCAGATGCCGTACAGCACGTTCTCGACCAGGTTCCAGCCAAGCACGCCCGACGACAACACGCCGCCCAGCGCCAGCAGGGCAATGATCCCGTCCTTGAAGATCAGGCACGCCAGCAGGTATTTCATCGCCTCGGGAAATTCACGGAACAGCCGCTTGAAATAGCCGACAATTCCCGTCGCCGCCGCCAAGGGATTGAGCTTGCCATCCTTGGAGAAAACCGAGCGCGCGGACGTGACCCAGCTGCCGCCCGGCGGCGCGCCGTCCGGCACGTAGATGAAGAACGGAATGACGAACACCAGCAGCCACAGCGCTACGAACGGCCCTGCCCCGCGTTGCAGCAGGTATCCCGTGCTCGCATCCCCCAGCGCCGGCAGCGACACCGCGATCACCGCAAGGCCGCCGAGGCAAAGCGCGGATGAAAGCTGGCCCAGCCCGATGCCCGCGCCCGAAATCTGCGACAGCGCATCCGGCCGCCCGGACCCGCGCAGCATCGCGTTGTGCATCATCTCCGAATACGAATAGCCGACGAAGCCCAGCACCAGGAAC
>DAIRES010000049.1:0-8003 GCA_036795465.1 Hyphomonadaceae bacterium
AAGGGCACGAAGCTGACCTTCCTGATGGCGCCGCCGATGATCTCGAAGAAGAACCACAAGGGCGAGTTGATCAAGCAGAGCTTTGGGCCGTGGATGATGACGGGGTTCAAGATCCTCAAGAGCCTGAAGGGGCTTCGCGGCGGGGCTTTCGACTTCTTCGGCAAGACCGAAGAGCGCAGGATGGAGCGCCGGTTGCGGGATGAGTATCTCGCGCGGCTCGAGGTTCTGGCGGCCGGGCTGACGGCGGAGAAGCATTCGCTGGCGGTCGAGATTGCCAGCCTGCCGGATGAGATCCGTGGCTATGGCCATGTGAAGGAGAAGGCAGTTGGCGTTGCGGAGACGAAGCTGGCTGCGCTGATGGCGAAATGGAATTCGCCTGCGCCGGCGCCGAGGATGGTGGCGGCGGAGTAGGGTCTGCGCCTGCTTCAGGCATATTGAGCATATCGCGAACCGCGATAGCTTCCCCGGTATTCGGGGAGGCGGCTTGATGCGGGTTTGGGTGATTACGGTTGCGTTGCTGGCGGCGCCGGCGTGGGCGCAGGAGGTTGATGGGAGGGCCGTTGCTGTGGGGGCGGCGGGCGCGAGGATCGAGGCGGCGGTTGGCGCGGGCGGATTGAGCCGCGGCGAGATGCGCGAGCTGATTCAGGCAATGGTCGCCGATGGCGTGGATGCAGCCGAGCGTGACCTGCTGACGGAGATCGCGAGCGGAGAAGCGCTGACGCTTACGCTTGACGGCGGACGGAGCATCGCGTTTCCGAAGCCTGCGGATGATGTGGTCATGCTCGCGGGGCTGGTGACGGCGACGCCGAACCTGAACACGCTGTGGTGTCGGCCGATGCCGCATTCGGACTTGTTTTTCGAGCTGGCGCGACTGAGCCCGGCGGCGCAACAGCGGCTCTACACCTATATCGGCAACGTACTCGACGATGCGTGGAAGATCAGCACGCTGCGCAGCCAGTTCGTCGAATATACGCGTCAGCTGAACTGCGGCTGGGAGATGATCCAGACCCTGCCGGAGGACAAGGAGGCGCGGGGTCTTGCTTATGACTTGCTGATAGCGGGCGTGGCGACGGGCATCGACAAGGCGAAAGCTGAAGGGCGCGAGCCGCCGCTCGAGTCTCTCTATGCCTGGATGCTGGGGGATGACCGCCGGCAGGGACTGGCCGAGGGCAAGCAAAGATCGGCGGCGCTGGACGAAGAAGAGCAGTAGGGGCGAAGTGATGAAGCGACTTCTGAGTAGCTGTCTTGCGGCGGCAGTTGCCCTGTTGGCGCCGGCGTGGGCGCAGTCCGCGCTGAACGGAAAGTCTGTGCTTCCCGGGGCAGCCGGCGAAGCCCTTGCGAGCGGGTTCGCGACGAAAGAGCAGGTGCGAGCCGTCATCGTGGCGGCGATCGGGGACGGGCTGTCGCCAGAAGAGACTGATTTCTTCAAGGAAGTTGCGGCGGGCGTTGCGGTGGACGCCGCCGTTGCTGGCAAGACCGTGCGTGTGGGTCCGCTGACGGGTGATGCACTGGCGACGGCAAAGCTGGTGGCGGCGCCGCCAAACCTCAACTCGCTATGGAAGTCGCATGGCGAGCCGATGCTTCAGATGGTCGAGATGTCGCGTTGGGGTGATGCCGGAAAGAACCGCGTCACGGGTTTCATGGCAAACAAGCTCTATGCGGCGTGGGCGAAGAGCACGGTGGTTACCGCCTACCGGGAGTGGATGGCGGAGTTTACCGGGGTCCAGAATGCGATGGACACGATTGTCGATCCGGCGGTGAAGACTGAAGCGAAGCTGCTGCTGAAGTCTGCGATGGAGCAGCTGTTTGCCAAGTGCAAGGCAGACGGGCGCGAGCCGCCGCCGCTGTTCCTGTACGACCTCGCGTTTACGTCGGTCGGCACGCCGCGGCCGCAGTGACCTGCTGCCAGCGGTATGCAGCAACGACTTGACGCGTAATTGTCTGTGCGCCGGAGCACGCCACGTTTGCCGGAGCAGACATGGAGGCTGTGATGCGGCTGCGGACGGCGGGGGCTGATGGTGGCGCGGGCGATCTAGGCGAAGGATGCCGTAAAGGCGACGAAGGGTGCGCCGAAGTCGCGCGCCGGCGCCGCGGAGGATGGCGGCGGAGTAGCTAGCGGGCTCTGACCCGCTCCAACGCGTTGCGCAGTGCAGCGTTGCTTTCCTGCAGCTGCAGTTGCGTTTCCTTGAGGTCAGTTACGTCTGTCACCAGCACAAAAAAACCTAGCACCTGGCCATGCTGGTCGACGTCCGGAATGTACTGGGCGAGAGTATGCCCGATTTCACCGTTGGGCTTGGTCAGGGTGCGCTCGAAGCGTTGGGGCGTACCCGCGAGAGCGGCGCGAGCGTGTGGCTCGTTGCGACGAAATACGTCATCGCCCGGCAATTCCTGCATCGTGACGCCAATCATCTGTTGCGGTGTGCGACCGAACCACTCGCGGTAATTTTCATTCGCGTAGCTGCAACGGAGAGATTGATCCCAGTATCCCACCATGGCCGGCAGGTTGCCGGTAAGCGTGCGGATAAAGCGTTCGGCATGATTGCGTTCGGTCACGTCCTGGAAGACGCCATACAACGCCTCGACCTTACCATCTTCGTCGCGAAGGCACTCGGCCATAGCGATGACGTGGCGCATGTCGCCGTCCGGCCTGAACACGCGCGCTTCGAACTCGTAGCCGAGACCCGTTGTGAAGGCGCGATCAACGAGATTGGCGACAATTTCCCGATCCTGCGGGTGATATAGTTCGAGGAGTTGCGCATAGTCAGGCTCAACCTGGCGGCGGGATATGCCGTGGATGCGGAACACCTCGTCTGACCATGTGATTTTCCGGCTGGCGATATCAAACTGCCAGTAGCCGACAGCGGCCATTCGTTCAGCCAGCGCCAGCAGACGTGTGTGATTGCCTTCTCTTGTCATGCGCCTGGCCTTAGAATCACTGGCTGGCCGGTCCCCCTCGGTCCGGCGCCGTGTCTACTCCTGCCAACGCAGTGTCAGCAACTAGCTGGCGCAGGGTTGGTGGGCGGGGTTGGCCATGCCACGATTGTTTTAACAAATGGGGACGTACATGCATCAGGGCGGATGCCACTGCGGGACGGTGCGGTATGAGACGACGCAAGCGCCGGAGCGGCATTCCGTGTGCTGCTGCAATGACTGCAGGCGGACGGCGGGCGCGCCGATGGTTGCCTGGGCGATCTATCCGAAGGATGCGGTGAAGGTGACGAAAGGCGCGCCGAAGTCGCGCGCATCGTCCGACCATGCGGAGCGGTTTTTCTGCGGGGAATGCGGGACGGGATTGTTTTACATCAGCGAGACGTATCTGCCCGGCAAGATCGATGTCGCAAGCTCCACGCTGGATGAGCCCGAAGCAATCGGGCCGCCGGAGGCTGTCGTGCAGACGGATGAGCGCATCGGGTGGGCGGCGGATATCCATACGCTGCCGGCGTTCCCGCGTTATCCGGGGCAGTAGTCAGCTGGCGCCGTCGCCGAATTTAAGACGGAGCGCCACGATCGCGAGCGCGAGGCAGAGGCAGACTGCGTTCGACAAGGCGATGGGCCAGGAGCCAAGCAGCAATCCGTAGGTCGTCCAAAGCACAAACGCCGTGACTGTCACGGAGAACATTTTCAGTGACACGCCTTCGGCGGCTTTCGTCTTGAGGATCTTTCCGATCTGGGGGACGAAACTCACCATCGAACACAGGCCGGCTGCTACGCCGACAATGTTGATGGTGAGTTCGGGATTCATCCGGCGATCAGGCGGCCGCTTCCACGGGGTGGCCGATCTTGAGTTCCACGCCGCGCATCGAGCGCGTTTGCGGCGTAGGAATGCCTGAGGCCTTGTACTTCTTGATAAGTTCGGCTTTGCGGGCGGCGAGGCGTTCGCCGAGCTCCATCATGTCGACGCCGGCCTTTTTCGCCTGCGCGAAGATGCCGTCGCGTTGCTCTTCTTCCTTGACGTGATGCTTGATCTCTTCGGAAAGGACCTTGACCTTGGCGTCGTAGAAATCGTCGTCGGGTGCGCCCGCCAGAAGTTCGCCGATCAGGACCTTGGCGCCGTCGTGCTCGACATAGGCTTCGTCGAGTATGTCGTCTTCGACCTGGCCCTTGACGGCGGGATAGAAGATTTCCTCCTCGATTGTGGCGTGGACGGTCAGCTCCATGCAGATCTGCTGGGCCAGCTTGGCCTTGGCGGACTTGCTCTTCGAGTTTTCGTACGTCTCGAACAGGTCTTCGACCTTGCGGTGGTCTGCCTTCAGCAAGGCGACGGCGTCCATCGGTTTGGACTTGCCGTTGTTCGACTTCGAACCGCTGGATTTCTTGGCATTCGATTTCTGGGCAGCTGCCATGTGAATGTCTCCTGGGATGTTGGCGGGCGCGGATGCGCTCTTGCGCAATTGGTTCGCAGCATAGGAACTCCTGGCGGAGCGTTTGGACGCAAACGCGGGGAAGAATATTTCAGCACGGGCTATGAATTGGCCATCGGATCGTCACGGTACACGTGCACGAGCGACGAACTGCAGCCGTTGCAACGAAGAGCGGAATTGGGCGGGTTGTGGCGGTTGACTGCGAGCCCTGCGAATCCGACCGCTGTGAAATGCCAGTTCAGGTGACCGTTCTGGCTGATGGAGATCCATCCCCGGCGCCCACAGTTACAACACTGGAGCTGGTATATCCGCGTCGTGTGCTGCGTCATGCTGCAAGCTCGGAAAGGCCAACAGCGTCCAACGCCTGCGGGCGCCGCTTTTTGATCTGGATCAAGTGGCAGGAATAGAGCCGGGAACACTGTCTTGCAGCGTCGGTCTCGAGGTTCTTCTACAGTGTCAGTGAACTCCCTCAAAAGCCTGGCCACCCTTACGTTTGCCGTGATGCTGATTGGATGTGAGCCGCGGACGCCGGTCCTCGCCGAGGCGCCAACCGTTGCGGTTGACATGGATGTTTATCGGGGCGGCGCTATAGCGCAGATGGTCTGCAGGCAGTGCCATGATGTTGGGGTGGCCGGCCTGGGGCCGGAAACGAATGTGGGTGCGCCGGCTTTCGCCGACGTGGCCAGTCGCCTGGGCATGACGGCGGAAAAGGTCAGCCAGTGGATGCGCAAGACACATCCGATCATGCCAACCTACATGTTCAATGACGCCAATGTGCATGAGCTGGCCGCTTACATCATGAGCTTGCGCCTTCCGAGCTGATTGTGGCGTCCTTTTTCGCCGCCGGGCTTCCCTTTCGGGAAATTCACCTTAGGCATGGGCGGAGATGGAAACATTCGACGCAGATGCAGTCGTGATTGGCGCGGGGGCCGTGGGGCTCTCGTGCGCGCGGGCGCTGGCGCTGAAGGGGCGCGAGGTGCTGGTGCTGGAGGCGGCCAGCGCGATTGCGACGGAAACGTCGTCGCGCAATTCCGAGGTGATCCATGCGGGGCTGTATTATCCGACGGGGTCGCTGAAGGCGCGGCTGTGCGTCGAGGGGCGGCGGAAACTTTACCAGTATTGCGCGGCCCATGGCGTCGAGGCGCATCGTTGCGGGAAGCTGGTGGTGGCGGTGGATGATGGCGAGGCGGCGGCGACGCCGGCGCTGTTGCAGAAGGCGCTGGCGAATGGCGTGGAAGACACGCGGCTGATCGATGGGGCGGAGGCGCGGCGGCTGGAGCCGGCGTTGAACCCTGAGGTGCGGGTAGCGATCCACACGGAAGTGTCCGGGCTGTTCGATAGCCATCATTACTTCCTCGCGCTGCAGGGTGAGTTCGAGGATCGCGGCGGGTCGCTGGTGTTCGATACGCCGGTGGTGCGTGGCGCTGTCGTGGCGGGCGGCATCGAGATCGAGACGGGCGGGGCGTCGCCCTCGCGGATCAAGGCGCGGACGGTGGTGAATTCGGCGGGGCATCAGGCGTTGCCGGTGGCGCGGGCAATCGAAGGCGGGCCACGGTATAACGGCGTGCGGATGAGCTGGGTGAAGGGATCTTACTTTGTGGCGAGCGGGCGGGCGGCATTCGCGCGGCTGATCTATCCGATGCACAATTCTGCAACGCAAGGTTTGCACCTTGCGATCGATCTGGGTGGGCGGACGCGGCTGGGGCCGGATGCGGAATGGCTGCCGGAGGGATCGAAGCCGCCGTTCGACTATGAAGTGGACCCCAAGCGGGCGGAGCATTTCTATCGCGAGGTGCGCCGCTACTGGCCGGGGCTGAAGGATGGTGCGCTGTCGGCGGATTATTCGGGCGTGCGGCCGAAGATCGTGGGCAAGGGGCAGCCGAGCGCGGACTTCCTGATCGACGGGCCGGAGAGTCATGGCGTCGAGGGGCTGGTGAACCTGATCGGGATCGAGAGCCCGGGGCTTACGTCTTCGCTGGCGATTGGCGAGATGGTGGCGGGGCTGGTCTAGCCTGCCGCCAAAACACCTCCGTTGAGCGACAAACGATTACAGTTGCGGGACAAACGCGGCGCCGGGTTCCGGGCATGAAGGGGGCGAGCGGGCTCGTCCCCCCAACTGTGGGCCCAATCCTTGAAAAGCGTCGGTCGCCCGACGCTTTTCTTGTTTCTGCGTGCGGCTTGTGGCGTGTGATTTAGCGCAAACCCGCATGGCGCGTGTGTTATAGGCTCGTCGCCATGACCGAGATCGATGCTTCCCTCGCGCAGCTCCGCCAGTTGGTTGATGCGTTCTACGAGCGCGTGCGCCGCGACGAGGAGATCGGCCCGATCTTCAACGAGGCCATCAGCGACTGGCCGCATCACCTCGATAAGCTCGCTGACTTCTGGCATTCGGTGATGTTCGGCAGCGGGCGCTATCCGGGCGGGCTGATGATGCGGCACTTCATGCATCGCGATCGCATCAAGCCGGAGCATTTCGAGCGCTGGCTGGCGTTGTGGCGGACGACGACGGCTGAACGGATGCCGCCGGAGATGGCGGAAGTGCTTCAGGACCGTGCCGGGCGGGTCGGGGAGAGCCTGAAGCTGGGCCTGTTCTATCGGGCTGCCGATCACGCGCCGGAGTAGGCGGCATCGGAATTGAAAAGAGGCGCCGGTTGCCCGGCGCCTCTCTTGTTTCAAAACCTGTGGTCGGCGGCGGCTATTTGAGCGGCAGCCAGAACCATTCGCCGGTTTGTGTTTCCTTGCCGCCCTCGATCTTGGTGGCGATGTTATGGATGCCGCCATCGGGCGTCGACTCGATGCTGAAGCTGCCGGTGTTGTCGGCGAACTTGATCTTGCCGGGCTCGAGGATGACGATCGGGCGGAAGGTCCAGTTGGTGAGGCCCTTGGTAGTGTTGGCGACCTTGAGGCCATAGACGCCCTGATCGTTGGGGCCGATCACGAAGAACTCGGCGAGACCGCCACCCGAGGCGGAGGCGACGGCGCCGCTGACATATCCGCCGGACGGGCCGGTCCAGGTTTCGTAGGACCGCACGCCGGCGCCGCGATCGATGTAGCGCGTGCCGGCGAGCCAGCCGAGCGTGTCGAAGTTCTTGGGCGGAGCGGCCTTGGCGGCGGCAGCGGCGGGGGCGGTCGGCGTCTGCGCGAGCGCGGGCGTGGCGATGGCGCCAATCAGGACAGCCGACAGCAGGGCAAGCGTTTTCATGCGAGCGTTTCTCCACAAGCGCCGGTTTTTCCGGCTGCACATGGACAGGAGGCTATTCCCCTTTTCGGGGACAGCAACATTTCCGCGAGCTTTCGGGAGGGGGGTGGGAGACGTGGTAGTGGGACCCGGAATCGAACCGGGGACCTCAGGATTATGAGTCCTGCGCTCTAACCAGCTGAGCTATCCCACCAAGGTCAAGGCGCAGGGATATACGCGTCGCCCAAGGCGAGCGCAAGACTGACGCGCGGGGCTGATTTTTCCCACGATTTCATGGGGTTTGGTGCGGCGCGGCGATGCACCTGCGTTGCGGGAGGACGGAGCGGAGCGATCTCCGGTTCGCGGGCGAGGGTGTATTGCGGGGGCGTGGGCTGGTGTTCCGGGCTGGTTCCGTTGTTCGTGAGCAGGGGGGCGGACGCGGAAAAGCTGAACTGCGGAAAGTG
>DAIRES010000049.1:8103-15265 GCA_036795465.1 Hyphomonadaceae bacterium
TTCCGTTGTTCGTGAGCAGGGGGGCGGACGCGGAAAAGCTGAACTGCGGAAAGTGTGGGGCAATAATGCAAACGGCCCGGATTTCTCCGGGCCGTGGCGTGGTTGCGTTCGGGAGACTTACTTCGCAAGGAATTTCTCGCGCTTCTCGCCCTTGCGTTCGAGTGACTTAAGCCATTTCGGCGTGGGGCCACGGCCAGTGTAGATCTCGCCATTGGGGCCGATATATTTCGGTTTCAGTTTGACGCCCTTGTCCGAACGCTGGCGGCGGCCGCCGCCGCTGGATTTGCCGAGCAGTTCTTCCAGGCTGTAACCCTTGGACGAGGCGAGCGCTTTCAGCGCGTTCAGCGTTTCGCCGCGCTCTTCGTCCTTCTTCGCGGCGATGGCTTTCTGGACGCGGCCCGCAAGCTCGTTCAGCTCGGCCAGCGAAAGATTGTCGATGTTGGGAAGCTTCGACGCCATGAGCAGCCTTTATGATTGTGCGGACTTCAGCCGAATAACAATCCAACCCGCGCGTGTATTATACCTGCGCGCCGGGAATGTCTAATACATATACGGTAATCGGATACGGTTAGTGTTCGCGTCTCACGCAAGGCGGCGCGCATGCCAGTCGATGTGGTCGGCGATGAAGCTGGCCATGAAGAAGTAGGAATGGTCGTAGCCGTGCTGCATGCGCAGCGTGAGTTGCTGGCCGGTCTCGCGGCATGCCTGTTCGAACAGTTCCGGCTTGAGCTGTTCGACGAGGAACGGATCGGCGAGGCCCTGGTCGACGAGAATGTCGTCGTAATAGCCGTGGCTGGCGCCTTCGCGCAGGAGTTCGCAGGCATCGTGCGCGCGCCATGCCGCGCGGTCTGGCCCGAGATAGGCGGTGAAGGCTTTCTGGCCCCATGGGCAATTCATCGGCGATGAGATCGGCGCGAAGGCGGAGACCGAGCGGAACACGTCGGGATGGCGCAGCGCCAGCGTGAGCGCGCCATGCCCGCCCATCGAATGGCCCGAGACGCCGATCTTCACGGGGTCTGCGGGGAAGCCGGAGCGGATGAGCGGAATGAGTTCCTCGATGATCCACGACTCCATCCGGAAGTGCGGCTTCCAGGGTTCCTCGGTCGCATCGACATAGAAGCCCGCGCCCTGGCCGAGATCGTAGGACGGATCGTTGGCGACAGTGTCGCCGCGGGGGGACGTGTCTGGCGCGACAATCATCATGCCGTGTTCGGCCGCAGATGGATAAGCGCCTGCCTTGGTCGTGAAATTGTCTTCTGTGCAGGTGAGGCCCGAGAGCCAGAGCAGGACGGGGAAAGGGCCGGGGCCTTCGGGTGTGAACACGCTGAACGTCATCGGCGTGCCGGTGGCGGCGCTCTGATGCTTGCAGTAGCGGAGTTCGCCGCCGGTGACGCGATGGGTCTTGACGGTTTCAATCGTTGTCACGGTGTCATCCCGATATGGAGGCGGCGAGAAATGCGAACGCTATCGTTCGTATAGTGCGGAATGCTGGTCCGTCACGTCGGAAGCGCATGATGTGGTCGCGGAGCACATTGCGCACATGCTGGAGGAAGTCAGCGAAATCCTGCGCGATGGCGCCAAGGCAGGGGACTGGTCTGTGAAATCAGCTGATGCGGCGGCGGGAATGGTGTTGAACGCAACGTCGCGGTTCCATCATCCGGTCATGGTGCAGCTTGATGGCGGACGCAGCGACCTGAAGGAGCTCGACGCGCTGATGGATGTCCTGATCGCCGGGCTGCAGGCGCGCGGCTAGCGGCTTCAGGCGCCGGGTATGGGTTTGCGCGGGCTCAGGAGTTCGGCGACGCGCTTGCGGACGGCGGGCGTGTGCTTCTCGGTGACGAGGCTGAAGAACCAGCCGAGGGCTACCATGGCCAGCGTGAGGCCGATGGCTGCGGCAATGGCTTCCGGTCCGGCGGGGAAGACCTGTCCGGCGAGCACGGTGCTGGCGAGGAACATCAGAACCGGGAAGTGAACCAGATAGAGCGAGAACGAAGCGCGTGCGCCGTAGATCGACAGCGGGTGCAGGATTTTCGGCAGGCCAAAATCGAGCGCGATGACGGTTGCGAGCAGGATGCTGAAGCCGCCGCCGACGATGAGGCCGTCCGTCAGCCATGTTCCTGGCCAGATGCGCGTGGCGCCGATGGCGGCGAGGAAGACGAGGAAGGCGGCGCCGACAGCTCCGAAGCGCAGCACGGGGCCAAGCTTGCGCAGGCTGGCGCCGATGCGTTCCGTGACGACATAAACCAGCGAGCCGAGCAGCCAGATCAGGAAGCCCTGGGTGACGTTCGAGTTCATGAAGAGAATGATGGTGACCAGCGTGAGCGCGGTCAGCACAGAGAACTTGCCCCGGAAGGCGAGCAGGATCGCGGGGAACCAGATGTAGTACCAGAACTCGTTGGTAAGGCTCCAAAGCGGGCCGTTCGATCCGAACATCGGCACATAGATGTTCTGGAGGAAGACGAGATTGCCGAAGAAGGCCTGCGGCGTCAGCGAGGCGGCGATATCCACGTTCTCGCTGGTCATGAAATCGAAGTCTGAATAGCGCGGCAGGTTGAGCAGGAACCGGCCCGAACCATCGAGGATCAGGCCGATGATCAGCGCCGGGATCAGGACGATGTAGAGCCGCGACATGCGGTCGTTGAGATAGTTGCGCCATGTCCACGTGCCGGCCTGCGTGCGGCGCAGGATGGTGGCGGTGATCCAGTAACCGCTGATGACGAAGAAGATGCAGACTGCGTTCGCGCCGAAGCCGGCGCTCCAGTAAACCGGACGCCAGGCGTCTATGCCGGCGGAGAAGGGCGGAACGACCATGCCCCAGGCGTGCGACCACAGCACCGCAAACGCCGCAAGAAAGCGCATGAAGTCGATCGTCACATAGGCGTTAACCGGGTTTCCGGCCGATTTCATGCTGGTCCTTGCTGCCCGCTACGGACGGGAATGAGCAAGACATATGCCGCTTTCGGAGAGCGGGTGCACGCGCGGCTCGCCTGCGCGTTGAATCGGAACGGCTTCAGCCGAAGGAGCGCTGGCCGTCGTCGTTGCGGTGAACGATTTCCCAGCGGTTGCGGCCGGAGATCATCCAGACGGCGGCTTCGCGGCCGCTGGCCTCGAACAGGCCGACGCCGCGGGCCTGGGCCGCTTTCTTGGCGCGGAACAGGGCGGGGCCGCTGGATTCCCATTCGAAGCTGGCCTGCACGGCGCCTTGCGAGAACTGGTAGTTGGCGTTCTTCGAGGCGCTGGCGCTTTCCGGATCGAAAGCGTGGTGGGGGTCGGCGGCGCCGGGGAAGCCCTGCGCCATGTCGCGCTGCCAGGCTTGCAGGGCGGGGGTCGTGCGGGTGGGGTCGCTGCCCAGCGGGCCGTCCACGGAGCGGAACGAACGGCTGATCCAGTCCAGGAAATCATGCCGGTCGCGCGGGGCCGCGAACAGGTCGAAGGCGTAAAGGTCGTATGCCAATTTCGGAATCCGCGGCTGTGAGGCCTAAGATAAGCCATGCCCGCGTTAAGGCTTCGATACGCAGGTTGCGCGGATTTACCGGATCGCGCCGTTTACCATCAGGTTGTGCGGAACAGGAACCAGCCGCCGCCCAGATCCTCGACCCAGATGAATTCCGACGGGCTGATCGGCGGCGGGCCGGATGGGCCGGCGCGGAAGAAGCCGACGGTGTTGTCCAGCATGCCGCCGATGGTGACGCGGATGCCATCGCCGACATCTTCGATTGCGGTGAGGCCGAGTGCTTTCAGCGATGGGCCGAAGCCGGGCGCCGGGTCGCGATCGAGTGCGGGCGCGCGTGGGGCGGGTTGCTGTTCATAGGTGCGCAGCAGGGTTTGGACGGCTGGCTTGTTTGCTGCGAACCAGGCGCGGAGCTGGCTGTCGGTCGACAGGGTGAGTTCGAGATTGCGTTTGAGCAACTGGTCTTCGGGCGGGAGCGTGGGGCGCTTCTTCATTTCCTCCAGCATCATGAAGGTCATGCCTGACATGGCCATCATGCGGTAGGCCGAGACGGCCCAGCCGGACGGCGTCTTGTCGAGGAAGAAGTAGGCGTCGGCTTCCTCGCCGCGCGCGCCGCGCAGGACGAGCCGGGCGACAGCATTGCTGGCGCCGATCGGGATGATGCGGTCGGCGGCGGGCAGATTGCTTTTCGCGTCGGTCGCCATCTCGCTGGCTTCGCCCGTGAGCAGGGCGCGGCCTTCCTGCGTCGTCAGCTGGCCCGCGTTGGCGAGTTCGATGAATCGGCTGATTGCGGTGGCGGGCGTGGCTTGCGCGAGCGCGGCGGGAGCGGCGAAGGCGAGGGCCGCGGCGGCGAAGAGAGTGCGGAAGATCATGGGGCTCCTGCTTCCCGCTATTGGTGCGGCGCCTGCCGGGCGGGCGCCGGGCGGTCCCGAACTAGAACACCACGACACTCCGGATGCTTTCGCCTGCGTGCATCAGTTCGAAGCCCTTGTTGATTTCTTCAAGCTTGAGGGTGTGGGTGATCATCGGGTCGATCTCGATCTTGCCGTCCATGTACCAGTCGACGATTTTCGGAACGTCGGTGCGGCCGCGGGCGCCGCCGAAGGCCGAGCCTTTCCAGACGCGACCGGTGACGAGCTGGAAGGGGCGGGTGGCGATTTCCTTGCCTGATTCTGCAACGCCGATGACGACGCTGGTGCCCCAGCCGCGATGGCAGGATTCCAGCGCCTGACGCATCACCTTGGTGTTGCCCGTGCAGTCGAAGGTGTAGTCGGCGCCGCCGTCTGTCAGCGAGACAAGGTGAGCGACGAGATCGGTGGTGACGTTGTTCGGGTTGACGAAGTGCGTCATGCCGAAGCGCTCACCCCACTCACGTTTCGACGGGTTGATGTCGACGCCGACGATCTTGTCGGCGCCAACCATCTTGAGGCCCTGGATGACGTTGAGGCCGATGCCGCCAAGGCCGAAGACGATGCAGTTGGCGCCGGGCTCGACTTTCGCTGTCTTCACGACGGCGCCGACGCCGGTGGTGACGCCGCAGCCGATGTAGCAGGCTTTGTCGAACGGCGCGTCCTCACGGATTTTCGCGACGGCGATCTCGGGCATGACGGTGAAGTTCGAGAAGGTCGAGCAGCCCATGTAGTGGTAGATAGTCTGGCCCTTGTAGCTGAAGCGCGAGGTGCCGTCGGGCATCACGCCCTTGCCCTGCGTGGCGCGGATGGCGGTGCAGAGGTTCGTCTTCTGGCTGAGGCAGCTTTTGCACTGGCGGCATTCGGGCGTGTAGAGCGGGATGACGTGGTCGCCGGGTTTCACGCTGGTCACGCCGGGGCCGACTTCGCGGACGATGCCTGCGCCTTCGTGGCCGAGGACCGAGGGGAAGAGGCCTTCGCTATCGAAGCCGTCCAGCGTGTAGGCGTCCGTGTGACAGATTCCTGTCGCCATGATTTCCACAAGGACTTCGCCGGCTTTCGGGCCTTCCAGATCAAGCTCGACGATTTCGAGCGGCTTCTTGGCTTCGAACGCGACGGCGGCGCGGGTTTTCATGGGAGCTCTCCTGCTTGAAGGCAGTCAGATCGCGCTGCGTGGCCGGGGTCAAGGCGTGGTTGTCGCGTTGATGGGGCCATGCGCGACTTGTCTTGTGGAAGGCCACTGCAAAAATAGCTGCTTCAGATTCAACGCGTTGCCGAATGCGCCCGAACTTGCCCAACGAGCTGTTCATCTGAGGTTCGGATAGCGGCGCGCATCCTGCGGGGATGATCAGGAAAATTGCATTTGCAGGTCTTGGTTCCATGCTGCTCGGGTGTCTGCCCGCCCATGCGCAAGAGATGCCGGACCTTGATGGCGCGCCGCCGCCCCTGAAAATTCCCGCGCCGCAAGTTCCCAAATCGCAACCCGCAAAGCCGAAGGTCGTGGCGCCGGCGCCCAAGCCGGCTTCTAAGCCATCGCCAGTGGCGGTCGACAAAGGTTCGACAGTGGAGGCGAGGCTGGCGCAGCAGGCGGCTTCGCAGAAGGCCGAGCAGGTGCGTCTCGACAAGCAGGCAGCTGACCTGAAGGCGCGACAGGCGAGCCTGGACTTGCGCGCCGCCGAGCTGGCTGCGGAAGAAAAGCGGTTGGCGACCCAGCGCGTTCAGCAGGAGGCGGAGCTGGCCGCCCAGCGCGCCGAGCTGGCGCGTGA
The DNA here is from genome assembly GCA_036795465.1 of Hyphomonadaceae bacterium. Taxonomy (GTDB): domain Bacteria; phylum Pseudomonadota; class Alphaproteobacteria; order Caulobacterales; family Hyphomonadaceae; genus UBA7672. The sequence goes on from DAIRES010000049.1 coordinate 14,229, forward strand.
CAGCGAGGATGTTGCACGACAGCTCGCACAGGCTTCCGCGAAATCAGCGCCCCCGGCGCCATCGGCCGCCAGAGACGTTGAGCCGGGCGCGCGACGCTATCGCGATGCGGGGTTTGATCGCGAGCTGGTTCTGGATTCCTGCATCGCCGCCAGCGAGGACGCGGCGCGCGTGCAGAATTTCTATTCGGCCCGGTACGATGTTCAGCCGCGTTTTTATGAAGGGCGCACCTTGCAGGTGCGTGGCCTGATGCGTGTGGAAGACAGGCGCGGCTACCGGATTCTCGACACCGTTTGCGATGTCGATGCCGATGGCGAAGTGGAGCGCTTTGCTTTCCTGCGCTAGCCGCAGGGTTTTTGCCGGGCGCTCGCGTATCCGGCATTACACGAGGAGTTGAGGCGGCGGGCCAGTCGCCAACCGGCTTGTCATGTGAGCAGATACTCGCAGGTTTCCCGATTCAGCGAGACACGCTCATGAAGTCCCCGATTGCCGCCCTTCTGTGTGGTTCAGCGCTTTTGCTGGCTGCAGCGCCTGCCTATGCCCACTTCATCCTCGTCGCGCCTGATGCGTGGGTTGAGGTGAACGTGCTCGGCGATCCGCAGAAGGCCGCGCCGTGCGGCACGTCCGACATCACCAAGGGCACGCCCACCGGCAAGGTGACGGAGATGAAGGGCGGCGACACGCTGCACATCAAGATCAAGGAAACGATCTATCACCCCGGCTATTACCGCGTGGCGCTGGCTGTACTGGATCGCGCGGAGCTGCCGGCAGACCCGGTTGCTGAAACACGCGAAGGGCCGCGTGGACCGATTTCGGTTTCGGCCAAGGTCGATCCGGCGCCGAAGCCGCCCGTGCTGGCCGATGGCCTGTTCATGCATCGTGAGCGCCCCGCCAAGGACACGTTCTGGGAAACCGACATCAAGCTGCCGAACATCAATTGCGATAAATGCACGGTGCAGGTGCTTCAGTTCATGGAAGAGCATGGCCTGAACAAGGAAGGCGAGTTTTCCTATCACCACTGCGCCGACCTGAAGATCAC
>DAIRES010000049.1:15365-16775 GCA_036795465.1 Hyphomonadaceae bacterium
GTCATCAGGCCGGCGGCGTGCGCGGAGGCGGCGCCGGTGGGGCTGTCTTCGACTGCGATGATATCCTGCGGCAAGTGGCCGAGGATGGTGGACGCCTTGAGATAGGGTTCCGGGTGAGGCTTGCCGTGCGTGACGTCCTCGCGCGTGACAACGCCCCGGAAGCGTGTCGCCAGGCTGTGGGCGCGGAAGTGTTTCTCGACCCAGCCGGGACCGGACGATGTGGCGAGGGCGTAGGGCGTGCCGATGGTGTCGAGGCGGTCCAACAGGGCGGCGGCGCCGGGCTTCAGCGGCGCATGGCGGTCGCCGACATGCTCGGCCACGGTGGCGTAAAACTTCTCGAGCGGGAAGGTTTCGCCGAAATACTCCCGCATCTTCATTTCGCTGTGCTGGCGATGACGGCCGACGAGGCTGAGGAACTGTTCGTGCGTGAACGGCACGTCATGGCGTTGGGCGGCGGCCATGTAGGCCTCGAGAACAAGCGCCTCTGAATCGATCAGCGTGCCGTCGAGATCGAAGACAACGGCTTTGGGGCGGCGGGGCAGGCGGAATGTGGTCATCCGCGTCAGGTCGTCGTTCCGGCTGGCCGGGTCAAGCGGGGGGAGGTATGACGCAGCATGTTCGAGCTTGAGCAATTCGTCGCGGACTGCCGGGCGGCGCTGGCCGAAGACCCCACGCATGTCACCATGCGGGAGGTCGTGAAGCGCGCCGTTGCCGATCCGGCGGCGGTGATAAAGGGCATTGGCGAGCCGGCGCGGGCGGGCATCCGCAAGCTGTATCATGCGCCCGACCTGACCATCCTGGATCTCGTCTGGGCGCCGGGGATGACGCTGCAACCGCACGACCATCGCATGTGGGCGGTGATCGGCATCTATAGCGGGCGGGAAGACAACATTTTCTGGCGGCGCCTGCCGGATGGCGGCGGGCGGGTCGAGGCGGCGGGGGCCAAGGCGCTGTCGGTCGGCGACGCGGAGCCGCTGGGCCGCAACATCATCCATTCGGTGACGAACCCGATCGCGCGGCATACCGGGGCGATCCATGTCTATGGCGGCGACTTCTTCGCGGCCGAGCGCAGCGAATGGGACCCGGAAACACTGGCCGAAGGGCGCTATGACGCCGAGCGCGTGTTGCGCCAGTTCGAGGCCGCAAACCGCTGACACGAAGGTGTTACGCGGGCCTTCCGCAACGGCGCCAGCTTCCGTTTGTCAGGCACGGCGGACGGGGGTATTCCCAGCGCGTAAAGCGGAGTCTCACATGCGGCGTATCGACGGGTTCATCGGCGGCAAATCAGTCAAGGTGACGTCGGGGCGCGAAGGGGATGTGTTCAATCCCAACACCGGCGAAGTGCAGGCCAAGGTCGGTTTCGCGTCGAATGGCGATGTGGATGCGGCCGTGCAGGCAGCGGCCAAGGCC
>DAIRES010000049.1:16875-19422 GCA_036795465.1 Hyphomonadaceae bacterium
GCGAAGAACCACGGCATCGTCATGCCGGACGCCGACATGGATCAGGTGGTGAAGGATCTTTCCGGCGCCGCGTTCGGCTCGGCGGGCGAGCGCTGCATGGCGCTGCCGGTTGTCGTGCCGGTGGGGCAGAAGACGGCGGACGAGCTGCGCGAGCGTCTGATCGCCGAGATCGAGACGCTGAAAGTCGGCGTGTCGAATGATGCGGGCGCGCAGTACGGTCCGGTCGTCACGGCGGCGCATCGCGACAAGATCGCGAACTACATCCAGCTCGGCAAGGACGAGGGCGCGGAGCTGGTGGTCGATGGTCGCGGCTTCAAGCTGCAGGGCTATGAGAAGGGCTTCTTCATCGGGCCGTCGCTGTTCGACAAGGTGACGACGAACATGAAGACCTATCAGGAGGAAATCTTCGGGCCGGTGCTTCAGATCGTGCGCGCCAACACGTTCGAGGAAGCTGTCTCGCTGCCGAGCAAGCACCAGTATGGCAATGGCGTCGCCATCTTCACGCGCAATGGCCGCGTGGCGCGCGAGTTCGCGAGCAAGGTGAATGTCGGCATGGTTGGCATCAACGTGCCGATCCCGGTGCCGGTGGCCTATCACACCTTCGGCGGCTGGAAGCGCTCGGCATTTGGCGACACCAACCAGCACGGCATGGAAGGCCTGAAGTTCTGGACGAAGGTGAAGACCGTGACGGCGCGCTGGCCGGAAGGCGACGTGGCCGATAGCAGCTTCATCATCCCGACGATGAGGTAGAGGGGCGGTACAAGCTACGCGAGCCAGATCACCCGGAGCTTCCGGCGGTTCAGCAGGATGGGCTAGCCGGCCTTCTCGGCGAAAAGCTTGCGCAACGTCTCAAGTGTTTCCGCATCGCCCTTCGAGAAGAAATCATAGAGCTGGTCGAATCCCGGCTCCTTGCCGAAGCCCTGGTGGGTGAAGGTGAAGCGCGTACCTGAGCCTTCGGGCGCCAGTTCCATGATCGCGACCGTCTTCATGTAGAGGTCAGCGTTCGGGAAGCCGGCGGGCGTCTTGGTCGTGCGGAAAACGACGAGCCTGTCTGGGATCAGGGCGATGAATTGCTGCATGATGTTGCCAGCGTCGCCGGGCTTTGCCGCCGGGTTGTAGCTGGTTTCCATGAAGCTGCCGACGCCGCCCCCGCCAAAGGCGATAGGTACCGCCCATGTCTTCCAGCCTTCGGCTGTCGAGAGCGTGCGATAGACCTCGGCGGGCGGCGCGGGCAGGACGGTGGACAACTGGATGGCGCGCGAACCATCAGCCATTGCGAATGATGTGTCGCGCATCACCGCCGATGGCGCCGTTGCGCAGGCGGAACTGGCGAGCGCGCCCAGGCAGATTGCACGCAGAAACAGGGTTCTCATGACGCTTGCCCCAAGCCTCTTGGATGCGCAGTCTGCGGCATGCATGTGAATGACGCAACCGCGGGATGGGTCAGGCGAGGCTGGCTGGCTTGCGCCCTGCTGCTGAGCGGCTGCGCGCACATTTCAGATCAGGCCATTGTCGATAACTGCCGCGCGGGCGCCGGATTGACGCGGGCGATGTGCGAATGCGTGCGGACCGAGATGAGAACGTCGATGGACGCCTATTCGTATGACGCGATTGTGCTGCTCGCGAACGGAAAAAACGCAGAGGCGGGCGGCCGTCTTGACGGGTTGACGGAGCGTGACCGCCTTGCGGTGGCGGGCAGGATGATGTCCGCTTACAGCCTGTGCGCAGGGACCGGTTCGGAGACGGCGAGATGACAGCGATTGCGGAACGGGCAGGCCCGCCGGACTGGACGGGCGCGGCGCTGAAGATATCGGCGGTCGCGCTGGTGGGCGTGGTGTGGATCTCGTCTGCGATCTTCGGCGTCTATGTTCTCGCCTATTACGGAGGCGCAATTCCGGCGAGCACGCTGGAGGACTGGAACGCGACGCTGCCGAAACTCTACGAGGCGCATACGCCTGCGGCATCCGTGGGGATTGGCGGGCACTTCTTTGCGGGTTCGGTGCTGTTGCTGCTCGGACCCGTGCAGCTGATCGGCTGGATCAGGGCGAAGGCGCCCGCCGTGCATCGCTGGACCGGGCGCATCTATGCGCTGGCGGCGTTTGCGGCAGGCGTGGGTGGGCTCACCTTCATCGCGATGAAGGGCACGGTTGGCGGCACGATGATGGATGTCGCGTTTGCCGCCTATGGCGCGCTGATGGTGGTGGCGGCTGTGCAGACCGTGCGGCATGCGATGGCACGGCGGATCGATGTGCATCGCGCCTGGGCGATCCGGCTGTTCGCGCTGGCGATCGGATCGTGGCTCTATCGTATCGGCTATGGCCTGTTCTTCGCGATCGGCGGACGGGACAATCCCGGCCACACCGAGGTGTTCTCGGGCTGGTTCGACTATGTGATGGACTGGGCGTTCTTCGTGCCGCCGCTGATCGTCGCCGAGATGTTCATCCGCGCGCGCCGCTCACAGGCAACAACGGTCGGGCGGCTGGGCGCGACCACGACGCTGGCGTTTGGGGCGGCCTTCATCGCCTATGCCACGTTCTTCTTCACGCT
>DAIRES010000049.1:19522-21161 GCA_036795465.1 Hyphomonadaceae bacterium
GCGGGGCAGGCGGCGAAGATCTGCAACAACATGCTGCTTGGAATTTCCATGATCGGCACATGCGAGGCTTTCGCCCTCGCCGAGAAGCTGGGGTTGGAGGCAGAGCGGTTCTCTGAAATCGCCTCGAAATCGTCGGGTCAGTGCTGGTCGCTGACGACGTATGCGCCCTGGCCGGGCGTGGGTCCGCAAACCGCGTCGGACCGCAATTACGAGGGCGGGTTCGCCGCCGCTATGATGCTGAAAGACCTGAAACTCGCGCAGGAAGCCGCCTCGCGCGCCGGCGCCACGACGCCGCTGGGGAACCAGGCGGAAGCGATCTATGCGCTGTTCGACCGGCTGGGTTTTGGCGGCAAGGATTTCTCCGGCGTGCTGCAACTGCTGCGTGGCGATCTGGGCTCGCTGAAGACGTGACCCGTTTTCCGGATGGATGCCGCTTACTAAGTTGAAGGCCCCAGATTGGGCAGCCGGTCCCGGATTTCGCGCTCCGGGACTTGGTCCAATATACCGGGTCGCTTAGAAAAGGAAGTGCATTCAAGTACCTGCGTGATGACTAGATCTCCTGTCCATGGTAAGGGCGGGGCGCAGGGAAGCGCAGTCAAACACAAGTCGATTGTGAAACTGACCAAGGGGATCTGAGGGGCTGTTTGCGCGCCGGGGTGGCGCCGCCTAGTTCCTCAAACGACTTTCGATTGGGACGAACGGGGAGTTGCTCACGATGCAAGAAGTGCCGCCGCCGCTGTTGGGTGCTCCGACCAATGAAGACTTGGGGATTCCGATCTGGCTTGAGCCGCTCCTCTGGGTAACGGTTGTGATCGTTGCGATCTGGCTGGCGTCCTCGATTTTCATTCACCTGCGCCGCCGCGCGACCAACCTGACATCCACGCACCAGGCGAAGGTCGACAAGAGCGCGACCCCGGATTTCATGTCGGTCGATCACAAGGCCCGCGAAGCCGCGATCAAGCGCGGCGAAGTCTTCGACAAGGAGCTGACCGAGCGGGAGAAGGCAGAAGCGGCCGCGGCCGCCGGCAAGCCGGTGAAGAAGGGCAACGCGACGTTGCTTCAGTCTGTGGCCGGCATGGCGAGCTTCCTGTTCTCGCTGTTCTCGTTAGCCGGCGTCATCGTGAACGTGTTCACGCAGATGGACCGGATGAACAGCCAGATCGGCAAGAGCGACCAGATCTTCGCCGCCGTGATGAAGTACCCGATCCCGACCGTGATCTGCGTCTTCGTGCTGGTTTACACGCTCTGGTACTGGATCTCGAACAAGAAATGGCTCGAGCCGCCGAAGATCTGATCGGCTCGACCTCGCACGCTTTCGCTTTCTGTCCGCGCACTTACTCCTGATGGAGCCGCCTCGATGAAAACCACACAACTCGTTGTCAGTGATCCGCAATACCTCGCCGAGTTCATCGGCGCGGACGAGATCAAGACGTTTTTCGAGCAGCGCTATGAAGTGCCGCCGGATCATCTCGGCCTGCTGATGCGCAATGGCCAGTTCGTGCAGGCCTACAAAGGCGCGCACTTCTCGGTTGGCGGCCTGTTCCACCAGCTCAAGGGCCTGATCGGCGGCTCGTCCTCGGTCAGCATCATGATCGCGGACCTCAAGACCTTCCAGCACTACTACAAGGTGGTGGCGCGC
>DAIRES010000050.1:0-2931 GCA_036795465.1 Hyphomonadaceae bacterium
TCGCGCGTGATGAAGTTGACGACGCCGCCGGTGGCGTCCGCGCCGTAGATGACCGCCGCGCCGTCTTTCAGGATTTCCGTGCGCGCGATCGCGGCGGACGGGATGTTGGCGGTGTTCTGGCTCATCCTGCGGCCGTTCAGCAGGGTCAGCGTCTTGTCAGCGCCGAGGCCGCGAAGGTTCAGGTTGACCGATCCGGTCAGCTGCGCGCCGGAGAAGTAGTAGGCTTCGCCCGTGGTGGGGCCGGAGACCGTGAGGTTCTTCGCAAACTCAAGTGCGGTTGGCGCACCCTGCTCCTCGAGGTCGGCCTGGGTGAAGACTTCAACCGGAAGGGCGGCGTCTTCAGGCGTGCCCTGGATGAAGGAGCCCGTCACGATGACGCGGTCTTCGGTCGTTGGTGCTGCGGGTTGCGCAGGAGCAACACGATCAACTGGCGGCTGGGTTGTCTCTTGGGCAAACGCAGGCAGGCCGCCCGCAACGCCAACGAGTATCGCAGCGCTCGACGCGCCGCGCAGGATCGATTTCATAGCTATAACTCCCCGAGTTGAGTCTTGTTGGCGACTCTCTATGAGCCGACTGTTGGGCGACCCGCGTCGCTGCGTCAATAATGTACGCGTTGACGTAAGCTCGCCTCGCAGTCGCAGCATTACCGTGCGCGTAAGCTAGACATTGTCTCAAGATGGCATTCACGAAGCTGGCATATCGCGTGAGGAAGTATTTTTATGCGCATACTCACCTAATGCTTGGCAGTGGATGCCTTTCGTTGCTGGAAAGCCGCATCGTCACAAAAACAAAACTTTTCTTTCAGTGTGCGCTGCAAAAAATCGAAGACGGTCCGCTTAGACCGCCTTTGGAGTTCGCAAAGACCGTAAAACGATATGGCTTCTGGCGCGCTGCAGGCGAGCTTGCGCGCATGCCATCCGCGAGTCCGTCCAGTCAGCACCGCCTCGCAATGCCGGCGAGAGAACCGTTCGTTGGTCATCATTCCGGTTCGATCGTCATCATCGCACCCGACGGTCGGGCTGATGCTGAGGCGTGCGAGCACACGCAAGGAAAGTACGAAAGACGTATGGGAATGCCGCTAAGTAATGAGGTGGATGAAGCTTCCTGACCGCACCCACAACCGACATTGGTTTGACGGAAGGTGTTTTCGCGGCGTAACTCCAAGTCATGCAAGGGGTTTTGCGGGTCCTGGTTGATGCTGGAGTTGAGGGGCGTTTCGCGGCTGGTCGGCGGCGTAAGCCATCTCTCGGATGTATCGCTGCGGCTTGAGCGCGGCACGCTCAACGTGCTTCTCGGCCCCACGCTTTCCGGCAAGACCAGTCTTATGCGCGTGATGGCGGGGCTCGATCGTCCCAGCCGGGGCGAAGTCTGGTTCGATGGGCAGGACGTGACCGGCCGGCCCGTGGCCAAGCGCAATGTCGCGATGGTCTATCAGCAGTTCATCAATTACCCCGGCTGGACCGTGCGCGAGAACATCGCCTCGCCGCTGAAAGTGCGTAAGCTTCCAAAAGCGGAAATCGAGCGCGAGGTTGCCCGCGCAGTGGAGCTTCTGCGCCTCGGCCCATATCTCGACCGCAAGCCGCTGGAACTCTCGGGAGGTCAGCAACAGCGTGTCGCGCTCGCGCGGGCCATCGTGAAGAAGGCCGGGCTGGTGCTGCTCGACGAGCCGCTGGCCAACCTGGACTACAAGCTGCGCGAGGAACTGCGCGCCGAACTGCCGAAGCTGTTCGCGGATTCCGCCGCTGTCGTCGTGTACGCAACCACAGAGCCGACGGAAGCCATCCTGCTTGGCGGCGCCACAGCTACGCTGAGCGAGGGGCGCATCACGCAATTCGGCCCGACAATAGATGTTTATCGCCGCCCGAACTCACTGCTCACGGCCCGCACATTCTCCGACCCGCCCCTGAACGTGATGCCGATCGAACTCGCGCCACAGCCGGACCGCTATCCCGGCGCTCACACGCTTGCTTTCCGCGCACACCACCTGCGGCTGCAGCGCAAGACGCCTCAGGCGCATGCCTTCACGCTGGACGTCAAATCGACAGAGATCACCGGCTCGGAAACCTACGTCCACCTGAACTACAATGGTCAGCAGTGGGTGATGCTCGCGCATGGTGTCCACGCCTTCGCGCCGGGCTCGCAGCTCACCGTATATCTTGAGCCTGATGACGTGCTTCGCTTCCGCGCCGATGGCAGCGCCATGACCCTCGCAGCCGAGGCGGCCTGAAGCATGGCGCGCATCGATCTCGACAAGATACGCCACGCCTACGGCGCCGATCCCAAATCGGAGGCAGACTTCGCGCTGCGTCTCGTGAACCAGGCGTTCGACGATGGCGGCGCCTACGCGCTGCTCGGGCCGTCCGGGTGCGGGAAGACATCCCTGCTCAACATCATCTCGGGGCTGGTGACGCCGACGCATGGCCGCGTCCGGTTCAACGGTGACGACGTGACTGGCCTGCCGACCGAGAAGCGAAACATCGCGCAGGTGTTCCAGTTCCCGGTGATCTACGACTCCATGACGGTGCGCGAGAACCTGGCCTTCCCGCTGCGCAATCGTGGCGTGAGGTCGGCGGAGGCGAACCGGCGCGTTAGCGAGGTGCTCGACATGATCGGGCTGTCCGGCATTGCTGATCGCAAGGCGCGGGGCCTGACGGCGGATGTGAAGCAGAAGGTCTCGCTCGGCCGCGGGCTCGTGCGATCTGACGTCAACGCGATCCTGTTTGACGAACCGCTGACCGTGATCGACCCGCTGATGAAGTGGCAGCTGCGTGCCCAGTTGCGCGAGCTGCACAAGCGGTTCGGCTATACGATGATCTATGTCACGCACGACCAGACCGAAGCGCTGACGTTCGCAAACCAGGTCGTGGTCATGTATGAAGGCGAGATCGTCCAGATCGGGACGCCGGAAGAACTGTTCGAGCGACCCAGCCA
>DAIRES010000050.1:3031-4750 GCA_036795465.1 Hyphomonadaceae bacterium
AAGGGATTGCATCTCTACGCCGATAGCTGGCGTGTCGATCTTGGCGCGGGAGACGCGTCATGAAGCCGGTCAACCAGAAAGCATGGTTCCTCGTCCTGCCGGTGCTCGTGCTTGTCGCGATCTCGGCGGTGATCCCGCTAATGATGGTCGTCAACTTCTCGGTGCAGGAGAAGGCGTCCAACGGCCAGTTCTTCTGGATGGGCACGAAATGGTACGAGACCGTTCTGCATGACGAGAAATTCTGGGGCGCGCTGTTCCGCAGCCTTTCCTTCTCGGCGATCATCCTGGCGATCCAGATTCCGCTCGGCATCTTCATCGCGCTCAACATGCCGCGCAAAGGTTGGGGCGTTCCGGCGACCCTCGTGCTGATGGCGCTGCCGCTGCTGATCCCCTGGTATGTCGTCGGCATGATCTGGCAGATGTTCGGACGGGTCGATATCGGCCTCATGGGCGTGATGCTGAAAGACTTGGGCTACAACTATGTCGGCGACCCTGTTGATGCGTGGGGCACGCTCATCCTCATGGACGTCTGGCACTGGACCAGCCTTGTCGCGCTGCTGGCTTATGCGGGTCTCGTGTCGATCCCCGACGCTTATTATCAAGCGGCGCGCATTGATGGCGCGTCCAAGTGGGCGGTGTTCCGCTACATCCAGCTACCCAAGCTCGGGCGCGTGCTCACCATCGCCGTCCTGCTGCGTTTCATGGACTCGCTGATGATCTTCGCCGAGCCGTTCCGTGTGACGGGCGGCGATCCCGCATTCCTGTCGATCGAGCTTGAGCAGAAGAGCGAAGAGCTTGGCTGGGCCTCAGCCATGTCGATCATCTTCTTCCTGATCATCCTTGCGATCAGCTGGGTATTCTACGCGGTAATGACGCGCGAAGACTCTGATTCTGCCAAGCCGGAGGCCGCGCCATGAAGCAGGGCCGTTTTACTTGGATCGTTCCGGCGATCTACATCCTGTTTCTGCTGACGCCGATCTACTGGCTCATCAGCATGAGCTTCAAGACCAACACCGAGATCACCGGCGGCTTCACGCTGTTCCCGGAGGCCTTCACGCTCGACAACTACGCCAAGGTGTTCGGCGATCCGAAATGGCGGGGCGTGTTCTTCAACTCGATCTTCTACGTGCTGATGAACACGGTCATATCGATCGCAGTGGCTTTGCCTGCGGCCTACGCGTTCTCGCGCTACAAGTTCTTCGGCGACAAGCACCTGTTCTTCTGGCTGCTGACCAACCGCATGGCCCCCGCCGCCGTGTTCGCGCTGCCGTTCTTCCAACTCTATTACAAGGTCGGACTGTTCGACACGCACATCGCCGTGGCGCTGGCGCATTGCCTGTTCAACGTGCCGCTGGCTGTCTGGATTCTCGAAGGCTTCATGAGCGGCGTCCCTCGCGAGATCGACGAGACTGCCTATGTCGATGGTCACAGCTTCCCCAGCTTCTTCACCCGCATCTTCATGCCGCTGATAGCCTCCGGCATCGGCGTCGCAGCCTTCTTCTGCTTCATGTTCTCATGGGTGGAGTACCTGATCGCCGATACGCTCACGCGCTCGGCCGCCACGCCGATCACCAGCAAGATGCGCGCGGTGTTCGAACAACAGGGCGGCACAGACTGGGGCGTGCTTGCGGCTGCGGGAACGCTGACGATCATACCCGGCGCCATCGTGATCTGGTTCGTCCGCAACTACATCGCCAAAGGGTTCGCGCTCGGGAGGGT
>DAIRES010000050.1:4850-21137 GCA_036795465.1 Hyphomonadaceae bacterium
GAAGTCGAGAGTCTCGTTACGGACGCCTGGACGACCATTGTCCCGAAGAAGGTGTGGGGGCCGTATCTGGCGGGGCGGGCCTGAGAATCCCATAAATCCGGACGTTACGGCAGGGCTGATTTCCGGATCAGCCGTGCTATGCTGCGCACGTCACCACCCCGACGGCACAAGGGGCGGGACGCAGATACGAGTTGAAACGCAGCATATAGAGCCAGGAGAAAAACATGGCCAATGCATACACCCCTCCCGAAACCGTTCGCGCCCGCATGCGCTCCGATGGTCAGAAGCTGACCCTCTGGGGCGTCGTGCTTGCTGGCGGCGGCATTGCCGGCATCGTCGTGTCGATGGTGCTGAAGGCAGTCTTCCTCGGAATTCTCGGCGGCCCGATCGCGTCGCTGTCGTGGCTCGCGCTTATCGTGGGCGTCGGCCTCTTCTTCTGGGGCTACACCAAGATCAGGGACGCGCGCAGCGCCTGATCATGACGCCAACGCCTGAAATCTCCGCCGCCCAGAAGAAGGGCCAGAAACTGTTCATGACCGGCATGGCGCTGGTCATGGGTGGTCTCATCTTCGGCGGCGGCCTGGCGATGGTATTCTATTTCCTCAACATCAGGCCGGCGGCTATGGCTGCCGGCCTGTTTGGCGTCGCGCTGGCAGGTGCGGGCATCTGGCTTCAGGTGTCCGGCGCGAGGCTGCTGCGGAGCAAGGCGCCATGAGCGGCGCCGCCAACTGGATGGGGTGGACGCTCCCGACGGCGATGTTCTTCATCGCCATCGCGTTGATCCTGACAATCATGGGCGTGCTGCAGAAGCTTGCCCCCCGCAACGAACCCCGCGTCGGCATGCTCGGCATCGCCACCCAGCGGGGGGATCGCCTGTTCCTCAGCCTCCTCGGCTCGGCCTTCATCCACCTCGCCTGGATCGGCCTTGCGCCCGCGAGCCTGCCCCTGTGGTTCGCCACCCTAGCGTCAGCAGTTTACGCCGCCCTCGTTTTCCGATTTGTTTGATCCCTAGAGAATCCGGCGGCCATGGAGCTGCCGGCTGGGAGGATTTCATGCGGTCGACGATGCGCCCTCGCGCGCTGATGATGGCGGTTGCTTCAGCGCTGGCCCTTGGGCTTGCGGCTTGCGGCCCTGAACAAGCCACCAATCAGGCGACAAACCCCAACGCCGCCGCGGAGATCGCGAAATTCCTCGATAGCGAGATCAAGGACCTGTCCGTCCTCGACCGCGCCGGTCAGGAAGCCGAACTCAACTGGTTCGCCACCGCCGCCGCGCCTTTCCAGGGCATGGAGATCAACGTCGTCTCCGAGTCGATCGCCACCCACGAGTATGAATCGAAAGTCCTGGCCCCCGCATTCTCCGCCATCACCGGAATCAAGATCACGCACACGCTGATGGGCGAAGGTGACGTCGTTGACCGTCTCCAGCGCCAGATGCGCACCGGCGAGAACGAGTTCGACGCATACGTGAACGACTCGGACCTGATCGGCACCCACTGGCGCTACAAGCAGGTACGCGATCTCACGGACTGGATGGCGAACGAGGGCAAGGACGCAACCTCGCCCACGCTCGACCTCAACGACTTCATCGGCATCAGCTTCACCACTGGCCCCGACAAGAAGCTCTACCAGCTTCCCGACCAGCAGTTCGCGAACCTCTACTGGTTCCGCTATGACTGGTTCAGCGATGCGAAGAACAAGGCCGACTTCAAGGCCAAGTACGGCTACGATCTCGGCGTCCCGGTGAACTGGACCGCCTATCAGGACATCGCCGAATTCTTCACGGGCCGCACGGTCGACGGGAAGAAAGTCTATGGCCACATGGACTACGGCAAGAAAGACCCGTCGCTCGGCTGGCGCTTCACCGACGCGTGGCTCTCGATGGCCGGCAATGGCGACAAGACCAATGGCGGCCCCAACGGCCTGCCGGTCGATGAGTGGGGCATCCGTGTCGACGAGAACTCGCGCCCCGTCGGCTCATGCGTCGCGCGCGGCGGCGACACCAACGGCCCGGCCTCGGTCTATGCAATCACCAAATATCTCGACTGGCTCAAGAAATACGCGCCGCCCGCCGCACAGGGCATGACGTTCTCTGAGTCCGGCCCCGTCCCGTCGCAGGGCGAGATCGCGCAACAGATGTTCTGGTACACCACCTTCACCGCAGACATGGTCAAGGAAGGCCTGCCTGTCGTGAACGCTGACGGCACGCCCAAATGGCGCGTCGCTCCCTCGCCGCACGGCGCATACTGGGAAGAGGGTCAGAAGCTCGGCTACCAGGACGCAGGCTCATGGACGCTCATGTCCAACACGCCGGCTGATCGCGCCAAGGCTGCCTGGCTCTACGCCCAGTTCGTCACGTCCAAGACGGTCGACCTGAAGAAGAGCCACACTGGCCTCACCTTCATCCGCGAAAGCTCGATCCAGCATCCGTCCTTCACGGAACGGGCGCCCAAGCTTGGCGGTCTCGTCGAATTCTATCGCTCACCCGCGCGTACCCAGTGGTCGCCCACAGGCACCAACGTGCCGGATTATCCGAAGCTCTCCGCGCTCTGGTGGCAGAACATCGGCGACGCCGCCGCCGGGTCCAAGACGCCGCAGCAGGCGATGGATGCGCTCTGCAAGGCGCAGGAAGAAGTGCTGGCCCGCCTTGAGGAACAAGGCGTCCAGGGCGACATCGGCCCCAAGCTGAACCCGGAAGAGAGCCCGCAAGTCTGGTTTGATCGTCCGGGCGCGCCCAAGCCGAAACTTGCGGATGAAAATCCGAAAGCCGAGACGGTCGACTACGACACGCTCATCAAGAGCTGGCAGCACTGAGCCAGTCCAGAAAAGAAGAAGGCCTCGCAGCGTGCTGCGAGGCCTGCAGTTACCGGGTAGAAAGCAGTAGATAATCCAGTCCGGTGCGCGGCCACCCTCGGGGTGGTGGCTGCGGCTTGGCGCATCTATGTCGTTTGGCGGAATGATAATCAATACCGGCTGGCCGGATTGTTTTTTGTAATGCCGGTTTCAGCCATACAATATCGTGAGCGAAAGCGGCCGAGCGACGATAGAGCGCCGAACAACGGGCGCCAGAACGGGGAAGACGTTATGCAATTCAAAGTCCTGCTTGCGTGTACGTTACTACTTGTTTCTGGCTGTCTTTTGGCGCCTTCGCCATCGATCCCGTCGGCGCTCACGAAGGTCGTGGGGCCGCTCACGCAATCGGAAGCCAGCCACGCCTTCGGCGGCGCTGCCTACACGCTGAAAAGCGAAGACCTTCCCGGACAGGGTTACACGGAGGAAGAGTTCTTCGTCTCCGGAACAGCCAATGTTTATGACTGGCCGGCATCGGGCGCGGTGATCCGCACGCCGGATTCGCCCTACACCACGCGCGTCCTCGTTCGCCGCCCTCAATCCGCAGCGCGTTTCTCCGGCCGCGTTGTCGTGGAGATGCTGAACCCGTCCAACCAGTTCGACCTCAACATCGGCTGGGCGATCCATCACGACGAGATCGTGCGCCAGGGCGACGCCTGGGTCGGCATCACGGCCAAGCCGGTTGCGGTTGCAACCCTCAAGGCATTCGACCCGGTGCGTTACGCCTCGCTCGACTGGTCGAATCCGCTTGCTGCCGATGATCCGAAGAATTGCGACGTCTCGGGCGACACGACCAAGGCGACCGAGAACGGACTGGTGTGGGACATGCACACCGAGGTCGCGAAATGGCTCCGCTCAACGGACGCCAGCAATCCGTTCCGATATGGTGGCGCTGTCTCACGTGCTGATCGCCTCTATGCATGGGGCTATTCACAGACTGGCGGCTTCCTGTTCACCTACATCAACGCCATCCAGCCGCTGGTGATAGCGAAGGACGGCAAGCCGCCCTTCGACGGTTACATCGTCGGCATGCTCGGCGGCCCTTCGCCCATCAACCAGTGCGCCGAACGCATTCCCGCTGGCGATCCACGCCGCCCGATCCGCAACGCCGTCGTGCCGGTGATCCACGTCATGAGCCAGTCTGACTATCTCGGCTGGGCGCCCAGCCGCCGCGAAGACAACGACACGGCAGGCGACCAGTATCGCCACTACGACATCGCCGGCGCAGGTCACGCCACGCCAGACGAGCTCTGGTTCGCCGCACGCTCGGAAGACATCGTGAAAGGCGGCCGTACGCCGCCGGCGGTGAACTGCGATCAGGGCCCACGCAGCCGCTTTCCAAGCTGGGTTGCCTACAACGCCATCTACCGGAACCTGAAAGCATGGGTGGAAGACGGCGTGCCGCCGCCGTCATCTCAGAATATCGAAGTCGTGGGTGGCAAGGGCGTCCTCGACGCCAATGGCAATGTGAAGGGCGGCATCCGCTCGCCATGGGTGGATGTGCCGACCTCTACCTGGAACGGCAATTCTACCGGCTTGTCCTTCTGCCGCATCGCCGGCCACGAAATCCCGTTCGACGCGGTAAAGCTCGTCAGCCTCTATCCGGACCAGCAGACCTATGAAGCCGCCGTGCGACGGAACGTCGACGATCTGGTCAAAGCCCGCTTCATTACGCCGGAAGATGGCATCGTGCTGAAGGCCCGCGCCGGCGAAACCCGCGTGCGTTGAGGGTCGGGCAGGGTCCGGAGCACCTGTTTTCGGGGCTTTTTCGCTGCAAACCCCTTCAGGCTTGCACCTGCCCCAAATCCCGCTAGGAAGTCCGCTCGCTTGACGTAGGCGCCAAGCGGAGAGGTGGCCGAGTGGTCGAAGGCGCGCCCCTGCTAAGGGCGTATAGGGGTAACCCTATCGTGAGTTCGAATCTCATCCTCTCCGCCAGCGGCTCTTGTGACCGCTGACTGCATCATTTCTGACCGGCTCGCTGATGCAGTGTGATACTGCGTGAAACCCTTTCGGGATTGCGCACGCGTTTCGCGGTGATCCGGCCCGGATATTTGCCAAGGAACCGACCCTCATGATCCCGCCCAAAATGTCCCAGACAATCGATATCGAGAGCTTCGAAGGAAAGCGCGTTCAAGGGGCCGCAGCTCCTGTCCTCCTTCGTCCTGTCGCCGGTCAGGCTTTTCCGCCCACCATGCTGGTCGAGGGCAACAAGAGCCTCGTGACTGACTACCCGGTTGGCTCCAGATTCAAGGTGCAAGTGGCGCTGACTGATCGGCCCGGCGGCGGGCAATATCTCTTCAGTTCCTGGCAGTGGGACGTGGTTGTCCGCGACCCGGACGCCTGAAGCGGATCAATGGTGTGATGTCGGCAAATCTCTTCGACCTGCTTTCCTCGCGCTTCCCGACTGACCGCTCGGCGCCGTGCTTCATCCTTCCGGACGGTAGCGAGATCAGCTATGGCGCGCTCGCATCCGCTGCCGCCCGTGTCGCCGCGCGTCTGATCGCGGATGGTGTCAGGCCCGGCGACCGTGTCGCGCTGCAGGCCGAGAAGTCTCCCGAAGTGATCATGGTCTATCTGGGGGTCCTGATGGCCGGCGCCGTCTTCGTGCCGCTCAACGCCGCCTATACGCGCAACGAGATCGACTATTTCCTCGGCGATGCCGAACCAAAGGTCTTCGTCACCGATCCGCCGGCCTTCGTCCGCGACACGGAAGGCGCGGAAATGCTCGCCCACCCAATTCCCCGCGAAGCTGGCGACCTCGCCTCGCTGATCTACACCAGCGGCACGACGGGGCGTTCCAAGGGCGCGATGCTCAGCCATGGCAATCTTGCAGAGAACGCCACCGCTCTCCACGCGGCCTGGGGCTTCTCGGACAAGGACGTGCTGCTCCATGCCTTGCCGGTCTTCCATGTCCACGGCCTGTTCGTCGCGCTGCATTGCGCGCTGCTCTCAGGCGCCCCGATGGTCTGGCTACCGAAATTTTCCGATGCAGACGTCCTCGCAGGCCTCCAGCGCTCCACGGTCATGATGGGCGTGCCCACCTTCTACACACGCTTGCTCGCCAACCCCGCCTTCAACGCAGACGTCGCTCGCAACGTCCGCCTGTTCATCTCAGGCTCCGCGCCGCTTTTGCCATCCACCTTCGCCGACTTCGAACAACGCACCGGCCAGCGCATCCTCGAGCGCTACGGCATGAGCGAAGCCGTCATCATCACCACGAACCCGCTGGAGGGAGACCGCATCGCCGGCAGCGTCGGCTTCCCGCTTCCCGGCGTCGAGCTGCGCACCGATGGCGACAGCGAGACCGGCGTCATCCAGATCCGCGGCCCCAGCGTCTTCTCCGCCTACTGGCGCATGCCCGAAAAGACCGCCGCCGAATTCACCATCGACGGCTTCTTCATCACCGGCGACGTTGGCCGCGTCGACCCTGACGGCCGCGTCTGGATATCCGGCCGCGCCAAGGACCTGATCATTTCCGGCGGCTACAACGTCTATCCGAAAGAGGTCGAACTCGTCCTCGACGAGATGTCCGGCATCACGGAAAGCGCCGTCATCGGCCTGCCTCACCCGGATTTCGGCGAAGCCGTCGCCGCCATCTGCACCGGACAGGGCGAGGAAGCCGCCGTCATCGCCGCCGCCCGCCAGCAGCTGGCCGCCTACAAGGCCCCCAAGCGGGTGATCTTCGTGGCTGATCTGCCGCGCAACGCCATGGGCAAGGTCCAGAAGAACCTGCTCCGCGAAGCCCACGCCGCCCTGTTCCAGACCTGATCCAAAGCAATTCGGGCGGAACTGCTCGTCATGAGCAATCCCGCCCGGCATGCGTCCCCGCTCAACCCATGAACTGGTGAAGCGGGGCAATCACCCTGCAGGTCCGGGGAGGGTTTTTCCGGAGTCTGCACGATCATCACGGCCCGGCGGATGTTCCGGATTCCCGCTTCTACCTCTGCAAGCGTATTTCGCTGGAAAACGGGACTCAGAAACCTGCGTATTATTTGCTTCCCGCACCGGGCGAGCGGGTCTGGCATTTGCAGGGCTGCGTCACGCGTGATTAATCTCGCGCGCAGGGGTAATTGGTGTCCGAACCAGACAGGCAGCGCGCTGACAGCGGGCGCGGAGCAGCAGCTGCTGCACGCGACGAGCTTCTGCGCGCCCATTATGACGAGTTCCGCAAGGTAGCTGGCCGCGTCCTGAACGGCGACGCCGCCGCCCTCCAGATCCAGCCGACAGACCTTGCCCACGAAGCGGTCATCCGCCTGTCCGGCCTCAACCGGCTCGACTTCAAGGGGCGCACCCATTTCCTGTCGCTGTCCGCCCGCGTCATGCGCCAGATCCTGATCGACGAGATTCGCCGCATGCGCGCCGCCAAGCGCCAGGCGCCGCCCGTCTCCACCCAGCTCCCGCCCGAACTCGGCGCCCAGAGCATCGACCTCGAAGACCTCGACCGCGCCCTGTCGAAACTCGAAGCCGTCGCCCCCGATCATGCCCGCCTTGTCGAGCAGCGCTATTTCGCCGGCCTCACGCTCGAGGAAATCGCCGAGATCGACGGCGTCTCCGTCCGCACCGTGAAACGCCAGTGGCGCGCCGCCCGCGCTTGGCTCGTCTCCGAGCTGGGCCAGCGTTAGGGCGATGGACACCAGCCTCACAAGGCGCGCCTTCGCCGTGTTCGAGAACGCTCTCGACATCGACGACGATGCTGAGCGTGAAAGCTGGCTTGTCTCCACTTGCGGCGCCGACGACTTGCTTTTCCGTGAAGTGAAAAAGCTCCTCCGCGCGGATGCCGCCGCAGAGCGCGCCATGCCCACCGGCGGCCTGCAACCCACGGCCGGCCCAATGCCCACGCGCATCGGTCATTACCGCATCGTCGATCTTCTCGGTCAGGGCGGTATGGGCGAAGTCTTCGTCGGCGCCCGCGACGATGGCCTGTTCGACCATGCCGTCGCCATCAAGCGTGTGCGTCCATCGCTCCTGCCCGAAACCTCCCGCGCCCTGTTTGACCGCGAGCGCCGCGTCCTCGCCACGCTCAGCCATCGCCATATCGCGCAACTGTATGACGGCGGCGTCGACGAAACCGGCGCGCCTTACTTCATCATGGAGCTGGTCCGCGGCGCGCCCATCGACGCCTACGCCGCCAGCGCCGATCTCTCACCGCGTCAGATCGTCGAGAAGATGATCGCCATCTGCGATGCCGTACAGCACGCACACCAGAACCTCATCGTCCACGCCGATCTCAAGCCCGCCAACATCCTCATCAACGAGGCAGGAGACCCCAAGGTCGTTGATTTCGGCGTCGCCCGCGTCCTGCGCGATGCAGACGACATCAGCCTGCACCCGCAAACTCCGGGCTACGCCAGCCCCCAGCGCGAGACAGGCGCGAGTCCAACCCCCGCCGACGACGTGTTCGCCCTTGGCGCCATCCTGCGGGCGTTGCTCACCGGCGATGCCGCACGCCGCGCGCAGCATACTGTGCTCACGTCTGAAGCCATCGCAAGGTCAGCCGCCTTTGCCGCCCGCTCCGGTGAGTGGCGCTCCAATCGTGCCCGCCTCGTGCAGGGCGATCTCGACGACATCATCGAACGCGCCTGCGCCGCTGCGCCTGAAGATCGCTACCAAGCCGCGGTCGCGCTTGCGGCTGATCTGCGCGCCTGGCTGGAAACCCGGCCCATCGCCGCCCATGCGGACGACCGCGTCTATGTCTTCCGCAAATTTATCCGCCGCCGCCGCTGGCGCGTTGTCGCCGTCACCATTGGCGGCTTCGGCCTCATCATCGCGCTGATGCTCACCTCAACGCTCTATGCGCAGGCAGACTTCGCGCGCAAGCAGGCCGAAGCCCGCTTCGCCGAAGTGCGCAATCTCGCGAAATACCTTCTCTACGACGTGTACGACCGCCTCGAACGCACGCCGCAAACGCTTGCCATGCGCCGGGATGTTGCCCGCGTCGCGCAGGGCTATCTCAACCAGCTCGCCGATACGCCCTCCGCGCCGTCCGACGTGCTGCTCGAAGCCGCCGATGGCTTTTCACGCATCGCGGAACTTCAGGCCGGTCGCTCGCGCGCCAGCCTGGGCGACCCTGTCGGCGCTCTCGAAAACCTCGACCGGGCCGATCAAATCGCGGCCCGCCTGCAGAAGACCGATCCCGCTAACACGGGCACGCTGATCCTTCGTGCGCGTGTCGCCATCCGTCATGCCGCTATCGCCATGAACTCGCGGCAGGAACTGGACAGCGCAACAGAGCTGCTGGCGCAGGCAAGCAGGTATATCGCCGCTATCCCGCCCGATACGCGCGTCGCAAAACTCCTCACCGCCCAGCATGAGATGGAATCTGCTATCCTTGGCAACTGGAAGGGCGCCTACACGGAAAGCCAGGCCCACGCCCGCAAAGGTATCGCCGTCGCCGAAAGCCTGACACCCGATCCGATCGACGCGCGCGAAACCCAGTACGTGCTGGCGCGCCTCTACGATGCGCTGGCCGAGTCCGTCTATTATGGCGTCAGCGTCCCTGAATCCGAGCCGGTCTATGCGCGGCTTGTCGAGATCACATCCAGCTACCTTGCGTCTCATCCAGACGACATGCTCGGCCAGAGGCTGGCAATCGAAGCCCACTGGGGCCTCGGCGCTACCTTGCTTGGCCTCAACCGCCCGAAAGACGGGCTCCGCGAAATGCAGGCAGCCGCAGCCCTGATGCCGACCCTGCTGCAATACCAGCCTGAAGACACTGGCGCGCAACGCACCCAGCGCATCGTTCATTCCGCGCTCGCTCAGGCGCTGGCCATGTCGGGCCGGTTTGATGAAGGCGTGGCGCTGTTGCGCGAAGAGCTGGCGAAGAGTGAGGAGCTGGTGCGCCAGACCAGTTCGCGGCCAGAGCAGGTACGATCCTACGGCGTCACGCTAGCCATGCTGGCGGACCTGTACGCCGACAACAACATCGCGAAGGAAGCCTGCCCCATCTATGCGAAGGCCGAGCAGGTCTGGATCGAACTCGACAAGCGCGGCGTCCTGACCCAGCTCGACCGCGATAATGCCCAGAAGATGGTCCGCGAGCGTCAGGCCCAGCTGAAGTGTCGCTAAACAGCGTCATCACACGCCGTTTTCAACCCGCGCGGCTTTGACAACCCGCAATCCGCATCCGATCCTTTGTCGGGCAAGTGGAGGGCGTCATGGCAACCAAATCGTCAAGGATCGCGACTGTTCTGGCCATCGCGCTGACGGCCGCTCTGGCTGCCTCCGCTCAGGGGCCAACATCCTCGGCTGTGGCCCGAGAGGAATGGCCCGTCCACGGCCTCACCGCTCCCGCCGAAATCGTGGTCGACCATTGGGGCATTCCGCATATCTTCGCCCAGTCGGAGCGCGATGCCTTCTTCCTGCAGGGCTACAACGCAGCACGCGACCGCCTCTGGCAGATCGACCTCTGGCGCAAGCGGGGCCTCGGCCTGCTCTCCAAATCCTTCGGTCCCGACTATGTCGAGCAGGATCGCGCCGCCCGTCTCTTCCTCTATCGCGGCGATATGGAGAAGGAGTGGGCCGCTTACGCGCCCGACGCGCGCGCCTCGGTCGAGGCGTTCACCGCCGGCATCAACGCCTATATTGGCGACGTGCGGGCCCAGGCGAGGCCGCTGCCGGTCGAGTTCAAGCTGACCAACTCCACGCCCGAAGAGTGGCGTCCGGAAGACGTGCTGCGCATCCGCAGCCACGCGCTCGTCTCCAACGTAACGTCAGAGGTTGTGCGCGCGCGCGTCGCCTGCGCCGCCGGCGTCGATGCCGATCTTCTCCGTCGCAAGCTTGATCCCGTCTCCCACAAGCGCGTCGTTCCCGCAGGTCTCGATCCTTGCGATATCCCGAAGGATGTTTTGAGCGATTATGAGCTCGCCACCCGTCAGGTCGATTTCGACGCGATCAAGAACCGGACACAGGCTTTGGTCGATCCCGAAACGCGCCTTGCCGAGTTGATGGACAAGCAGCTCAACGAAGGCTCCAACAACTGGGTCGTCGCGCCGTCGAAATCCGAAACCGGTCGTCCCATCCTCGCCAATGATCCTCACCGCCAGCTGGGCGTCCCGTCGCTGCGCTATGTGGTAGGCCTAAATGCGCCGGGCCTGAACATCATCGGCGCAGGCGAGCCCGCCTTGCCCGGCGTCTCCATCGGCCACAACGCAGACATCGCCTTCGGCATCACCATCTTCGCCATGGATCAGGAAGATCTCTACGTTTACGAGACCAACCCTAAAGACCCGGACTCCTACCGCTATGGCGGCAAGTGGGAGAAGATGACCGTCGAGAAGCAGACGATCGACGTACGCGGCCAGGGGCCGCGCGAGGTCGAGCTGAAGTTCACACGCCACGGTCCCGTCATGGCGCGCGACGCTGGCAAGAACAAAGCCTTCGCCATGCGCAGCATCTGGGCCGAACCGGGCCTCTCCGGCTATTTCGGATCATCACGCCTCACGCACGCCAAGACATGGGATGATTTCAAGGCCGCCAGCTTCAACTGGGGCGCCCCGCCGCTGAACCTTGTCTATGCCGACACCAAAGGGAATGTCGGCTGGGCCGCCTCGGGCCGCACGCCTGTCCGCAAGAACTGGGATGGTCTCATGCCCGTCCCCGGCGATGGCCGCTATGAATGGCAGGGCTTCTTCTCGAAAGACATGCTGCCTTCCGTCCTCAATCCTAAGGAAGGCTTCTTCGCCACCGCCAACGAATACAACCTGCCCAGCGGCTATCCTGCGGAAGAGCGCAAGGTCGCCTTCGAATGGACCGATCCCTCGCGTGTCACCCGCATCAAGGAAGTCCTCGCCGCCACGCCCAAGGTCAGCCTGCTCGACTCCATGAAGCTGCAGACCGACTCGACCAGCCCGCAAGCCCGCCGCTTCGTCGCGCTCATCAAGAACGTCCCCGGCGGCACGATGGGCATGAATGTCGATCACGCCCTGAAGCTGCTCACCGCATGGGACGGCAACGAGACTGTCGATAGCGCCGCCGCTTCCATCTACGAAGTCTGGGCCAACAAGCATCTCGGCAAAGCTGTCGTCGCGAAAGTCACGCCCGCCGCCGCGCGCGAGATCGTCGGCAACGGCCATCTCGAAGCCATCCTCGCCTATCTCGAAAAGCCCGATAGCCGCCTCGGCGCCAAGCCGACAGAAGCCCGCAACACCATCATCCTCGAAAGCCTGAAAGCGGCGACAGACGAACTCGCCCAACGCCTCGGCGGTGATCCGCACAGCTGGACATGGGGCCGTCTCCACCACGCCAAGTGGGACCCCGCCATCTCCGTTCTCGCTGATCCGCAACTCAAGGCGCAGATGAGCATCGGCCCGCTGCAGACTCCCGGCTCATCCTCCACGCCACGCGCGCAAACCTACCGCGCCTCGGACTTCAACGTCACAGCCGGCGCCTCCGTGCGCATGGTGATGGATGTCGGCGCCTGGGATAATTCCGTGGTGATGAACACGCCCGGCCAGTCAGGCGATCCCTACAGCGCCCACTACCGTGACCTGTTCCCGATGTGGGCAGAGGGCTCCTACGTCCCGCTCGCCTTCAGCCGCGAGGCCGTCGACCGCGTCGCCGAGAGAGTCATCAAACTGACGCCCGCAAAGTAGCGCAGGCGAAATTTCTCGTTCATGTTCGCGCGGCTGGCTAGTTCGGCTGCGCAACAAACGCTGCGCGCGACTGACATTCGGGCAGATGCAACGCCGCCCCGAACTTACACGGAAATTAATTGGCATAGCTGCGTTAACTGAGTAACAGTCAAGGCGTGGGGGTTCACCGGGTCGGTGTTGTATCGACGGGGCGGACTGAAAGACTGCCGCGGTTTCGCGGATGACTGCCACGTTTTTCGTATCGCCATTCCGGTCCTCCGCTCCAGCATGTTCCCGCTGAGAGAGGCGCTTTGATCTGGAGGGGCTTGGGGATGAAAAGTTTGCCCATGCTTCGCTTGCTCAAGCGTCATCTTGTCGTCATCGCCATGGCCGGCCTTCTCGCAGCTTGCGGAGGCGGCGGAGGTGGAGGCGGCGGTGACAGCGGCGGAGGCGGCGTCATCGGCGGAGGCGGTGGAGGTGGAGGCGGAGGCGGCGGCGGCGGCGGTGGAACCACAACCTCGACCCCGCCAACCCAGTCGGAAGCCGCACGCCTTCTGACACAGGCCACCTTCGGCCCCACGGAAGCGACCATCCAGGGCGTCGTCTCGGGCGGCAGCATCAATGGCTGGATCACGTCCCAGATGTCGGCCCCGCGCGCCAGCATCAGCCATCTGGCCCACGTCCAGGCCATTGTCGCCGCTGTCGGCTATGCCGATGACGACGCCTTCTACCAGTCATGGTGGCGCCAGGCGATCAGCGGGCAGGACCAGCTCCGCCAGCGTGTCGCCTTCGCGCTCTCCCAGATTTTCGTCATCTCGCTGAACGACGAAGTCATCGATCCCCGCGGCGCAGCGTCCTACTACGACATGCTCACCGGCAACGCCTTCGGCAACTTCCGCACCTTGCTCGAGGACGTGACGCTCCATCCCATGATGGGCCGCTATCTCACCTTCCTCGCCAACCAGAAGGAAGACGCCGCCGGCACGCGTACCCCGGACGAAAACTACGCGCGCGAAGTCATGCAGCTCATGACCATCGGCCTCGTCGAGCTGAACGCCGACGGCACGCCGCGCCTCAACAACGGCCAGACCATTCCCACTTACACTTCGGCCGACATCGCCGGCCTCGCCAAGGTGTTCACCGGCATCAGCTGGTACAGCACCGTGCTCAACAACTACTCGTTCTTCAACGGCGGCGGCCTGCACGAAGCCAACTGGACGCCGATGCTCTTCTACCCGAACTTCCACTCCACATCGGCGAAGACCTTCCTCGGCACGACCATTCCGGCAGGCCCCGCGACGAATATCGGCGGTGAGCTCGATATCGCGCTCGACCGGCTGTTCAACCACGCCAACACCGCGCCCTTTATCTCGCGCCGCCTCATCCAGCAGCTGGTCACGTCAAACCCCACCCCCGCCTATGTCGGCCGCGTCTCCGCCGTGTTCGCAAACAATGGCTCCGGCGTGCGGGGCGATCTCGCCGCCGTCGTCCGCGCCATCCTGACAGACACCGAAGCACGCAACACCAGCGCCGCCGTCAGCTCCGCTTCCTTCGGAAAGCTGCGTGAACCGCTCATCCGCATGACCAACTGGGCGCGCGCCTTTGGCGCCACGTCGCAGACCAACAACTATCTGATCCCGTCCACCAGTGCGAACACCGCGCTCAACCAGACGCCGCTGACCTCGCCCTCGGTGTTCAACTTCTGGCGCCCCGGCTTCACGCCCCCCGGCACGACCCAGCTCGGTCAGCGCAGCCTCGTCGCGCCCGAATTCCAGGTCGTCGATGAAGTGACCGCCGCCGCCTACATCAACTACATTCAGGACGTCATCACCAACGGCATGGGCAACACGCCACAGGGCGGTAGTGGCCGCGACGTGCGCGCCAACTACAGCGCAGAGATCGCGCTGGCCGATAACGCAAGCTCCCTCGTCGATCGCATGAACAACCTGCTGTTCTACGGTCAGATGAGCACCACGCTGCGCGATCGCATCATCGCGGCGGTCAATGCCGTCGCCATTCCTGCGGCCACCGGCTCAAACCAGGCGGCTATCGACACGGCGAAATACAACCGAGCGCGAACGGCGATCCTCTTCTCGATGGCCGCTCCCGAATACCTGATCCAGCGTTGAGGACCCGAACATGAGCATGTCCAACGCCACCCGCCGCGAATTCCTCCGCCGCGCCACCGCGCTCTCCGCGGTCGGCGCCGCCGCGTCCACCTTCGGCTTCCAGCTCGCCACCATGGGCAGCGCCGCCGCGCAGACGAGCACGCCTTACAAGGCGCTGGTCTGCATCTTCCTGCTCGGCGGCAACGACACCAACAACATGGTCCTTCCCACCGATCCCGACAGCTGGGGTCGCTACTGGGCGGCCCGTCGGCAGGGCGACAACCCGATCGCCCTTATGCCCGCCGGCACGGCGGCGACCGCGCCGGGCGGAACCAACTCCGTCACCGGCCGCGTGCTGCCGGGCGGGGTCGACGGCTACAGCTTCCCCGAGGCATGGGGCGGCGTCCTGCCGATCTCCACGCTCAACCCCAATCCCGTGCCGCCGGGCACGAGCGCGTCCTCCCGCACATTCGCGCTGAACCCGCACCTCGCGCCTCTGCTGCCGGCGTGGAATGGCGGCCGCCTTGCCGTCGCCGCCAACGTAGGCCCGCTCATCGTTCCCACCACCAAGACGCAGTACCGCAACTATTCGGTCCCGCTGCCCGTCAACCTTATGTCGCACAACGACCAGCAATCGACATGGCAGTCAGGCTCCGCAGAGGGTGCACGCCGCGGCTGGGGCGGCCTGATGGCGGATCAGCTGATGTCCACCAACGGCGCCAACTCTGTCTTCACCGCGATATCTACGTCCGGCAACGCCGTGCTGCTCGCCGGGCAGAATGTCGTCCAGTACCAGATGTCCACCAACCAGACGAACCCCGCCATCCGGATCAACGGCGCCACCGCGAACACTTCTGCGATCTATGGAACCAGCGGTCAGGGCGCTCGCCTGCGCGAAATCATCCGCGATACAGCCGGCTCCAGCTATTTCATGCAGGACTATGGCGCCAAGGTCATCCGCTCGCAGGACGCTGCTGACCTGCTCAACGCCCAGTTCGCCGCCGGCGCGCCCGGCGCGTCCGTGCCCGCGCCTTCGCTGGTGCTCAATCCCATCAACCGCGCCAACCAGAACAACCCGCTGGCCGTGCAGTTGCAGACCGTCGCCAAGACCATCGCCGCCAACCAGGCCCTCGGCATCCGCCGCCAGGTCTTCTTCGTATCGATGGGCGGTTTCGATACGCACGACAACCAGAACACATCGCATGCTGCGCTGATGGCGTACCTCTCTCATGCGATGGCGTATTTCGACAGCACGCTGGCCAACATCAACGGCGTCGACATGCGCAATCAGGTCACGACGTTCACCGCGTCGGACTTCTCGCGCACCTTCACCACCAACGGCGACGGCACCGACCACGCATGGGGATCGCACCAGTTCGTCATGGGTGGTGCGGTCAGGGGCGGCGATGTCTATGGCCAGTTCCCGACTGTCGGCGTGGATTCGGGCACGTTCCAGAATCCGAACATGGCCAACAACGTCCTGATCCCGCAGATGTCAGTCGATCAGTACGCGGGCACGATGGGGCGCTGGTTCGGATTGACCGACACGCAGATCGCCTCGATTTTCCCGAACATCCCCAACTTCACCAATCGCTACATCGATTTCCTCGCGGCTCCCGTAGCCTAGCGAAACCCCCATCGTCCCTCCCGGCCCGGACTCGACGCCCGGCTAAGAGGAACGAGGCGCCCGCGGCTCAGCTGTCTCTCGCCAGCCCCAGCCGCGGGCGCCGAATTTCGCGACGCGCGTGATCCGGCGCCCAG
>DAIRES010000246.1:0-2633 GCA_036795465.1 Hyphomonadaceae bacterium
GCCGCTGATCTTGCGCGCGTTGAAATAGACAAACAGCGGCGACATCATCAGCCACTTGCCCTCGCGCTGCGCGAACAGATACTCCACGGCTGAAACCGTGGCGCACGCGGTGCATGAGTTGAGTTCACCCTGATCCCAGACCGGCCCGAACTTGCCGCGAAGATCGACGCTCTCCTCACGCCCGCCCGCCTTGAACGCAAGCGTCGGCGCCTTGACCCGGCCTTCGGGCCGCAGGGCGCCGGATAACTGATCGCCCTTCACGCGATTGATGTAAGTCTCCGCCATCTCGGCTCTCCTACCTGTTCTGGCCGCCGCGAGATCAACGTCATGCGACGCTTCCCGCAGAACCGCGCGCTGTCAGGGTTCTGCGACCGGCGCTGCGGGCCGATCATCCCGCAGCCTCAAGCGGATCGGGCCCGTACTTGTTCTCGCCCTTCTGTCCTGCTGGAAAACCGGCAATGATCGCAAAGAGCGGAAACACGCATGCGATGGCGAGCCAGCCGCTCTGACCGATGTCATGCAGGCGCCGGCTGGAGACAGCCAGCATCGGCGCGAGAAGCGCCAATGAAACAACGCCGGTGACCGGCGGCTGATAAGCGCCCTGCGCCATCGCCTGGAACATGTAATCCGCCGAGCCGCCGAACGACTCCGCGAAAATCTCCACATCGATCATCAAGGTAACCACATAGATCACCGTCACCATCACGAGGAACGACCAGTATTCCATCCGGTGCGCGCGACCCTTGCCGTCGGCGTAACGCTTGGTGACGTCGTACATGAACCACTGCCACATGTTCCTCTTGCCGGACGGGGCAGGGGCAGCGCCGGAGTTCGGCCCGGCGAGCTGCGGCTGATGTGGCTGCGTGTGAAGCCCGGCCTTGTCGAGATTGCTCTTGATGTTGTCGACAAGCGGCTTGAAGCCCGACTGCTCGATCTTCTCCAGCCAGGGCGCAAACGCGCTCGAAAGATTGCCGCCGCCAGACTTCATCGCCTCGGCCAACAACTTTCCATATTCGGCGACATTCTGCGGACGCACGCGCGGATTGTTCGCAAGCCCACGCTCGATCAGCTTGTCGATCGCAGGCGGCACATCGCTGCGACCGCCACTGGGCGGTTGCCAATGGCCTTGCGGCACAACCCCGACGAGCAGCTCATAGAACATGACCGACAGCGAATAGAGATCGGCTGAAGGCTGCGCTGCATCCGGCGCCGTGATCTGTTCGGGCGCCATGTAGCCCCGCGTGCCCAGCGAGGTCGCGCCGGTATCGCCTGCGCCAGCCGCACGCGCCACGCCGAAATCGAGGATCTTGAGTTGCGCGCCTTGATCGTTCGGCTCGCCCGTCAGCATCACGTTCTCGGGCTTGAGATCACGGTGGACGACGCCTGCCTTGTGGGCGGCATCAAGGCCAGCGAGAATTTCCGCGATGATGTTTGCCGCCGTCCGCATCGAGCAATCAGAGCTAGATTGCAGCCGCTTCCGGTTCCACGCGCGCAGCGACTGACCGCCGAGAAATTCCATCGACATGTAGGGCTGACCGCCGGCATCGCCCACGTCATAAACCGCCACGACATTCGCATGGCGAATGTCGCGCGAGGTGACGCCTTCGCGGATCAGGCGCTTCACGGCATCCTTGCCGGCAAGGCGATCGGCGCGGATCAGCTTCAGCGCGACGTCCTTCTCGGTCAGCTTGTCGTGCGCGCGATAGACCACGCCCATGCCGCCTTCGCCGATGACTTTGGAAACTTCATAGCGGCCGGCAAAGACTTCTCCGGGCTGCATCAGCCGCTGCGATTCACCGCGCGGCGGCCTGGTTTCCATATCGTCGATGGTGCGCAGGCCCGACAGGTCAGGCCCGTCCGATGCGCTCGGCTCCTCGACGAGACTCTTGCCCAGCTGGCGCATGGCCTGGCCGCATTCGCCGCAGAACCTTGCATCGGCTGGAACATCGCTCTGGCAGTTTGGACATTTCATCGCGAATTCGCCTCGGGCAGAGCTGGAACGCGGGTGATGGTGATCTCGTCGATTTGGCCGTGGTTGGCGCGCATGCGCACCTGCAGGCCGATCGCGTCCGGGAATTTCGGCAGCACCTTGATGGTGTCGCCGTGATTGATCAGGGCGATCGCATCGTCCGCGCCGTGCTTGTGATCGCCGATCATGATGCCGGCGGAGCCGGTGACGCGCGCACAGAGCCGGCCGCTTTGAATGAACAGCTCGATATGCCGGCGCGAGATCGCCTGGCTCAACTGTTCATCGAGCTTTCCGTCAGAGCCGTAGGCCAGCAGCTGAAGAAGATTGTCGCCGCCCTCGGCCGCGCCCTTGCCACGGCCAAGCGCGAGAATGCTGTCGCCGGTGGTAATCGGTCCCGCTGCCGGGTTGTGGTCGCCAAAGCCTTTCCAGACGATGCGCGCGCTGCGAGACACAACGGAGCCCTTAAGCGCACCATCGGCATAGCCGCGAATGCCCTGTGACGCCTCGAAATTGTCAGCGCGCTGCAGGCCAAGCTCCGCCGCCTTGCCGCCCGTTTCAGCGACCTTGCGACCGCTCTCAGCCATCGTCTCCAGACGGATCGGGGCATAAACGGTATCGCCACCCGCGCCGACGCCGGACGCGTTGATCGTCTGGTTGATGACCA
>DAIRES010000246.1:2733-4417 GCA_036795465.1 Hyphomonadaceae bacterium
GCATTGTAGAACACCAGCGGCAGCACGAGCACGCCGCCGGCCTTCACATCCGTCACCGCATCCTTGTCGAGGAACAGCTGTGGCCGCACGCAGACGGAGCAGCATCCATCGTCCCCAACCAGCCCGCCGCATTCCTGATACGCCATGCAGCGCAGCAGCGGCTTGCCGCATTCGCCGCAGAACACGGCGTCCTTCGCCAACGCGTGCTGATAGCAGCACGGCGAAATGCGGTCTGGTGCGCCCGTAGGTCCAGTCATGGACTAGCCCCTTATTTGCGGAGCTGTTCGCCGCAACCGACGCAGAACTTAGCCTTCGCCGGATTGACGCGGGTGCATTTCGGGCACTCGACCGTCTCGTCGCCAGCCAGAATGCCGAGCACCGGATTGCCCTTGCCGCCCGCACCGGCAGCGACACCAACAGCGCCGTTCATGCCGGCCTGGAACATAGCGCGCGCCTGCTCTTCCGAACGGACCGCCTGCCGGTTGGCCTGCTCGACCATCTGCCGCATCAGGTCCATCTGCGCGGCCTTGTCGACGCCTTGCGCCTTGGCCTGCTCTTCAAGAACCTTGGCGACGGCCGGGCTGAGGCCCGCATTCACCGCAAGGATCTGCTCCGGCGTCATCTTGGCGCCGAGCACCAGGCGATCGGCTTCGCGCTGGGCTTCGAGCTTGCGCTGGTCCATGTCGCGCTCGTGGGCCTTGTCGGCTTCCTTGATGCGGCGATCGAGGCGGTCGCGCTCGATATCCATCTCAAGACCCTGCAGGTCCTTGATCTTGTCGCGGGCAGCCTTGTCCTGCTCACGCTGGCGCGCGATGCGGGCGTATTCTTCCTTGTCGCCGACATCGACTTCCTTCTTGCGGGTGTCGAAGCCGTAGTCGCGCTCCTTGCCTTGGATGTTGAGGTTCCTGTCGCGCGTTTCGTAATCGTAATCGCGGTCTTCCTTGCGACGAACCTTCTCGTCTTCACGGTCCTCAAGGCGATTACCGCGATCTTCCTGACGTTGAAGTGTGCGACCCTCACGATCGAACTCGCGGTCATCGCGGCGTTCATCGCGCTGAAGCTCGCGGGTCTCACGATCGTAATCACGCTCAAGGCCACGCAGCGCGAGCTGGTGCGAACGGTCGAGTGATTCCGTGTTGCGCTCCACAACACGGCGACGTTCCGTGATCAACTTGAGATCGACGCCGTCATGCGTCGCCTGCTGCAGTTCACCCTGGAACTTGGCCAGGCGCTCGGTCTTCAGCTTGTTGATCTCGTGCTCAAGCACCTTCATTTCGGCAATGCGGGCGCCCGTCTCGCGCGCATCGGCAAACTCGATCTCGTTGTCGAGAACGACACGCTTGAGATCGGCTTCATTCTCGATCTCGAGCTTATCGATGCCGGTCTTGTAGTTCATCTTGACCGACGTGGTGATGTTCTCGCGCTCAAGATCGCGCTTCAGCGTCTCGAAATCGAACTCCAGCTTGGCGGTTTCGCGTTCGGCGGCAGCGCGTGTGGCTTCCGCCTTCTCGACTTCATTGAGCGCCCAGCTGACGGACGCCGCGCGTACGATCAGGCCCAGATCGCCAGCGAGACGCTCGCATTCCTTCATCAGGTCGCCCTGGATCAGATCCTGCAGGCCCTTGTTGCCGCGCACTTCGTTGGCGTTGACGCGGGCGATGGCGGCTTCGAACACACGATCCCA